>CAKZLV010000028.1 GCA_937127285.1 uncultured Bacteroidota bacterium
CCGACGTAGAGGGCGGCCGCCCCCTCGCAGACGCCCCTTCCCCGTACCTCCTCCTCCCGTGTTTCCCGACTGGGTTCCCAACATCCACCCGCTCATCGTTCACTTTCCCATCGCGCTGATCAGCGTGGCCGTCTTCGTCGACGTGCTCGCCCTCTTCTGGCGGCGATGGGACTGGGGCGTCCCGGCGGCCACCGGCTTGTGGGTGATGACCGGCCTCAGCGCCGTCGTCACGTACTACACCGGCACGTGGGCCATCGACACCGTCACGATCCCCAACGGCGACGCCGCCGCCACCCTCACGACGCACCTGACCTGGGGCTGGTACACGATGCTCTACACGAGCCTGTACGCGCTTCTGCGGGTCGGGCTGGCCTTTCTTCCCACCGTCGTGGACAACACCTTCCTCCACGGCCTGATCGTGGCGATCGGGCTCGGCGGAATGATCCCGATCTGGAAAGCCGGAGAAAACGGCGGGCAGATGGTGTACCAGTACGGCATCGGCGTGCAGGTCCTGGAGGCCGAGCGGCGGGCGGCGGCCGACACGAGCGCGACGTCGCAGGCACCGGCCGACTCGCTGCTCGGGCTGGCGATGCGAGAGGCGGGCTGGACCTGGCGGCCGACGTCTCCGGGGGCCTGGAAGGACCGCGTCACCTGGGTGCGCGGCGGCCCGACCTCGGTTCGCTCCTACCTGTTCGAGCCGGAGGGCTCTCGCCGGAACGGCCTCGCGCTCGTGATGGAGGACCGCCCGGTCTTCTTCACCATTCCGCAGGACCTGGGCGACGTCGACGTGTCGGTCGAACTCAACACCGACGACTTTGACGGAACGGTGCGAATCGCTCATCATGTGCGCGGCCGCAACTACTACGACTTCCTCGGCTACAACGGCAGCCGCCTCCTCCTGGGCCGGCTGGAAGGACAGCAGCTGCGCGGCTTCGACTCCCGGTCGTTCACGCTCTCCGGGTGGCGCACCGTTCGCGTGCGGGGAAGTGGGCGCACGTTCCGGGCCTTCGTCGAAGACCGCATGGTGGTGGACGGCGACGGCCCCGTCGCCGGAGAGGGAACGGTCGGGCTCTACCTCAACGGCAGCGGAACGGTGCGGCTACGAGAGATGCGCGCCGACCCGGTGGTCCGCGAGGAAACCGCCGAGGCGGGGCCGTCATGACCGAAGCCGGCCGGTGCGCGGTCGGCGGCGCGGCATCGGAGTCGGGCTACGCCGCACGCAGGTGCTCGGCATCGCGGGCCGGAAGAGACGGGTTGATCTTGACGCCGGTGCCGAGCTCGAAGCCGGCGTCAACGCTGAGACGGGGCTGGATGCGAACGCTCCAGTGCAGGTGCGGAGCCGTTTCGACGCCATCGAGCGCCGTGCGGATGTACAGGTTGTAGGGAGGAGCGCTGCACTGTGCGGACAGGGCCGCGAGAACGTCTTGTAGTGTCTCGGCAAGCGCTGCCAGGGTCGCGTCGTCGGCGGTCCCCACGTCGGGGGCGTGCTCGCGCGGAAGAACCCACACCTCGTAGGGAACCGTCGCCGCGTAGGGAACGAAGGCGAGAAAGGCGTCCGTCTCCCGCACCACGCGGACGCCGGCCGCCTGCTCGTCGGCGAGCATCTGGCAGTAGGCGCACCGGCCCGTCTCGGCCGTGTGCGCCCGGGCGCGGCGCTCCTCCCGTTCGATCTGCGGCGGACGCAGGTCGGTTGCGATGATCTGACTGTGCGGGTGGGCGAGCGAGGCGCCGGCGGCCGACCGGTGGTTGCGGAAGACAAAGGGGATGAGGCCCTCGTCGCGGAGGGCGCGGTAGCGCCGGCGGTAGGTTCGCAAAACCGCCTCCACCTGTGCGACGGGCATGTCGGACCAGGGCTGGTGGTGCAGCGGCGTGTCGATCACCACCTCCTGTCGGCCGAACGCCGGGCGCGCCCGGTAGAGGCCGGCCGACTGTTCGCGACCGTCGTCTGCGGACGTCAGCGCCGGAAACTTGTTCGGGACCACCCGGGTCTGCCAGGACGCCGGGCCGTCCGCCATGCCGTTCTGCTCCCAGATAATCGACGGGAGCTCCGCGGTGTGCCCGGGACAGAACGGGCAGCCGTCGACCGGCGACGACCCGCCCGACGCGCCGTCCGCATCACCGTCTGCATCACTGTCTGCGCCGCCGAAGTCGTGGGGGCGATCCGTCCGGCCCGGGGCGACGGCGACCCATTGTCGGGTGATCAGGTTCTGCCGGAACTCGCGCGAGGGGGCCTGCGAGGAATCGGCCGTGCGGAACGACGCAAAGGAAGACGGATCCTGCATACAGCGGAGTGGGGGGAGGGAGGGGGCGTCAGCGAGGCCGGAGCCGGGAGGTCCGGAGAAGGTCGGGCGGAGCGCCGGCGTTGCAGAGCAAAGAGCCGGCGCTGAAGAAGGGCACCTTACCGGAGCGCCTCCTCCAGGGCCGTGGCGGCCTCGGTGCGTTCGTCGCGGTACTTCACAATCATCGGCGCCTGCAGCGAAAGCCCGTGATCGCGCCCAAAGTCGGAGTCGACGGCGCGAGAGCCCGGAACGACCACCGCCCCGGCGGGCACCTCGAGCGGGTCGTCGGCCGTCCCGCTGTGCACGGTTTCCTCGACCAGGTCGTAGAGCTTCGCGGACGCCGTCAGGGTGACGCCGGCCGCGAGAACGGCCCGCTCCCGCACGATGCATCCCTCGAAGATCCCGCAGTTTCCCCCTACAAAGACGTCGTCTTCCACTACGACGGGAGTGGCGTTGACCGGCTCGAGGACCCCGCCGATCTGCGCGGAGGCGGACAGGTGGACCCGCTTGCCGATCTGCGCACAACTGCCTACGAGCGCATGGGAGTCGACCATGGTGCCCTCGTCGACGTATGCCCCGACGTTGATGTACATCGGCGGCATGCAGACGACGCCCGGCGCGACGAACGATCCGGTTCGAATCGAGGATCCGCCGGGAACGAGGCGAACACCGTCCGCCTTCTGCAGCGGTTTCACCGGGTAGGTGTGCTTGTCGTAGAACGGGAACTCCCCGGAGGAGTAGTCGACGAGCCGCCCGATCCGAAACCCCAGCAGGATGCCCTCCTTCACCCAGGCGTGGGCGCTCCATTCACCGGCGTCGTTGCGGGAGGCCGCGCGGACCTCCCCTGCGTTGAGCGCCTGAATGAGATCGGCCACGGCGTTGCCGGCGGTTCCGCGGCTGACGGTTTCCTGCTGGGAGAGTTCGGCGATGCGCTCTTGAAGGTCGCTCATGATGAGGAAGATGCGGATGAGGAAGATGCGTCCGGTTGATAAAACGAAGGTACGGTCGTCCTCCACCCCTGTTCTGGAGGATACGCACCAAAAATGTTTGCAGCGACTCGGCCGAAGTAAAGAGCGGTGCCCGAATATTGGGTGATTGTTGCACCAGGGGAAGGGGGAGCCCGAGGGCGTGCGGGCAGCGACCTGTGCGCGGGTCGGCGAGGCGGGGGATGTACGGGGCGGCGGGTGCGAGAAAAAGAGAGGAACCCGAACCGTACGGATCGGCGGCCAGTATCACGAGACATGAAATTACCGGGCGTTCCTGCGGAGCGTTCTCCGTCTGGGGCCGCCCCTCGATCTCGAAACGGTGCATCGCTCTCGATCCCTTCCGACTGTTCCTTCCGTCGTCATGAGACGTATCCTGATCCTCGCCTGCCTCTTCGCCTGCTTCGGGCTGTCCTCGTGCCAGTGCTCCGACAAGCCGGATATCGGACCGGTCGAAGACGACGACGGGCAGGCGCACGTCGCGATTGAGCGGGCCGTTCACCGCGCCTGACCCTTCTGCGCGGGACAGAAAGCGGCGCACGTGACCGGGAATGCGAAGATCCGTGGCGTGTGAGGACGGGCCCCGCGGCGGTCCCCGCGGCCGGTCGGGCGCCGGTTCGGCCGGTATCTTGCGGCGCCGACCGCGCCGGCGCCGGTGCGCCACCGCTTCCCGTTTCTGCCCTCTCCGTTTCTGCCCTCTCCGTTCCTTTCAAATCCGCCTGCGGATTTGATCCATGGCCATCCCTGACGAAAAAATTGAGGAGGTGCGTGCAGCCGCTGATCTCGTGGAGGTGGCCGGCGACTACCTGAAGCTGAAGCGGAGCGGGAAGCGGTACATGGGGAAGTGCCCCTTTCACAACGACAGCACGCCCTCCTTCAGCGTCGAGCCCGACAAGAATCTCTTCTACTGCTTCGGCTGCCAGAAGGGAGGAGACGTCTTCAAATTCGTTCAGGAGATCGAGGGCGTCGGCTTTCTGGAGAGCGTCCGCATTCTTGCGGAGCGCTACGGCATTCCGCTGCCGGACGAGCAGGTGGATACCGAGGCGGCCAACGAGCGGGAGTCCATTCTGCACGCTCTACGATTTGCGGCGCGTTTCTTCTACCACAACCTGACCCAGACCCGCCGCGGCACGCCGGCGCTCCGGTACCTGAAGGAACGCGGCTTCCGCCCGAAGACGATCAAGAAGTTCGGGTTGGGGTACGCGCCGGACGCGTGGGATGCGCTTCTGAACGTGGCGCAGGACCACGAAATCGAGCCCGACCTGTTGGAGAAGGCCGGCCTGGTCATCGAGCGCAACGACGGCAGCGGCTACTACGACCGGTACCGGGGCCGCGTCATCTTTCCGATCTTCTCCCACATCGGCAAGGTGCTTGGGTTTGCCGGCCGCATCCTCGACCCCGAGCGCGATCAGCCGAAGTACATCAACTCGCCGGAGACGAAGGTCTACCACAAGAAGGAGGTGCTCTACGGCCTCCACCAGGCGAAGCGGTGGATCCGCACGGCCGAAGAGGTGATCATGGTGGAGGGATACACCGACGTCCTTTCGCTCTGGCAGAACGGGGTCCAAAACGCCGTGGCGTCGAGCGGCACGGCGCTGACGGAGGAGCAGGTGCAGACGCTGGACCGCTACGCGAAGCGGGTGATTCTTCTCTACGACGCCGACGAGGCCGGCGGTCGTGCGGCCGTTCGCGGGATGGACCGCGTGCTGCGCGAGGGAATGGGCGCCTACGCCGTCGAACTGCCCGATGGAGACGACCCGGATTCTTTCGTGCGGGCCGAGGGCGCAGACGCCTTCGAAGCCTACCTGCAGGAGGAGCGGCTCGACCTGCCGGCCTTCAAGGTGCGACGCGCGCGCCGGCAGGGAGACATGGACACGCCGGAGGACCGGGTGGAGGTACAGCGAGGCATTGTGGCATCCATCGCTCAGATGCCCGACCAGAACCTGCAGCGCGAGTACGTGCGCCGCACGAGCGACGTCGTGGACGTCCCGGACTCCGACCTGTTTCGGATGCTGGAGGAGGAGCGCGAGCGTCTTCGGAAGGAGGAGGCCCGGCGGCGCCGGCGTGAGCAGCACCGGCAGCGGCGCGACGCGGCGCCGGATATCGCCCCGGATGCGGGGCCGGATGCAGGGCCGGACGGGAGACCGGGTGCGGGGCCCTCTCCGCCGTCCGGCGAGAAGGCAGGCGCCGGCGCCCACCGGGAGCCACAGTCCGGTCCGCCACAGGCCTCGGTGCCGGCGGACGCCGAGGCCGTCGCCCCGTCTGCCGGGAAGCGGGCCGACGACGCCCCGATGCCGGAGGAAAAAATCCTGCTTCGGCTCATGCTCGAGCACGGCGGGGCGATGGTCGAGTTCATTCTGGGCAACATGGCGCGCGACGAGTTCACCGAGGGGGCGCCGCGCCGAATGGTTCGCGCGTTTCTGGAGATGTACCGGAACGGGCAGATCCGTCCGCAGCAGGTTCTGGAAGGTCGCTTCGGCGACGACCTGCAGGCGCTGGCCGCTTCCGTGATGGTGGACGAGCACCAGCTCTCCGAGAACTGGGCCCGCAACACGAACGTCTCCGTGCCCCGCCTGAACAGCGACCCGTACGAGGCGGCGGCCAGCGCCATGACGCTCCTGAAGCTGGACCGCGTCAACGAGACGATCCAGGCCCTGCAGCAGCGCATGCGCCGCGCCGAAGGAGACGACGAACGGACCCGGACCCTGCAGAAAAAGATGATGTCCCTCTACGATCTCCGAAAAAAGATCGAGAACCGGGAGTATCTCGACGCCGACCCCCGGACGTCCGGAGGCTGACCGTACCGCCTCGTCCTGCGCCGATGCCGTCGGCGGCCGGTCGTCGTTCCAACGCCGGCTCCGGCCAGTCCCGCCTCCGGCCGGTCCCACCTCGGGAACGCTGCCACCTCGGGAACGCTGCC
>CAKZLV010000029.1 GCA_937127285.1 uncultured Bacteroidota bacterium
CAACGCCCAAACGCCCCAACGCCCCAACGCCCAACGCCCCACGCCCCCGTTTCCTTTCCCCGGTTTTACGGGTCTGCGGAGAGGTTGAGGGTGACGGTATCGGGCAGGGCCTCGATGTTTTCTGCTCGCAGGCTCGCGCCCTCGATGACCAGGTCGAAGGCGATGGGGGCGTTCTTGTCGATCGGGTCCAGGTCGCGGGCGTCCGCGACCGGCAGCGTCATGACCATGGCCCCCATGAGGTCCGGGATCGGCTCGTGGTGCACGACGATGTCGCGCCCCTCGCTCGCCGTCCCCAGAAAACGGGCGCGGACGTCCGTGTAGGTTGTTCGCTCGATGCGCTCGCCGGCGTCTTGCTCCGCGCCGCACCCGGCGCCGAGCAGGAGCGCGCCGGCGAGAAGGAAGGGGAGGGGACGGAGGGCGGGCAGGCAACGGGCCATGGCGTACGGGGTGGGGGCTTACGGGGTGGGGGCGGCAGGGTCGACGAAGGGGAGGAAGCGGCAGGTGCCAGGCGAGAAGAGGGCCTCTCGGAGGTCGGGGCTCAGGAGGGTACCCAGCGACAGGCCGCGCAGGATGAGGAGCACGCCCACCACCACCAGGCCGATGGGCACGAGCTTCTGCAGGCGCATCCGCCAGGTGGTGCTGGCGAGGCGGCCGACCAGGCTGACCCCGAACATGGCCGGAATCGTTCCGAGGCCGAAGGCCGCCATGAAGAGCATGCTCGTGTACACATCGCCCGCCGTCACGGCCGTCGCCAGCGCCGCGTACACGAATCCGCACGGGAGAAGTCCGTTCAGCACCCCGATCACGAGCATCGCCCCGAAGCCGCCGCGGCGGTACAGGCTCTGAATCGGTGCCATCACCCGCCCCAGGAGACGGGCCGGAGCCTGTTCGAGCCGTCCCACCTGCCGACTGACCCACGGAACGGCGGCGCCTAGAATCATGAGGGCACCGATCCCGATGGACAGCCATTCCTGCGCGCCGGTGAGCGATACAAACAGCCCAACCGCCCCGAAAGCGGCGCCCAGAAGCGTGTAGGTGAGCGCCCGCCCGAGGTTGTAGAGAAGCCGCTCGGCGAGGTAGCGGACCCGGCGGGCGCCGCCGCCCGGCAGGCTCAGCGCCAGCGGACCGCACATCCCGATGCAGTGGGCGCTCCCGAAAAATCCGAAGGCGAAGCCGGCGACGAGCCAATCCATGGGGAGCAGTCGATACGACAAAGGTCGGTGAGCCGGGGGCGCGGCGGCCGCAGCAAAATCAGGGAGAAGGCAGACGCCCCTCGCCGTGCCCGCCGGCGGCTACGATTCGCGGCCGGACGGCGGGGCCTCCACGCGGATCGGAGCCCGAACGCGGAGGAGCCCCTTCTGGGCGAAGTCGAGATCCAAGACGATGGACTCGCCGTCCGTGAGCGGCTGCGACAGGTTCATGAGCATCACGTGCTTGGCGCCCGGCTCCAGGGTTACCCGCGTTTTCGGGGGGAGGGGCAGGGTTTCACCGAGCGGCTGCATCCGCATCGTCCCCGCCGAATCGACCGTCTGGTGAATCTGAATGGAGTCGATGACGGGAGCGGTCACGTCCAGCAGCGTGTCCGGCGTGGACGTACCGTTCAGGATCGTCATGTAGAGCGCGCTGTTCCCGCCCGGCGCGGCGGGCCGCACCCACGGCTGGTCGACGTCCAGTTTGCTGCTGGGAAGCGGCGTCTCGTCTGGAGGGGCGTCTCCCGAGTCGTCGCCGGTGCATCCGGCAAGCAGCAGCACGGCGGAGAGGCTGAGGGCGACCCCCCAGGATACCGCCCAGGATACTGCCCAGGACCCTCCCCCCGATCCCTGCCAAGGTCCCCCCCCAGATCTCACGGGCAAGCGCTTCGAGAGAGCGTCGATCATGGTGGATCAAGAACGGATTTTCTGAATGTCTTCGACGATGTATTTCGGCGGCGTCCGGCTGCCCATGTACTCGCCGCGAACGCGGCCCCGGGCGTCGATCAGCGTGATTTGGTCGGTGTGGTTGATAAAGTAGGTGTCCGTCGTATCGGCGGGGGCATTCGGGTTCGTCGACGTCCGCGACGTCCGGACGCCCATCCGCTTCATCAACTGATCGATCGTCTCCGGCCGGCCGGTCAGGAAGTCCCACGTCGGGGCGTCGATTCCGTACGCCGCCCGGTAGGTGTGCAGGCGCGACGGCGTGTCTCGCTCCGGGTCGAAGGTGATCGTCACGAACCGAACCCCGTCCGTCGACTCGAGCGCCGCCCGAATCTTCTTCATGTTGGCCGTAATCATCGGGCAGACGTCGGGGCACTGCGTGTAGACGTAGCCGACGACGAGGACGTCCCCGCTGTACCCGTCCGGAAAGGTGACGGCGGTCGAATCGTGCGTGGTCAGCGTGTACTCGGTGTCGTCGAGGTCGTCCTGAACGGGAGGATCCAGCGTCTGCGAGCAGCCGGCCCCGAGGCCGGCCAGCACGAACGCGGCCAGAAGCGGGAAGGCGGCGAAGCGAGTCATGGCACCGGAGGATTCGTGGTTGGAGGATCCGCCGGCACGGCGGAAGGCAGCGGGGCGGAGGCGCCGAACGAGAGGGACGCCCCCGGGCCCGCACGTACGAACAGGCGTTTGTGGACGGATGTTACACACCCATTACAACGAACGGCGGCCGAAATCGACGCAGCGTCCCGTCAAATTAACCGTGAAAGACGAGGGACGGGCCGGAGCACCGATCCCGGCACCCCGTTTTGCCAAGCAGTCCATCTCGCCTGTTCGGGCGGAGACCGTCTCGTTGATACGCGACCCGTCGGTCCGTACGTTGGCAGCGTTGGAACACGGGAGGACGCGCCCACGGCCCGGGACGACCCCGCCGGTGCCGCCCGGCGACGCGGGCCCTGCTGCCGCGTACCGGCGACGGCGGCCGTTCGGCAGGACCCCACCCCGTGCCCATCGCCGTTCGTCAGACTTTCCTCTACCCCCTTTTTCTATGACCCGCTCTCGACTTTCGCGAATCGCCCGCACCCCCGTTGCTCTGCTGATCGGATCTCTTTTGTTTCTGGCCGGATGCGGGGGCGGCGGCGACGACGGACCCTCGATCCAGAAGGCCGAGCGGAGCGCGCCGATCGAAGGCGCGACGGCCCGGTTCGCGTCGCCGGACGATTCGACCGTCGTCGACAGTTCCAACGTCCACGTCGTCGTAAACACGGCCAACTTCGTGGCCGGTGCCCAGTCGGAGGGCGACCGCGCACAGCAAATTGCCAATTCCGACCGGGGCCAGCACGTGCACGTCATCGTCGACAACGAGCCCTACCGCGCCAACTACACCCCGGGCAACCCCTTCCCGGTCGGGACGCTCTCCGACGGCGCCCACAGCGCGGTTGTCTTTCCCAGCCGCTCCTACCACGAAAGCGTAAAGAGCGAAACCGGCTGGGACGCCGTCAACTTCTACGTCGGCGAAGAGACGGGACGCTTCTCGCTGGATCGCACCCAGCCGACCATCATCTACAGCCGGCCGAAGGGTAGCTATGCCGGACAGGCGGCCGAGCGGATTCTGATGGACTTCTACCTCGTCAACGCCGAGCTGGGGCCGGACGGGTACAAGGCCCGGTACACGGTTGCGCCGGCCGGAACCGACAGCACGGTTGCCTCCATCACGCTGGAAGAGTGGACGCCGGCCTTCCTCACCGGGTTGACGGAAGGCACGTACGACGTGACGCTGGAGCTCCTGGATGCCGACGGCGGCGTCGTTCCGGGCGAGTGGAACAGCACGACGCGGGAAATTGAAGTGGCCAACTTCGATAACGGAGCGTGAGAACGGGGCGGCCCACCGCTGCCGGCCCGCCCGTACATCGCCGGCCTGCACGTCCTCGAACCAACGCTGCACTGCGCAATGAGCGACCCCCCGTCGATGCCTGCGGCTGTTTTGTTTCCCAACCGGTGGATGAGCGCGTGGGTGGGGGCGAGCGTCGGTTGGGTCGCCGCCGCCGTCCTCACCCTGTTCGTCGCAACGGGAGCCTGCACGGCACAGCCGTCCGCCCTGCCGGCCGCCCCGCCCCATCCGGGCATCGACGTGCAGCATTACGCGTTCGACCTGTCCCTGGCCGACACGACGAACCGCATCCAGGGCCGCGCCACGGTTCGTCTGCGCGTCCGGGCCGACACGCTCTCGGCCGTGCGGCTCGACCTGCTGGCGCCGGAGGCCGTGCGGGGCGGACCGCCCGGCGCCGGAATGCGCGTTGTGCGCGCCCGGGAGAGGCACCCGGACGGATCGCTGCACGCGGTCCGCGTCCGCCAGAGTCCCGGGCACGTGCACCTGCAGGCCGACACCCTCCGGAAAGGGCAAACCCGCACGTTCGTCCTCCGGTATGCCGGCGTGCCGGCCGATGGGCTCATCATCGGCACGAACCGGCACGGCGACCGCACCTTCTTCGGCGACAACTGGCCGAACCGGGCCCGCCACTGGCTGCCCGTGGTGGATCATCTCTCCGACAAGGCGACGGCCGCCTTCCGGGTGACGGCGCCGTCCCGCTACCGCGTTGTGAGCAACGGGGCGCTCGTCTCCGACTCGACGACCGGCGCCTCCCGGGTCACCCACTGGAAAACGACCGTTCCGCTTCCACCGAAGGTGATGATCATCGGCGTTGCCGACTTCGCCGTCGAGACGGCCGGAACGGTCGACGGCGTGCCGGTGCAGAGCTGGGTGTACCCGCAGGACCGGGCCGCCGGCTTCGATGATTTGGGCCAGGCTCCCGCGATCGTGCGCTTCTTCGAGCGCAAGATCGCCCCCTACCCGTACCCGAAGCTCGCCAACGTGCAGTCGGCCACGCGCTACGGAGGCATGGAGAACGCATCGGCCATCTTTTACAGCGAGAAAGCCGTTGCCGACGGGCGAGACAGCGAGGAGCTTCTGGCACACGAGATCGCCCATCAGTGGTTCGGCAACACGGTGACGGAGGCGGACTGGCCCCACCTGTGGCTGAGCGAGGGGGTGGCGACCTACCTGACCGGACTGTGGCTGGAGGAGACGAGCGGGGCCGACCGGCTGCGGCAATACATGAGGCAGGCTCGGGAGCGCGTTCGCGCCTTCGCCCGCCAACGCCCGGATGCGCCGCTCGTGGACACGACCTACCGCACCCCGATGGAACTGCTCACCCCCAACGCCTACCAGAAAGGAGCCTGGGTCCTGCACATGCTCCGCCGGACGGTGGGGACGCAGCCGTTCTGGACGGGCCTGCGGACGTACTATGAACGCTACCGCCACGGCAATGCCTCCACCGCTGATTTCCGGGCCGTGATGGAGGAGGTGACCGGCCGCGACCTCACCCGGTTCTTCGAGCAGTGGACCCGCCGACCCGGCCACCCGGTCCTGCAGGTGGAGTGGAGCCGCGACGCAGACGCCGGCACCTGTACGGCGCGCCTCGAACAGGTGCAGGAATCTCCTCCGTTCGCGATCGACGTCGACCTGCAGGTGCAGCCGGACGCAGACGCCCGGCCGGTTCGCCACACCGTCGAGATGTCCGGCCGAACGAAGACGGAGCGCTTTGCGTGTCCCGACGCCGCGACGGATCTGCAGGTGGACCCCGGCGTCGATCTCCTGGCCGAGTGGAGCGTGGAACGGCGCCCGTGACTGCACCCTACCCGACGCCCGAACGGGCGGCGATGCGGGATGCCGGCCCCGTCCCGCTGCCGGCTCCGGTGCAGGACACCCTCTGCGCGCAGGACACCCTCCGCGCGCAGGACTCGCTCGGGGACCGGGCCCTCCGGCTGCATGACCGCACCCTCGTGGTGGAGGGGCACGTCGACACCCCGACGCTGATGCTCGATGAGGACTATCCCGTGGCTCGGCGGCACACCGACCGCCGCGCGCACCTCGACCTCCCGCGCATGGAGGAGGGGGGACTCGACGCCGCGTTCTTCTCCATCTACGTCGCCCCCTACTACGGAAACGGAGCGCGGGCCGTCGGGCGCGCCCGGGCGATGATCGACGCGGTGACCCGGCAGGTGGAGGCGACCGACGAAGCCGAACTCGCCACCACAGCGGGGGACGTCCGGCGGATCGCCCGCTCCGGACGGGCGGCCATTCTCCTCGGACTCGAAGGCGGGCACGCCCTCGCCGCCTCGCCCGACACGCTCCGTGCCCTCGCCGATGCCGGCATCCGCTACGTAACGCTCACCCACGTCAACACGAACCGGTGGGCCGACAGCTCCCAGGACGAACCGCGTCACGGCGGGCTCACAGACCTGGGGCGAGAGATGGTGCGCACGATGAACGAGGAAGACGTTCTCGTCGACCTGGCGCACGTCTCCGACGCCACCTTCTTCGATGCGCTGGCCGTGAGCACCGCGCCGGTGATCGTCTCTCACTCGTCGTGTCGCCACCTCACGCCGACCGTCCGGAACGTCAGCGACGAGCAGCTCCGGGCCGTGGCGGAGAACGGCGGCGTCGTGATGATCAACTTCTTCGACGCGATGGTCAACCCGGCGCTCGACCGCACCGTCTTCGCCGCCGCGCACCGGCAGCTTGAGCGGGAGGCAAAGGGCCTGCGCAGCCTGTGGTCGGCCGTCTACGACGTGAAGCGGGCGCGGGACCTACCGGGGGCGACGCTCTCCGACGTCCTCGACCACATCGATCACGCCGTCGAGGTCGCGGGCGTCGATCACGTCGCGCTCGGGTCCGACTTCGACGGGGTGTTCGATTTGCCGCAGGGCCTGGAGGACGTGACGCGGCTGCCGTGGATCACGTACGGGCTGCTGAAGCGGGGCTATACGGAGGCGGAGATCACCAAGATTTTGGGAGGCAACACGCTGCGGGTGTTGGGGGCGGCCGGTCGGGAGGGAGGGGAAGGAAGCGGGTGAACGAAACCGTGCGTCGGCCTGCATCGATCAACCGGGTCGATGATCTATCAGGTCGATCTCCCGATTTTGGATGGGGGACGCGAAATCATAAAAGAAGGATAATCGCGGATCGGTACGGGCTGTGGAAAAACGGGAGGACAGACGTTAGACTCTCACTGTGCCGGATTGTATTGATTTGGTTCGAATTACCGGTCCGGTTCTCGTCCTCTTTCTCACGCAACCCCACTCCATCGTATGCGCAACTCGCTACGCGCTCTCTACCTAGTTGCACTATTCAGTTTATTTTCCATCTCGCCGTCACAAGCACAAACTCAGAAAAGCATTGCGGACGCTCGGTCTGAGTTTCGTAACGGCTCGACGCCCGAAGTCATTCTTGAAGGTACAGTCACGCGTGCCTTTGGCTCGTACGCTCGAATGCAGGATGACAGCGGACCGACCGGTGCAAGCGGGATCACAATCCGTCAAACTGAAGGTCCAAATTCGA
>CAKZLV010000030.1 GCA_937127285.1 uncultured Bacteroidota bacterium
GCGTCCTGGCAGGGGAGGACGGGCGGTTCGTCTACGTCCAGGGCCGGCCGTCGCTCCGGCAGCGTAACCGTCGCCGCGCTGCGGGCGCCGTCGGAGCGTTCGACGCGAAGGCGGTAGGTGGCGCCCGGACGGAGGGAGGCATCGGTCCAGAACACATGCGTTGGGATTCCGGGACCGACCTCCGTCAGCGAATCGCGCAGCGTCAGGGTTTGGTCGGTGCGAACGTCGCGGAGGGTGACGGTTGCGTCGATGGAATCGGGGGCGCCGATGGGGGTGTCGTCGCGCAGCGCTTCGACCCGAACGAACTGCGTGTCGGCTGCGGGGTCGAGCGCTGCGTAAACGCTGAAGATTTGGTCCGTCTCCCGAATCGGCTCGACGGTCGGGTCGCACCCAACCAGAAGGAGCGCGACGGCGATTCCAGCAACGGCTGCCGGCAGCGCGCGCTGGGGCCGGGAGAGCGCAGGGAGGACGAAAGGAGGGGGCATGATGCCGGGAGGGCGGGGAGAGGAACGCACGAGGCGAACCGCAGCACAACGCGAGGAGGAGGCGGGTCGGTCCGTGTCAGTGCTGGCACCCGAAGTGGGCGGAGGCGGAGAGGGCTGGGGCCATGAGGAGGGATCGCACAGTCATCACGCGGTCATCGGACGGTCATGGGTTGATGTTCACGGTGAGGCTGAGGTAGGGGAGGAGCGGAAGCTGGTCGACCTGCTCCTGGGTGAACAGATCGACGTAGAACACATTGGCGCGGTTGGTGGCGTTGATCGCGCCCGCTTCGGCGGTTAGGGAAAGGCGGGGCGACAGCTGCACGTTGCGTTCCACCGAGACGTCGAGGCGGTAGTACGAGGGCAGGCGTGCATTGTAGGGGGCGTCGTACAGGAGGCGGGGCACGCCGACGTCTCGCTGAACCTGTTCCTCGAGGCCGCGCAGGAGGGGGAGTGTGTCGTAGCCGTAGGCCTGTGTGAACGGCCGGCCCGACCCCAGCTGCCACCGCACGTTCGTTTGAAAGCCGGACAGGTCGGCCGATGCGACGAGGGTGACCTGATGCCGGCGGTCGTGCGGAGGAGCGTAGGTGAACGTGCCGGTTTGATTCCAGGCCTCAAGGTCCTCGCTGTCCGCGCGGTACCGCACCCAGTTGAGGCCGTAGCTGGCCCGGAGGTCGAACGGAGGGCGGCGGTATCGAAGCTGCAGATCGCCGCCGTAGGCCCGCCCCGTGGCGAGGGTGAGCTCGGTGTTGAACGTGGCGAGTGCGGTCCATTTCGGGACGGGAATTTCTCGGAACGCCTTGGCGTAGCCCTCGATATTCAGCGTCAGGCCCGGCCCGAGCTGCTGCCTCCAGCCGAGCAGGGCGTGGGTCGACTGGACGAGCCGGTCGTCGATGGGGGACGGCAGCCAGGCCAGAAAAACGGATCCCGCGTCGCGCTCATCGGTGATGCCGGCGTCGAGCTGCCGGTAGAGCCCGGCTGCGGCGGTCAGCGATTGCGTCTCGGAGCCGCCCGGCGACCACGACGCCCGCAGGCGGGGTTCGAGCGAGAAGGGCGCGGTGCGCACGCCCACGCTCGGTTGAATCTGGAAGCGATCTCCGTCCCCCATCGCCAGCCGGGTCTGGGCGAAGCCTCCCGCGGTGACGAGAAAGTCGTCGTCGGCCTCTTCGGCGAGAAGCGCCTCGTTCAGGTCGACGCTGTACTGGTTGACCTGCGCCCACAGCCCCCACTCGACCTGTCCCCACCGCACCGGCTGCCCGACGCGGAGATGGGTGCGAATGATCCAGGTGCTGGCGTCGCGAACGGATCCGTCCGGGGTGCGCACCCGGTTGCCGAAGTGCGATCCTCCGACCGAAAGATCCACTACCTGGGCCGACGACTCGCCGAAGGCCAGACAGTGGCCGCCGGCCGAGGTGTTTGACCACCGAAACGACGCGTCGCGCTCCGGGTCGATGCGGCCCCGGTCGTACGTCCGAAGAAACGTCGCCGAGCACTGCGCCTGAGCGCTCGTCCCGGTGACCTTTCCAATAAGGTCGTAGAATCGCTGCGGGCTGTCCTCGCCGATGAGGGGCGCTGCGGTTTCTTCGATGAGCGACCGCCGATAGCTGGCGAGGAAGGAGGCGTCCTCCAGCAGCGGGCCTTCGACCTGGACCGACGACAGAAACGGGCTGGCAGCCACCTGTCCGGCGTACGCGTTCTTGTTGCCCGCTCGCAGGTTGACGTCCAGGACCGACGAGGTCCGACCCATGTACTCGGCCGTGAAGCCGCCGGCATAGAAGTCGGCACTCTGCACGAGGTGCGACGGGAATGCGGAGTAGAAGCCCAGAATGTGAAAGGGCTTGTAGACGGGGATGCCGTCGAGAAGCACGAGGTTTTGCGACGGCCGCCCGCCGCGCACGTACAACCGGCCGCCCCGATCCCCGATCGCGCTGACCTGGGGCAGGCTGCGCAGATACGCCGCGAGGTCGCTTCCGGGACCCGGGGTGGGAATCCGCTCGATGTCGGCCGGCTGAATTTGCCGACGACCGGCCTCGGCGTTCCGAGTCGCCTGCCGGCCTTCGACGGTGACGCCGGCCAGCTGCTGCTCCTGCACCGGAAGCGCCACGTCTCGCCGCTGACCGCCGCCGGACAACGACACCGTGTCTTGAACCGTGCGGTACCCGATGAAGCTGACCCGCAGTACGTACGTTCCGGGGGAGAGGGACGACAGCTGGTAGAACCCTTCCGCCGACGTGGCACCCGCCCGGACGATTTGGTCGTCTTGGAGGAGCACGACGTTGGCCCGGTTCAGCGCCTGACCCGTCGCCTCGTCCGTCACGAACCCTCGCAGGAGTGCGGTGGCCCCGTTCTGCGCGTGAACGGCCGGAGGCGATCCGGCGATCAGCAGAAGGGCGAGGGCGACGCTCCCGAGCACCCAGCGGCAGCAACCGATCCCTCCGGCCGGACCATCGTCTGCAGCCGGACGATCGTCTGCAGCTGGACCCGGGTGTGGGGCCGGATCGTCGTTGGCGGCACAGCCGTCGCGAGGAAAGAAACGAACGCGGGGAACGTGCGGGAGCATTCAGTCGAACAGGTCTGACGGGCGGGCGGGGACGCCGGCGCTGCCGGGGCCGCCCGCGTCGAAATGTGAACGGAACGTGTAGGCACACGGGCCGAACCAGAAACTGTTCACGCAGCGCCCAACGTATGCAGGGTCTGGGGGGGCAGGGGCCTGGTGGGGGGAAGACGACGCCCCCGCACGAGCCGCCTCGTAGGGTCGGCCGCACCTCCCGGCCGGTTTTCCATCGCCCGGCATCAGATCCGCCGTTGCCGGCAAGCTGTGGTTGGTGCTGGCGGTTGGTGCCGGTGATTGGCGCTACGGCCGCCGGTGTCTCGAGATCGGGACGCGATGGAGGGAGGCCCCACCGGATCGACGCAAAGCGTGGAGGATCGCACTCCTAGAGGTCGCAGTCATGGAGGGGCGCACACAGGAAAGGTCGCAGTCATGGAGGGGCGCACACAGGGAAGGTCGCATTCATGGAGGCTGCACGCACGGGAGGCGCACTCACCGGCTTGGGAGTCCGTCGGTGTACTCCTGCGCCGCCTCGGCGGAGGGGAAGAACGTCACCACGTCGTACCGGGGTTGAGCAAGCCAGGGATGATCGAGGGACGCGTCCGGCTCGACGTAAACCTCCCCGTCGTCGTGGACTTCAAAAACGGCGTGGTCGGCCCGATCCGGGAGGTCGGAGAGTGCGTCGCGAAGATCGTCGGGCGTGCGTGCCTGCGCGACCTCCCGATACCCGTCGTCGGCGTCCTCGACGACGCGGCGGGGGGGGTGGGTGCGAATGCGGATCCGTCCGGACGTGTCGTCGTGTGCCCCCTCCATCACCTGGAACAGAGCCGGCGTCACGGTGGCCGACCCCTGCGCCGGATCGGGGCCGGTCGGGGACCGGACCGTCCGGCCCGTGTCGTTGGGAGGTTGATGGGCCCGGTGCGAACCGTGCGCGGTCAGATCGTCGGGGAGGTCGTCGTCGGAGCGGTGGGCCCGGGCGCCGTCGCCGGAGGACCCGGTGCCGGAGGACCCGGTGCCGGAGGACCCGTCGCCGGAGGACCCGTCGCTGGAGGAGCCGTCGCCGTCATCGGAGGGAGGAGACAGGTCAGACGAAGACATACGGGAAGCGATCGGTTGGGGGAAGCGATCGGTTGATTGGGGCTTGTGGTTCACCCAGGTACACATTATGATAATCGCGCAGGTTCATGGCTTCCGCGTCGGAGTGTAACTCTCGCGTAATCGAGGGTCGTCGCCTCCGCGCCGCGCCGGCTCGCGAAGGGCCGCGATGTCGGAATCTGTGCGGGGCCGCGCACGCGGCTCCCCGCCCTGCAGTTCTCTGCCGAGAGCGTCCCCCCACCGATGATCCGTTTCCTGTCCGCCATCGGCACCCGTCCGAGAAGAGAGGCGACGGATCCGATTCGTCGATTCGGCGGCGTGCTGCTCGTGGGGGTCGCGCTCGCGGCTCTCGGGTTTGCCCTCGGGCCGACCCCGACCGCGACCGCGCAGGAGAGGCCGGCGGAGACGATTCGCCTGGCCGGCGCGCCGACGAACCTGTTTGCCAGTTTTGAGCCGTCCCGGCCCATAGCCGGATTTGAAATCGACCTCCCGTCGGGCTGGGAGCTTACCGGGCGCGTTGCGGTTCTCCGATACGGGTCGGAGGCGCTCCCCCTGCAAGTCGACCGGCCAACCGCTGCGAACCGGCCCGGGGCCCCCACCCGTATTCGTCTCGCCGACCCGATCACGGGTCCGCTGGACGTGGTTCTGGGCGTGCAGGCCGACGGCCGCCCCCGGCGGGCGGACTGGTCCATCACGCCGTTCGCGGTGGGAGAGGACGGTGTGCGCCTGCGCCAATCGGCGCGCCGGACGCAAACGCTCGATCTGCAGTCTCCCCCCGACCCTCATCCCGAGCGACGCGCCCTGCAGTTTCGGAGCGATGCCGCCGCGCCCCTTTTGCTTCGGCGCGCCGCCCTTCCCTCGCTCGCCGGCGACGCGCCGTTCACCGTGGAGTTCTGGATGCAGACCGTTGCCCTCGATGCCGTTGTGCTCTCGACGTGGACTGGAGACGAAGATCAGTCCTACCTCCTGGAGGTCGTCACCGATGCCTCCGGGCATCTGCGGGCCTACACGGGCGAGCCCAATCGCCACCGCGCGCTGCTCTCGCGCCGCCCCGTCGCCGACGGGCGGTGGCACCACGTGGGCATCACGTACGACCCCGCAGCCGGAGGCCGCCTCCGCCTGCTCGTCGACGGCACGGCGGTCGACTCGCTGTCCGGCGCGTCGGGGCGGCCCCTCGGCTCGCCGGCAGCCCTCGCCCTGGGAGGGCGGCTGCCGATGGCCGACGCGAATCCCCGCGCCCGCTATACCGGCCTGCTCGACGAAATCCGGGTCTGGAACCGGGCGCGCTCTCCGGCCGAGATCCGGCGCTTCATGCGGAGCGGCGATAAGGTGCCGGCCCCGCAGGCAGAACCGACCGGCCCCGACCGCCTCCGCCCCGGCGAGGCCCCGTCTGCCGGAGCCGTCGTCGTCGATGAGCGCCTCGTCGGAGAACGCCTCCGCTCAGACGCCTCCAGCCCGTCGCCCAATCTCCTCCGCGGCGCGTGGCCGGCGGGGGTGGAAGAAACCGCCTCCACCCTGCCGGTTCGAGAGCGGCTGCGCAACCTGCGCGCCGATGCCGAAAACGAGACGGTCGATCTGCGCTGGACGGCTGAGACGTCGGAGGTGGAAGCCTTCGTCGTAGAGCGGTCGACCGACGGCACTCGCTTCGACCCCGCAGCCACGCTGCGCCCGGAGGAATCGGTGGCCCGCACGGCGTCCGCATCGAGCCCCTACACCCGTTTTCGCTACACCGACGAGTCGCCCCCGGCCCAGGTTGTCTTCTACCGGATCCGTCAGGTCTACCAAAACGGCGCCGACCGCGTCTCCGGAATCCTGAAGGTGGGCCTGGGAACGCGAGCCTTTCCGAACCGCCCGGTCACGCTCATCGGCAACTTCCCGAATCCGTTTGCGGCCTCCACCACCGTCACCTTCGAGGTCAACGAGTCGGTCCCCGTCACGCTGAGCGTCTGGGACGTGACCGGCCAGCGTGTGGCGCAGCTGGCCGACCAGACGTTCGCCCCGGGCTATCACGAGGTCCCGTTCGAAGCGGGATCGCGACCCAGCGGGACGTATTTCCTGCGTCTGGACACGCCCGACGGCACGCAGTCGCACCGCATGGTTTTGCTTCGTTGACGCCGGCCTGCCGGAGGCCGGACCGATCTGCGGAACGATTCGCGCGGCTGCCCCTGTTCGTGCAACTGGGTATGTTCGCGCCATGGAGCATGACTCCGGCGGCGCGCCGCATCTCGCCGGCGCACTCTCCTTGCCTCGACCTCGACGTCGTGCGAGATCCGGAAGGTCCGTGTCCCGGCCCACCCGCTGGGCGGAGCACACAACGCGCCAGCGCCCCCTCGTCCCCTCCTTCGCATCCTGATCTCACGTGTTCGCGGCCGCCCCGACCGGCCGACCCTGCCTCATGCCCGATTCTGCCTCCCCCAACGCTCCCTCTCCCAACGCCCCTTCCGCCGCGCCCCCCGACGTCGACGCCGCCGACGCGTCTCGCAGCGGGCCGTACATCTCGGCCGCGACGCAGCTTCCGGAGATCACGATCAAGGCGGTCGTCCTGGGCTTCCTCCTGTCTGCCGTGCTGGCCGGGGCGAACGCCTACCTCGGCCTCAAAGTGGGCATGACGGTGTCGGCCTCCATCCCGGCAGCCGTCATCTCGATGGCGATTCTGCAGGCGTTCCGCGAATCCAACATCCTGGAGAACAACATCGTGCAGACGGCCGCCTCGGCGGGCGAGTCGCTCGCGGCCGGCGTGATCTTCACGCTCCCGGCCCTCATCATGCTGCGCTACTGGGAAGGCTTTCCGTTTCTGCCCACGATGGCCGTGGCGCTGAGCGGCGGGATCATCGGCGTGCTCTTCACGATCCCGCTTCGACGGGCCCTCATCCTGGAAGCGGACCTGAAGTTTCCGGAGGGCGTGGCCACCGGGGAAGTCCTGAAAGCAGGAAGCGAGGGCGGGGAGGGGGCCAAGTACATCGCCCTCGCCGGCCTCGGCGGGGCGGTGATGCAGTTCTTCCAGACCGGCCTGAAGATGGTCTCCGACACGGTCGGCTACGCAACGGACGTGGGCAAGTCGATCTTCGGCGTCGGCAGCGGCCTCGGCGTGGCGCTGCTGGCCGTCGGCTACATCGTCGGACTCAACATCGCCACGCTCGTCTTCCTCGGCGGCGCGATCGCCTGGCTCTTCGGAATCCCCATCTACACCGCCGTGGCCGATCCGGCGACGCTGCAGAGCATCATCGGCGACGCGACCGGCTACGAGGCGGCGCTCGCGGTGTGGGACGCCCGCATCCGGTTCATGGGCGTCGGCGCGATGGCCACCGGCGGCCTCTGGGCGCTCGTCTCCCTCGTCGGACCCATCCGGGACGGCATCCAATCGTCCCTGGAGGCGGTTCGTCAGATGCGGGACGGGGAGGAGAGCGACCTGCTCCGCACCGAGCGCGACACGCCGATCAACCTCGTGCTCTACGGCACGGCGGCGATGGCGATTCCCGTCTTCGTCGTCTTCCTCTTCGTGATCGACCAGGCGGCGCTCGGCATCTCCGGAGGACTCTATTTCGCCACGATCGTCTTCGGCGTCTTCTTCGCCTTCTTCGCCGGCTTCCTGTTCGCATCGGTCGCCGGCTACATGGCCGGACTCGTCGGGTCGTCCAACAACCCGATCTCGGGCGTGACGATCGCGACGATCCTCGTGGTGTCCCTCATCCTGCTCGTCCTGCTGGGGTCGCAGATCGAGTTCGGGGTCGACTCCAGCCAGGCCCTCGCCGCCTCCGCCACCGCCATCCTCGTCGGCGGCGTCGTCTGCTGCGCGGCGGCGATCGCCGGCGACAACATGCAGGACCTAAAGGCCGGCCACATCGTCGGCGCCACGCCGATGAAACAGCAGATCATGCAGATCATCGGCGTCACGGCCGCCGCCCTCGCCATCGCGCCGGTGATGGACCTCCTCTTTCAGGCCTACGGCTTCGGCGACGTCCTCCCGCGCGCGAACATGGACGCGAGCGAGTCCCTCGCCGCCCCGCAGGCGACGCTCATGGCCAGCGTAGCCGACGGCGTCTTTCAGCGCGACCTGCCGTGGACGATGATCTGGATCGGCGCCGCGGTCGCGGCCGGCATCATCGCCTGGGATCAGTGGTTGAAGGCCCGGGGCTCGGATTTCCGCGCGCCCGTCCTCGCCGTCGCCGTCGGAATTTACCTCCCGATCGAACTGTCCGTCCCCATCTTCATCGGCGGCACCATTGCCTTGGCGGCCGCACGGGCCGCGGCGAAGAAGCAAGCAGCCGGAAACGGCGCGGCCGACGGGGGGAGCGGCGTCGCCGAACGGCGGGGACTTCTCTTCGCCTCCGGCCTGATTACCGGCGAGGCGCTCGTCGGGATCTTCCTCGCGATTCCGTTCGCCTATTTCGAAAGCGCCGACGTCCTCGCCGTGACGCCGGACAGGCTCGGCCTCAGCGCCGGCGCGTTCGCCACCCTCGAGACCGTCCTCGGCGTCGGGCTCTTCGCCGCCTTCTGCCTCTGGCTCTATCGCGTCGCCTCCAGCGTCCGGTAGTGCGTCCAGCGTCCGATAGCGGCTCCGGGGCCGGAGCGCACCGGCTCTCCGGGACCCGGAAACAGCCGGAAACAGCAGTGGACCCGGAAGCCGTTGCACGGACGAACGGTGCCTCTCAACCTTCTCCTGACGCTCAACCGATTCCGCAAATATGGATCTGACCTACATCGGACACGCGACCTTTCAAATCGAAACGAACGGGACGACCCTCCTCTTCGACCCCTTTTTCGAAGGCAACCCGCACACGGAGTCGGCGGCCACGGACTTCGATCCGGACGTGGTCCTCGTCTCGCACGCCCATCAAGACCACTACGATGACGTCGACGCCTACACCGGCGACGACGGGCCGCTCATCATTTCCAACTTCGAAATCATCACCCGGATCGGGCAGGACTACGGGCACGAGAACGTGCACCCGCTCAACGAAGGCGGGACGGTCGACTTCGAGTGGGGCACCGTGCACGGCACGCACGCCCGCCACACCTCCAGCTTCCCGGACGGCAGCTACGGCGGCGTTCCGGGGGGATTTGTGCTGGAACTCGATGACGGGGTCGTGTACTACACCGGCGACACGGCCCCGTTTGCCGAGATGGAGTGGATCGGCGATGCTGTCGACGTCGACCTGATGATCGCCCCGGTCGGCGACGTGGTGACGATGGGGGTCGACGGGGCCGTCCACACGGCCGAGATGGTCGATCCCGCCAACATCGTCCCGGTTCACTACGACACGTTCCCGTTCATCGAGGTCGACCTCGACGAGGTCAAAGCGGCCTTCGACGAGGCGGGCTTCGACTGCACGGTGATGGACTTCGGATCGACGGCCTCGTTCTAGTGGCGGCCTCCTTCCAAACCGAGTGCCGGTTTGATCCGCGCGACCGACGGGGAGCGGCGCCTCCAGCACCGGAGGACCGCTCCCCGTCGTCGTTGCTGCGGCGTCGACCGTCGCTCCGCCCGCCGGACATCCCTGCGGCGGCCCCTTCCCCCGATTCTTCTCTCAGCCTCCCTCCGTTCGTGACCGTTCTCGGTATCCTGGCAGACACCCACGGCTATTTTCACCCGGACCTCCCCGATGAGCTCGACGGCGTCGATCACATCCTGCACGCCGGCGACGTCGGCGACCCGGCGATTCTGGACGGGCTGGAGGCCGTCGCGCCGGTTACGGCCGTCTTCGGCAACATCGACGGCACCGATATCCGGCGGCGGACGGCCGAGTACCGGCGCCTCTCGATCGACGGGATCGACCTGTGGATGACGCACATCGCCGGGCGTCCCGGTGCGTGGCAGCAGGGGATGGGGGAGAGGCTCCGGGCCGATCCCCCCGACGTCTTCGTGTGCGGCCACAGCCACATTCTGCGCGTCGAGCGCGTGGAGGAGATGGACGACATGCTCTTCGTCAACCCCGGCGCCTGCGGGCGGCAGGGCTTCCACCGGAAGAAAACCTGCCTGCGCCTCACCATCGAGGACGGCATCGCGCGAACGATGGACGTGATTCATCTCGACGAGTGACTTTCCGTCGCGCCCGTCCGCCGCTGCCTTCAGCCGCCTCCCAGCAGCTCCTCTCGCTCGGTGCGCGTCTGCTCGAACAGGTCGGTCAGGTTCTGGCGGTGGGCGTCCGTAAAGGCGCGGTCCCGCCGCCCCAGCACGTGCTCGGCCACCTCCAGGGCCTTGTCGAGGCGGTAGGTCGTAAAGCCCTGCTCCGGACTCCCCCACGAAAACGGGGGCAGGTAGCGCGGGGGGAAGCCGCCGCCGTAGACGTTGCAGCACGTCCCGATCACCGTGCCGGTGTTGAACATGGTGTTGATCCCGCACTTCGAGTGGTCCCCCATCACGAGGCCCATAAACTGCCGCCCGCTTCCCGCCGACGCCTCCGCGGCTGGGTCGTACAGGCGAACCTCCCCGTAATCGTTCTTCAGGTTGGACGTGTTCGTGTCGGCGCCCAGGTTGCACCACTGTCCGATGTACGAGTGCCCCAAAAATCCTGCATGCGCTTTGTTCGAGAAGGCGTGCAGGATCGAGTCGTGTACTTCGCCTCCCACCTTGCAGTAGGTGCCGAAGGCGCTGGTATGGATATTGGCACCGACCTTGATCTGGCATCGGGGGCCGACGTAACAGGGGCCCCGCACAACGGCCTGTTCGGCGATGGAGGCCCGGCGGTCGATGACGATGGGGCCGTCGCTCGCGTTCAGGATGGCGCCCGGACGAATCGACACGCCTTCCTCCAGGACGATATTCTCCGGATGGATCGCCACGACGCTTTCGTGGACGTCGGTGTTGCGCCGGGAGTAGATGTCGTCCAGAATGTTGTAGCGGCCTTGCCGGGCACTCACGTCCCGGTGCAGCGCGCCGGGGAGGAGGTCGAGGAGCGTCGCGGGCCCATCGACCAGACAAACCGATCCCTCGGCGTCGGCCGACAGGTCGACGACCGTGTCGACGGGGAGGGCGTCCTCGGTGACCGCCTCACGGTCCAGCAGTCCGTCCGGCTGGGCATCGGGCGGGAGCCAGGCGGCCGCGAGCGTGTCGCCGATCCGGAAGGCGGTGGGAGGCGTCCCGGCGGCGGCGTCCCGGCGGACTCGGTCGAGGACCGGTCCGTCCCGCGCCACGAAGCGGCCGTTCAGCAGAAGGAGGCCGTCGTCACCGGGCGGTGTCGCGGCCGAACGGGGCGCGGTGGCGGACGAGAGGGAGCGGACGGAGGATCGGCTGTGCAGGACGACCCGGTCCGGCTGAAGCGCGTCGACCGCCGTCTCCCGGATCGTCCGGAGCGCGAGGCGCAGGTCCCACACCGGGCGGGTTTCGACGAGCGGTCGCAGATGGGCGACGGCCGCGTCTTCGAACAGGCAGAGAGTCATGGACATCGGAGGAAAACAGTCGAGAAAGAAAGAGCGGGACAACGGCCGGATTGGGCCGGACGCGAGCGGAGTGCGGTCGCGCCGGTGATGAAACGGGGAAGAGGCCCGATGAATCAAACCCTGCCCGACGGACGCCGTAAAGAAGAGGTGCTACGGTCGAGATCGCAATCTCCCGCCCGTCTTTCTTTCATCAATCGCGCAGACCTATGAAATTCTTCGTCGACACGGCCAATTTGGACGAGATTCGGGAAGCCGCCGACATGGGCGTCCTGGACGGCGTGACCACCAATCCGTCGCTGGTCAAGGAAGAAGGAAACGTCGATTTCCACGAGCACGTCTTTCGGATTTGCGAGATCGTAGATGGAGATGTCTCCGCCGAAGTGACGGCGACGGACTTCGACGGGATGATGGACGAGGGCCGGACGCTGCACCAGATCCACGACAACGTCGTTGTTAAAATCCCGCTCATCAAGGACGGGATCAAAGCGCTGCGTGCGCTCGACGAGGAAGGCATTCGGACGAACTGCACCCTGTGCTTTTCGCCGACGCAGGCGCTGCTTGCCGCCAAGGCCGGTGCGGACTACATCAGCCCGTTCATCGGCCGGATCGACGACATCTCCTCCGACGGCATGACGCTGATCGACGAGATCGTTCAGATCTACGACAACTACGGGTTCGACACCGAGATTCTGGCTGCGTCCATTCGCCATCCGACGCACGTGAAGCGGGCCGCGCTGGCCGGCGCCGACGTGGCGACGATGCCGTTCGAGACGCTCACGAAGCTGCTCAACCACCCTCTGACCGACAACGGCCTGCAGCGCTTCCTGGACGACTGGGAGGCCTACAAGGAGGCCCGGAAGGCAGAGGCGGGCATGGAGTGAGTTCCGCCCGCTACTCGAGGTCGATCGTTGCGCCGGGATTGACCACGTGCCACCGGTCGAGGCTGGAGCGGGCGCGTGCAGCCGCCTCCAGGTCGGCCGCGGCGTCTTGGGCGGCCTCCTCGGCCATGTCGTACGTGCCCCAGTGGATGGGCAGGGCGTCCCGGGCGCCCACGTCGTGGAGCGCCTCGACGGCCTCCGAGGGGCTGACGTGAACGGCCCGCATGAGCGAGCGCGGCCGGTAGGCCCCGATGGGCATGAGGGTGACGTCCGGTGCCCCGAGGTGGCTTCGGATGTCCTCGAAGTGCGCGCCGGCGGCGGTGTCTCCGGCAAAGTAGACCGTCGGAGCGTCGCCGGCCGGCTCGATCATCCAGCTGCACCACAGGGTGGCGTTGCGGTCGAAGAGCGTCCGCCCCGAGAAGTGCACCGCCGGCAGGCAGTGCAGGCGCAACCGGCTGCCCGCTCGGCCGGCGCCCAGACGATCAAACCGCTCCCAGTGCCACCAGTCGAACGACATCACGCGGCTGCAGCCCCAGCGCCGCAGCCGGTCGGCCGCACCCAGCGGGGCGACGAACAGCGGCCGGTAGAGGGTTTCGATGTGCTCGATCGCCGTCCGGTCCAGGTGGTCGTAGTGGTCGTGCGAGAGGAGGACGAGGTCGATGTCGGGCAGGTCGTCGACGCCGAGGGGCGCGTCGGAGAGGCGCTGCGGCCCGAAGGGCGGGACGGGACTGGCCCAGCGGGTGAACACCGGATCGGTGAGCCACGTCAGTCCGGGCATTTGCCCCAGCACCGTAGCATGCCCGAGCCAGGTGAGCCGTGCGCCGCGCGACGGGGGGTGCAGGGCCCGAGGACCGATCGGCTGCGGCGACGGCGGCCGATGCCCCTTGTCGCCGAGCGTGTGCCGCGTCAGGAAGGCGGCCGTTTCCCACGGCGACGCATCGCGGGGGGGAGCGTCCGGGTTGCGGAATCCGTCATCGGTGTGATGGCGATCTGTGTATCGGGTATGACGCCTCATGTGGGCAGACGACGGTCAGTCTGGGTCAGTCGGGAAGAGATCCGATCGGGCCGGGAAGGGCTGTTGCGGCCCTCGCCGGTTCGTGCAGGCAGG
The DNA here is from genome assembly GCA_937127285.1 of uncultured Bacteroidota bacterium. Classification (GTDB taxonomy): domain Bacteria; phylum Bacteroidota; class Rhodothermia; order Rhodothermales; family Salinibacteraceae; genus CAKZLV01. The sequence goes on from CAKZLV010000030.1 coordinate 13,495, forward strand.
AGTGAGAACCCGGCAAAGGTTATACCTGCGCCGCCGCCCGGTGTCGGGGGAAGAAAGCGGAAAATCTGTGATTCTTCGTCCCGTCCGCGCCCCCTGCCCGATTTCGATATTGGTTCGGGCAACCAATACGTTACCTGTTCAGAGCCCCACCGGATTCACCCGTCGGGCCCGGCCGCTTACGGCCCGGTCCTCTGCGCCTTTTCTGTACCTCCGGTCTGTTTCTGTACCTCTGGTCTGCACTGTCTGGACCTCAAGCTCTGTCGTACCTCTCTTCCTCACGCGCTTCGACCGTACATGAAATTCATCGCTCTTGGCGACACCGACGACGTCGCTGCCAGCTGTCACTATCTCCAGATTGAAGGCTCCGGCCTCGTGCTCGACGCCGGCGTGGATCCGCGGCGCGACGGGCAGGCGTCCGTTCCCGCCTTCGAGGTCGTCCACAACGACCGCGATCGCTACATCGACCACGCTCTGATCACCCACGCCCATCACGACCACATCGGTGCGCTGCCGGTGCTGATCGACCAGTTCCCGCATGTGAATGCGCACATGACCGACGCCACGAAGCAACTGATCGAGTTTCTGCTGCCGGCGTCTGCGCGCCTGCAGCGCCGTCGCGTCGAGCAAGGGGAGACCGACGCGGAGCCGCTCTTCAGCGAAGACGACCTCCACTTTCACAGCCACATGTACCTCACCCACGACCTGGGGGAGGCATTCGACGTCACCGGCCTGGCCGGCACCAGCGAGGTGCAGGCCCGCTTTTACACGGCCGGGCACATTCTGGGCTCCATCGGGGTTGAGCTCTCGTTCCAGGAAAACGGAGAGGAGCGGCAGCTCTTCTACACGAGCGACACCAACATGCAGCCCCAGTCGATTCTGCCCGGGGCGGACTACCCGGACGAAACGGACATTCTGGTCCTGGAGTCGACCCTCGGCGACGACGTGGAGGCCGAGCGCACGAGTCGGCCGGAGGAAGTCGCGCGCCTGAAGGAATCGCTGACGACGATTTTGGAGCGGGGCGGCACGGCGCTCATCCCGGTCTTCGTGATGGGCCGTGCGCAGGAGACCCTGGCCATTCTGGGAGCGATGAAAGACCAGGGAGAGATTGACGACGACGTTCCCATCTACACGGCCGGGTCGCTGCGGGCCATCTCGGATCTGTACGACCAGACCCGGCTCAGCACCCCGCGCCTCGACCCCGACTTCCGCGTGTTCGACGTCAACCAGAAGCGCGTCCCGCGCAGCAGCGACGGCAAGGACGATGCCTTCGACGGGCCGTGCATCTGCGTGGTGAGCAGCGGCATGATGTTCGAACCCACGCTGTCCAATGTCCTCGCCCGCCGGATGGTCGAGAACGAACGGGACGGCATCCTCCTCGTCGGGTATGCGAAGGAGGACACCCCGGCGGACCGGCTTCTGCAGGCGAAGGAGCGGGGGCCCGGCTCCGGCGTCCTGCTCCACCCAGAACGCGGGCCCCAGCCCCTGCGCTGCATGGTCGAAAAGTTTCGGCTCACCGGGCACAGCAACCGGCGCGACCTCCTCGCCATCGCGCGCAATCTCGACCCGGAGCACGTCATCCTCGTCCACGGCGAACCGGCCGCTCGCGAGTGGATGGCCAAGAACATCCACAGCCAGATGCCGCACGTCGAAATTCACGTGCCGGACGGGCAGGAGGTGGTGACCGTGTAAGGATCCGGCGGCGCTTCGCGGGCGCTACGCCGCGGTGGTCGCTTCGGTCGGAACGGCTGCGCCCAAGGCGGCCGACAGGTCCTCCCAGAGATCGTCGGCGGCTTCGAGGCCGACGGACAACCGCAATAGCTGCGGCGTAATGCCGGTCTTTGCCTTGGTCTCTTCGTCGACCACCCCGTGCGTCAGACTCGCCGGGTGCTGCAGCAGCGTGTCCACGGAGCCGAGGCTGACGGCGGCGGTGATCAGGTCCACGCCCCGCAATACCTTCCGGGCGGCTTCGTACGTGTCCATTTCGAAGGCGACCATCGTGCCCGGACCGGTCATCTGGCGCTGCACCAGATCCGCGCCGTGCGTCAGGCCGGGATAGCGGACGCCCGATACCCGGTCGTCGTCGAGCAGGCGCCCGGCGAGCGCCGATGCGGTGTCCTGTGCCCGCTCCACCCGCTGCGGTAGGGTGGGGAGACTGCGATGCAGCAGATAGGCGGCGTTCGGATGCAGAAGTCCGCCGGTGACGACGCGAACGTGCCGCAGGCGCTCCGCCCAGGATGCGTCGCCGGTCGATACGACTCCGGCGA
>CAKZLV010000031.1 GCA_937127285.1 uncultured Bacteroidota bacterium
GTGCGAGTGGAGGGACTCGAACCCCCACGGGATCAGATCCCACGAGATCCTAAGTCTCGCGCGTCTACCAATTCCGCCACACTCGCAGTCGGTATGTCGTCTTGGAAGGTCCATCGTTTCGCCGGCGCAGAGCGGGGCGGCGTGCGGCCGGGCCTCGGTCGGTCTTCCTCGGTCCGCGACGGGATCTTCGGGGCGGGATCTTCGCGGCGGTTCGTCTCAACGTATGCCCCGACCGCGGCGCTTGATCCCGGCGGCCTGCAAGCACATGCAAGCACCGGTTCGCCGGCGTCCACGCCCGCCTCCACGCACGGGCATCAATTTACCAGGCGGCTGTATTCGGAGGAGTGCGCCGGGTCGATCTCAGTCAGCAGGTTGTAGGCGCGGCTGCTCGCGGGCGAGTCGAGGAAGATGGCGGCCAGCTCTTCGAATTTGGCGGCAAAGAAAAGATCGAGCGTATAGGAGCGCGACAGGTTTTGGTTCAGGGTGTTGAGCGATTCGATCACCTGCAGGATGGTTTGCCGTGCCCGCTGGGTTTCCTCCACGAACGGGTCGAGCCCCTTCCGGTGATACGTGTAGTAGGCCTCCCGAAGCGGCTCGAAGCGGGAATCGAGCAGTTCATTCACAATATCTGCGCGGCCGCGCGTCCCGCCGACCGACGACCACCCGGTCCCTCCGCTTCCCTCCGCCTGGTTGGCGACGCGCCGCGCCCGCTCGAAGTACGGCGTCCCGCCGAGGCGCGAGAAGCTGTCGTAGTCGTACCCAAGGAGCACAAAGGCATAGTAGTCGAGCACCGACGTCAGCGGGGTGAACGTCTCCGGACTAAACGACAGCGGGGTGCCCCGGCTGTACTCGAAGCGCACATCGGTGTCGTTGATGCGAACGATCGGGGTGGATTGCGCCGTGTTGTGGATCGGGCGCCGGGAGGCGACGATGATCCGACCCCGAAACTCGGTCAGACTGATCGACTCCTGGATGATCAACTGCACCGAACAGTTGATTCGCTCAAACTCTCGGAAGCGGTCGTCCGTCCAGGTGTTTGTATTCAGATATTCGCGAACCTTTCGCTGCAGCTCGTCCAGAAACCCGAAGTCGGCTCCCTGCAGCTGCGAGTAGTCCACATTCACGCTGCAGTCCAGTTCCTGCGCGCGGGTCTCGCGCGCAGGGAGGGCCGTGAGGACGAGCGCCGCTCCAAGAACCAGAAGGGAGCGCAACACGAGGGCCGGGAGGCGGCGGGAGCGGGGCATGATGTCGAACGGATTGGAACGCGAGACGTGCAGCGGTGAACGGAGCAGGGGCCAACGATCCAGTGCCAGCGACCGGGGCCCCTGTGCGGCAGGGTCGCGCGGGCCACCTGCGCGCGGGTCAACTGTGCAGGGTTCAGTTGTGCAGGATTCAGTTGGCGGGGATCAGTTGTGCGGGGATCAACGCTGGCTCTGCGGGACCGCGCATCTCCTGGGCGGGACGTTTAACCACCGTTCCACCGGCCCGTTTCGCCGCGCCTCGGTCCCCGGGGACGGCACCCCTTCCACAACATCCAACAGACGATGCCCTGCCCCTCACCCACGCAAGGTATTTTTACTTGTTTTGTTGATTTTAAAATTTTCTTTTTATACATAGATCACGTCCCGAAATCATAAAATGACCGTCCTCCCTTCCGTCGCCTCTGAGAGCAAGCCGTTTGCCGTCGTCCAGCGGGAGAAGGCACACAGCCGGGGCGGAGGGATTTCCGCCTCCCCCGGAGCCTTTCCGTTGGCTGACCGGACTGCAGGCCGAACCGGGGCCGCCCGCACCGGGCACGCTCCCGCAACGCGCACGCTTCTTTCGCGCACACGGTCTCTTTGCCCCAATTGGCCTTTTTTCCGTGATCACCGGGTTCTTCACTGCCATGCCCCTCTTCCTGTGGATTTCGTGGCGCAACCGGGGGTCCTTGCGCCTGCCTGCGCGGTTCCGTTCAGGAGGCCGGATGGCCCTCCTTCTCCTCCTCTGGCTGATCACGAGCGGGATCGGGTCTTTGCCCGCCTGGGGCCAGTCCACATTCGACTTGTACGGGAGCGCGCGGGCCTCCGGCCTGGCGGATGCCACGACGGGACTGCACGGAGATGCCGGCGTCCAGGCCAACCCGGGGCTGCGCGGCTTTTCCCCGAGCCGAACGCTCGTTTTTTACGCACGAGAGACCTACGGACTAAGCGAACTCCGCTACGGTGCGGTTCATCTCGGCATGCCCGTGCGCACGGCGCACCTTTCTGTGGGAGCCGGAACGTTCGGTTTTGAGGACTATCGCGAGGTCCACCTGAACGGCGGCCTTGCCGCTGCCGTGCCGGTGGGCACCACCCGCCGCCTGGGCCTGGGGGTCAACGCCCGCTACCACCACCTGCGCATCCCCGGCTACGGTCGCGCCGGGGCCCTCACCCTCAACATCGGCATCGCCGCTCAGGTGCTGCCGGCGCTGACGCTGGGCAGCCACGCGACGAATGTGCTGGCCGCCCGCCTGTCTGGCGGGGGCGACCTCCCGCAAACACTCGCCGTCGGCCTCGGCTACGCCGCGGCCGAATCCATCGTGGTGGTCGTCGATGCGTTCAAAGACATCGACTTTCCCCTCGCGCTGCGCGGCGGCATCGAACTCCGGCCCGTCCGCGCATTCGCCATCCGTGCCGGGGCGACGAGCGAGCCGGTCCGGTTCACCGTCGGCAGCGGCATCTCCGTCGGGCCGGTGGCCGCCGACCTGGCCGCCGAACAGCACGCCGACCTGGGCTGGTCGCCATCGGCCGCCCTCACCGTTTCCTGGTGACCGAGCGGCGTCAGCGATGCCGACCGGTCCCTGCTCGTCGAGGTCCCGTCTTCCGAAACTGCTTCCTCGGAACCGGTTCTTCGAGGCCCGAACTGTCCCTCTCCGTTTTTCGCGTCCGGCTATGGCTTACCAGCCGTCCCTGCCCCCCTCGTCCAGCCGCTTTCGACGCCTCCTCTTCCTTGCCGGAGTGTGGACGCTCCTCGCCGCCCCGGCTCTCGGTCAGAGTCCGGCCGACACCTCGGGCGTTGCCAGGAACGAGCCGGAGCCGGACGCCGCTGCTGCGCTCGACCGGTTCGACCCAGACGCCGCTTCGGAAGAGGCGCTGCGGCGGTTGATCGACCGGGCCGCCGACCCGATCGACCTGAACCGGGCGCGGGCGCAGGACCTCGCCGCCCTGCCCGCTCTCTCGCCCGCCCTCGCCCGCACCATCGTGCAACAGCGGCGCACCAACGGCCCGTTCCATCACGTCCGCGACCTGCTCGACCTGCCCGGGGTGTCGCCTTCCGTCTTCGCCCAGATCGAACCGTTTCTCGCCGTCCGCCCCCATCCCCCGACTGCCGGCGCCACCGCAACGCGGCCCCGGCGCGACGCCCGCCTGGAAATCACCCAGACGCTCACGCGCCGAATCGACCTCGGCCGCGGCTTCGACGGCGACACGACGCGGACGACCTACCTCGGCTCTCCGGAGCGGCTTCTCACCCGGATCCGCGCCACCGCCGGCCGCCGCCTTCACCTAGGCCTGACGCTCGACAAAGACCCTGGCGAACCCGTCCAGTGGGATCCCGACACCGACCAGTACGGGGTCGGGCACGTCTCCGCCACGGTGGCCGCCCGCGACCTGGGTCCGGTCTCGTCGGCCGTGGTGGGCGATTACACGGTCGAGATCGGGCAGGGCCTGGCCTTCTGGCCGGCCGGCGCCTTCGGGAAAGGTCGCGACGCGGTCCGCCCCCTGCTGCGCACCGGCCGGGGCATCGTCCCTACGAGCACCGCCGAGGAGAACCGGTTTTTCCGCGGCGTCGCCCTGACGGTGTCGCCGGCCCGATCCACCCACCTCACCGCCTGGTGGTCGCGGAAACGACGGGATGCGTCTCTCGCCCCCCCATCCGTCCCACCAGACGTCCGGGCCGGCGAAGCGGTTCGCCCCATCCAGTCCCTCTCTTCGTCCGGCCTGCACCGAACGCATGCCGAACGCGACCGCAAAAACGCGGTCCGCGAAACCCTGGTCGGGATGGCGGCGACCTGGTCTCCGCCGCGCGGCCGCCTGGGCGTCGCTGCTGCGCGCACCACGTATCACCGCCCCGTGCAGCCCCCCGCCACCCCCAGCCGCCGCTTCGATCCGCGCGGATCGCGCTTCGACGTCGCCTCCGCGTTCGGAAACGGGACGTTCGGACCCGTTACTGTCTTCGGGGAAGCAGCCCGCACCTCCGGTTCTGCCGGGGGCGTGGTGGCGGGCCTGTCCATGCGCGCCCGCCGCACCGAGGCGCTCCTGCTCGGCCGCTGGGTGGCACGCACCTTCTGGTCGCTTCACGGGGGGACGATTGGAGAACAGAGCGGTCCCCCACAGAACGAACGCGGATTCTACATGGGACTGCGGTCCCAGCTCTCCCCCACCCTTCAGATTGCCGCCTACACCGACGTCTACCGGTTTCCCTGGCTGCGCTTCGGCGTGCCCCGCCCCTCGGACGGGATGGACGTCCGCCTCGTCCTCGACCACCAGCCCCGGCCGTGGCTGCATCAGTACATCGAAGTGCGCACCGAAACGCGCGACGTCGGGGTGGATGTGCGAAGCGCGGATGGGCGAACGGTAGACGGCGTGACGGCGCAAACGCGACAATCCGTCCGCTGGCACGGCTCGTTCGACTTCAGCCGGTCGGTGCGTCTGCGCACGCGCCTGGAGCACACGTGGGCCTCGGGGCGGGCCGTAGGCGGGGCGTCGCTTCCCGCGTCCCGCTACCGCGAACGCGGCGTGCTTCTGTTTCAAGACGTGCGCTGGCGCTTGCCGTCGACGACGGTGGATGCGCGGCTGGCCTTGTTCGATACCGACGGCTTCGCCTCGCGCGTCTTTGCCTACGAGAACGACCTGCGCTACAGCTTCTCGGTGCCCGCCTTCCAGGGCCGGGGACGCCGCGCCTACGTGCTCGTTCGCACCGACCTGACGCCGCGGTGGCGCATCGAGGCCAAATACGGCGTCACGATCTTTCGCGACGTCGACGCCGTCGGCTCCGGCCTCGACGAGGTGAGCGGCAACCGGATTCGAGAGGTGCGCGTCCAGTTGCGCTGGCGCTGGCAGCGCGGCGCACGGACCTCTACGGGCTCTTGACACGCCCCGCACGAACGTTCGGGGATTCTTGGGCGATCTGCTCGCCCTCTCGCGGATCAACGAGGCGACCTGACAGGCAGCGGTCTCTTCTCACCAGATTACACAAAGCGGCTTTCGCTTTGCGGGCAGTGCCATGATGCTAATCCCTCGGGTTGCCCCGAGATACTTCGTGGCAGACGCTCTGTTGGCAGACGCTCTGTTTGAACGTGCGGTCGGAAGGGGATTCGCCGTCTCCTTGCCACGTGCCTCCGGCCACAGGTTGCCGATCCTAAGGGCATAGCTTGGTTTCTGATCACGGATTCATCCCCGATCTGAAGCAACCGCTTCAGAACGCAACCGCTTCAGAACGCAGGCGGGTCTCCGCGAGCAGACCTCCTCAACTCTCGTACCCTTCTTTCCCTTCGCCACCTCCTTTTTCCTTTGCCCACGCGGTCGTCCGGACCACTTTTCCCTCTGCCTGACCTGGCGAGGGCTGCCTCCCACGGTTTCCGCGGTTGCTCGTACCGGATCGTCTGGGCGCTTCCGGGGTACACGGATGTGTTGGATTCCCCACCGTTTTTCTTCCTTGCTCTCCGAGGCTCGACCGGTACCGCCGTCATGGACCCGTCCTCCCCACCGCGTATTCTTGCCGTCGAAGACAACTCGGAAACGCGCCTGCTGCTCCAGCATCTCCTCCAGACCTCGTTTGAGGTGCGGGTCGTTTCGGGTGTCGACGAAGCCCTCGACGCCGTTGAAGAAACGGCCTACGACGTGTTTTTGCTGGACATCAACCTGAGCGAGCAGCGCACGGGGACCGACCTGTTGCGCCTGCTGCGAGACAACCGGTCCTTCCAGACTGTTCCTGCCATTGCCCTCACTGCGTACGCGATGCCGGGAGATGAAGAGACGTTTCTGGAAGCCGGGTTCGACCACTACGTGAGCAAGCCCTTCACCCTCTCGGATCTGACGAGTGCCATCGAGAAGACACTGCGGTCCGTCGAGTCGTGAACGCCGGAGGTCCGAAGCATGGGACGTATCGACTACAGGAAGACCTAAGCACAGACTCGGGGCGCAGGGCCGGAACCGCCGCATGTGCCTGTGCCTCCCGAACCGGCCAACGGGGTGATGTACCGATGGGGGAACAGGCCGACGGGCAAAAATGCCAACGGCGGCGGGACCGAGCGGTGTCCCGCCGCCGTTGCGGCTTATCCACGATTGAGAATCCAATCCGAGACGGTCAGTTCACGCACGTCGACCGCAGGGTTTCGCGACGATCCGAGAGTTCCTCCTCCCACGACTCTTCGTCGATGTTCTCGTCCCCGAGGAAGTACTCCCATTCCTCGACATTGTCGTCGTCGATCACGATGGCATTGCTCATGTGAGCAACGCGCTTTAGAACCGGGGACGTGCCCATCTGATGCACGAACGTGATGGTGCACTGGCCGTCGGCCGTCGTTTCCTTGACGGACAGCCAGTTGTCCCCGCACACCTGGCAGCTGTAGAACCGAGACTCCTGTTCGTCGCCGAGAACATCCAGGTCGGTCTCGTCCTCGTCGAATACAACCTGCATCGGACGAAGACTCTCGCAACCGCAGGTTTTGCACTTCATCTTTTCCATAGGAGGAATCGGACGCGTTTGGTTGGAAGTCCCAGCGCACCGATGTAAACGACGGCCACCCGGCTAGGTTCGACGGACGCCCGCACGGCCGGCGTCCGCATGTGGCGTCAGCCTCCGAAAACACGACGTTTCTGCCATATCTTTCCTGCCGCACGGTCGGCCGCCCGCAACCCGGGCCGGCGCATCGGCGTCCGCTCCGGGTCGTCCGCAGGGCCCCGGCAGGGCCCCGATCGGCGCCGTGCAGGAGGTTTTGCATGAAGATCACCCCCCGCCGGGCCGGCCAAGAAACCTGTTCGGGCCTGCTCCTTCTACGTGATCCACCGATCTCCCGGAACTTACCCCGCGGACGGATGCCGGAGAATCCCGCCCACGACCTGTCGCTTTCCTCAACGCCGGAGGACGAGCCGGACGAATCGTCGCCGACCAACCCGGCCGAGAGCAACCCGGCCGAGAGCAATTCTGCGGAGAGCGACCCGGTCGAGGGCGCAACCGACGCCCCCGGTGAACCAGACGGTTCGCGCCTGCAGGCGGAGGGTGCGCGCGGCGAATCCGCCGATCAGAGCGAGGGCCGCACGGTGGCCTCGCCCGCGGCCAGCCCAGCGCGCGACGACCCCGCCGGCGGCGCTGACGAGGCCGACGCCCCGGCGTCCCCTCTTTTTCCGGTTACCACGGACCCGATTGCGCCGGAAGGCCGCACCTTCCCGCCGTCCGTCCAAACCCGCAGCGTTCCCGCCGGGGCCGACGTGTCGCATCCGCACCTGTACTTCAACCGCGAACTGAGCACGCTGGACTTTAACTGGCGGGTGCTGTACCAGGCGCTCGACGACCGGACGCCGCTGCTGGACCGGATCTTCTTCACGGCGATCACCGGGAGCAACCTCGACGAGTTCTTCCGGAAGCGTGTGGGAGGGTTGAAGCGACAGGCAGCCGCCGGCGTCACCACTCTCTCCCCCGACGGCCGGACCCCTCAGGAGCAGTTGTCGCTCATCCGCACCGCCGTCGAAAAGCTATACCGGCGTCTGACGCGCTTCTGGGGCGAAACCCTCGTTCCCCGGCTGGCCGAAGAGGCCGACCTGCACATTCACGACTACGAAGACCTCACGCCGCGGCAGCAGACCCGGGCCGACCGCCACTTCGAGGAGAGCATCTTTCCGGTCCTCACCCCCCTCGCCGTCGACCCCGGCCATCCCTTTCCCTTCCTGTCGAACCTGAGCCTGTCGCTCGCCGTCACGCTGCACCATCCCGCACAGGGAACCGACCACTTCGCTCGCGTCAAGGTGCCGTCGAACCGGGAGCGATGGGTGTCGCTCGATCGCGACAACCACGTCGTCCCGCTCGAGCAAATCATCGCCCACAACGTCGACGAGCTCTTCCGGGGCATGGAAGTCGAGAGCGTTCACGCCTTCCGGGTGACCCGCAACGCCGACATCCGCCGCGACGAAGAAGAGGCCGACGACCTGCTGGAGTTGATTTCGGAGGAGCTGCGCGAGCGCCGGTTCGCCCCGGTCGTGCGGCTGGAGGTTGACCCCGCCATGCCTGCCGGCGTCCGCGAGATGCTCGTCGACGAGCTCAACATCAACGAGGTCGACGTCTACGAGACGGAGAGCCTGCTCGGGCACGCCGACTGCATGGACCTGCTCCGGTTCGACCGGCCCGATCACCAGTATCCTCCGTGGGAACCGGTCATTCCGCCTCGCCTGCGGCGCGAGGGAGACCCCACCGAACTGGTTCGACACGGCAAGACGGCAGACTATCCCAACATCTTCCAGGCCATACAGGAGGCGGATCTGCTCGTCCACCACCCGTACGAGTCGTTTCAGGAAAGCGTGCAGCGCTTCGTCGAGGAAGCCGCCGAAGACCCGGACGTGCTCGCCATCAAGCAAACCCTCTACCGGACGTCGGACGACTCTCCCATCGTCGCCGCCCTCGTCGACGCCGCCGAACGCGGCAAGCAGGTGGCCGTCCTCGTGGAGGTCAAAGCACGCTTCGACGAGGCCAACAACATCGAGTGGGGGCGCACCCTGGAGGAGTCCGGCGTCCACGTTGCCTACGGACTCGTCGGGCTCAAAACGCACGCGAAGGTGACGCTCGTCATCCGCCAGGAAGAGGACGGCCCGCGCACGTACTGCCACATCGGGACCGGCAACTACAACTCCAAAACGGCTCGCCAATACACCGACCTCGGGCTGCTCACCTGCGACGAGGACATCGGCTACGACGTCACCCACCTCTTCCACTACCTCACCGGCTACGCGCCGGATCAAGACTACCGCGAACTCCTCGTCGCCCCGCAGAACATGCGGCAGAAGTTCGACCGGCTGATCGACCGGGAGATGGAGCACGCCCGGGCCGGGCGGAAGGCCCACATCGTGGCCAAAATGAACCAACTCAACGACGAAGGCATCATCGAGCACCTCTACCGGGCCTCGCAGGCCGGGGTCGACATTGATCTGATCGTTCGCGGACACTGCCGGATGCGACCCGGCCTGGCGTCGTGGAGCGAAAACGTTCGCGTGATCAGCATCCTGGGGCGCTTTCTGGAGCACACGCGGGTCTACTACTTCCGGAATGGCGGCGACGAAGAGGTGTTTATCGGCAGCGCCGACTGGATGAGCCGCAATCTCAACGACCGCGTCGAGGCGATCGTCTCCGTCCGCGACCCCCGCCTGCGCGACCGCATCGTCGCCATCCTGCGAACGGCGCTTCAGGACCCTCGCACCGCCTGGGAACTGCACCCGGACGGCCGCTACGTGCAGCGCACTCCGCCGGCCGACGGGGCCGAGGGGCTGCAGGCCACCCTGATGCGAAAAGCCGAACGGAACGGTCGCTGACTCGCTCGGCGGAGCCGTCCCGTCAGCGCTCGGTTCCCCCCGTCGCGTCTGCACGCCCCCACGCACGCTCTCGCTCTCTTCTCACGTTCTCTTCCCCCGAATGGATCACACCCTCGAAGTTCGCTGGTTCTACCCCGGCACGCCCCCTTCCGCTCTCGTCGACTGGATCACCGACCTCGGCGCCACGCAGGAGTCCGTCCGCACCGATCTGTACCTCGTTTCGGACGACCCCGCAATGAACGTCAAGCTGCGGGAGGGCAAGGTGCAGACGAAGCACCGCCTCAACCGCCCCGTCCCCTGCCAGTTCTCGCCCTCCGTCGGCGGACACCGGGAACGGTGGGTGAAGTGGAGCTTCGGCCTGAACGGTTCGCACGACCTGCTGGACGAGGACCCAACCGGCCTGTGGGTTCCGGTGCACAAGGACCGGTTGCAGCTCTCGCTCGAACCGGACGAGGTGGAAGACATTGTCGGCGGCGCGATCGACCCGGAGACGACCGAAGCGGCCGTGGAGCTGACGACGGTGTCGGCGGACGGGTCCTCGGCCTGGAGCCTCTGCATCGAGTCGGAAGGCCGGCCGGCGGGCCTCTCCGGAACCCTGGACCGCGCCGGCGACGTCCTCCTGCAAGACTGCCCGCACCCGCTCGACGACGAACACTCCTTCGGCTACGCCCGCTGGATCCGAGCGGAAGTCTCCTGAACGGCAACGCCTCCCGAACGGCGACCCTTCCCGAACGGCACCTTCCGCCCATCCGTTCGTTTGATTCTCTTGCTGGATCCGTTCTCTTGCGCGTCTTCTACGCACACCCTCTCTCCCAATTATGTCCTCCAACGGAACCTCTTCGCCGACTAACGACCGCGCGTCGAACGTTCTCGGCGGTCCCCTGCAGACGTGCTCGATGGACCCGAAGACCGGGTTCTTTCGAGACGGGTGCTGCAACACCGGTCCGCGCGACCGGGGCAATCATACCGTCTGCGCCGTGATGACCGAAGCTTTTCTCCGCTTTACGCAGTCATGCGGCAACGACCTCAGCACCCCGCGTCCCGAGTTTGACTTTCCCGGGCTCGAACCCGGAGATCGGTGGTGCCTCTGTGCATCGCGGTGGCAGGAGGCCCACGAAGCCGGGATCGCGCCGCCCGTCGTTCTGGAAGCCACGCACGAAAAGGCCCTCTCGGTCGTCGACCGCGCCGCGCTGAAGGCGCACGCCACCGAAAACTGACCCGATGACTGACCCGATGGGCGCCGTCCCGAACCGGGGGCCAGAGCGGCGAGGCGAAGGAACGTCTGTGTGCAGCCCGCCGCCCCCGGCCCGGGGCCGCATAGGACTCTTCCGCCCCTGCAGCCGGACGAACGACCAGACGGGAGGGCGCGACGGGACGACAACGCGTCCCAAACAGCGGGTGCCAACAAAAAACGCCGCCCGGCACCGGGCGGCGGCAGAGTGGATCGCACGGGCGTTTGGTCGTACAGGCTGGTCGTACAGGCTCCGTTCCGAAACGGACGCCCTCCGGGATGAACGCGATCGCGCCGGACATTCACGCCGGACGCTCTCGATTCAACTCGATACCCTCGATTCAACGCTTTCAGTGCCTCCGTCAGCGCCGGAGGCGGGCGTGTTGCTCTCGTTGCCAACTCTCAGCGGTGGGGGAGGGATTCGAACCCCCGGTACCCAGAAGGGTACTCCGGTTTTCGAGACCGGTGCGTTCAGCCAGGCTCCGCCACCCCACCGTTTTTATTCACTCACATCTGGTTGCATCTGAGGCCGAGCCGTCCGGGACCGAGCCGTCTGGCGTACACGGCCCGTGTCGTCTTGCCCCGCCACTCCGTTGACACATCGGATTGGGCGGTTTCGGCCCGACATTCGACAGACCGTAACGACCCCCGCCGACCTGCGTTCCGCCACGCCCGTCGGGCCGGTGACTAAATTGCCATGAAGTGGAGCGAGAATCGGCCAAGGACCTCGACCGACGAGCAGCGGGGCGGGCGGCATCGCCTCTCTTTTCAACGCCTCTCCTTCAAGAGGAGCCGCGAGAAGGAAACCAGGCCCGGTCGGTTGACTTCACGGAGCGAGACATTCATATTTGGACCGCTTCTGTGCGATGACTCCCCATTGTCCTTTGACCGATCCGGCTTTGAATGATGACGCGTCTCTTCTCCCATACGGTGCTCATCGGGCTTTTCCTTCTCGTCCTCGCCGCGCCGGTCCAGGCCCAATCGGAAGGCGTTGGCATCGGGGCCTCGCTCGGGGTGACCAATGACGTCGTCAACCAAAACCCGGTCGGTCTCGCCGGCAAGGCCTGGGTGACGGACCGGCAGGCGGTTGCCGGACACACCTCCTTCTTCATCGGCGATGAAGACCGCAACTCCTACTGGATTCTGCAGGCCGATTTTCTCTTCCACAACTTTAACGAGCTGGAGGTGGGAGACGGCCTCTTGGCGCTGTACGTCGGCCCGGGCATCCAGCTGACCATCAACGAAGACACAGAGAACGACGTCGCCCTCCGAGGACCGGTGGGGGTCGACTACATGCTCGGCTCCGCCCCCATCGACGTGTTTGTGGAAGTCGCACCGACGCTAAAGGTTACGGACCCCGTGGCGCTGCGCTTCGACGGCGCGGTCGGCTTCCGGTACTTTTTCGATCGCCCTTGACACTTCCCGCCCGCACGGTCGGGGATGCGACCCGGCATCGACCGCTTCCATACCGCTCAACCGCTTCAGAGGGGCGGGGCTTCCCGAGCCCGTCTCGCGCTCTACCCATTGTCGTAGCACGCGCACGGCTCGCAGCGCGCAAGCTGCGTGTCGCGCGCAGACCGCCCCTGCGCCTCTCGCCCGGGCACCCGTTGTGCCTCCCCGCGGGGCATCTGCTGGGCAGGCGGTCCGGGAGTCAGGACACGGTTCGCATCTGCTCGGACTGTTCGCGGACGGCCTCCACGAACACGCGGGCGTGGTCGGGGTCGTGGTCGGGGTGCATTCCGTGCCCGAGGTTGGCGATGTGCTTCTGCGACCCGAACCCGGCGAGCATATGCTGCACCTCCCGGCGGATGTCGTCCGGCGCCGCGTAGAGCGCACAGGGGTCGAGGTTCCCCTGCAGGACGGCCTTCTCGCCCACGAGAAGCCGGGCGGCCTGCGGGTCCATCGTCCAGTCGAGGCTGATGACGTCGTACGCCGTTTCGGCCAGGCTCTCCAGTGCGTAGGGAGCATCTTTCGCGAACACGATCATCGGCACATCCGGGTGCTCCGCCTTCACTCCGTCGACGATCTGCTCGAGGTACGGGAGCGCGAAGGTCCGAAACGTTTTCGGACCCAGCAGGCCGGCCCAGGAGTCGAACACCTGCAGCAACTGCGCCCCGGCGTCCACCTGCCCGACGAGGTACTCGACAATGACATCCGTCATGCGCTGCAGGAAGGTCTTGGCGGCCTCGGGGTGCCGGTACAGCCAGGCGCGGGCCTGCTTGTAGTTCTTGCTTCCTCCTCCCTCGATCGAGTAGGCCATCAGCGTCCACGGCGCCCCCGAAAACCCGATCAGCGGCACGCGCCCCTCCAGTTCCTGCCGCGTGAGCGTCAGCGCGTCGAAGACGTGGCCGAGGGTGTCGTCAACGTCGGGGTCGACGAGGCGCTCCAGATCGCCCGGCGTTTCGACCGGGTTCGGAAAGTGCGGCCCCTTGCCGGAAACCATCTCCACCTCCAGCCCCAAGGCCTGCGGGATGACGAGAATGTCCGAAAAGATGATGGCCGCATCCAGCGGAAATCGGTCGATGGGCTGGAGGGTGACCTCGGCGGCGAGTTCCGGCGTCTGCACCACGTCGAAGAACGCGTGCTCGGATCTCACCTCCTGGTATTCCGGCAGATACCGGCCGGCCTGGCGCATCATCCACACCGGCGTTCGCTCGGTCGCCTCGCCGCGGGCGGTTCGAAGGATGAGGTCGTTCTGTAGCGGGGGAAAGGTGGGCACGAAGCATTCAGGTTCATGGCGGAAGCTACGGAAGAACGTGTACCCGTTCGCGAAGCCCTCGTTCGCCGGCGCCTCCTCCCCAACATCCCCGTCACCGATTGCCTCGGTGCCCGCCACGAACGTTGGCCGCCTCCTAACGTACGCCTGCCCCTTGAACGCCTCGCTTCTTTTCGTTTGCCTTCGCCTATGCCGCCCCACTCCCCCCTCGCGCCGCCGTCTCAGGACGACTCGCCCCCCGCTGCGGGGGCCGACGACGGCGCGTCGCCGTCTCGCCCATCGCCCGACCGGACCGCTTCCTCGGACGACGACGCCTTTTCCTATGCGGCGGAGCTGAAGCGGAAGGCGCTCCACATCCTCGCCCTGGTCGTTCCCCTCGGCATGGGATGGCTGGGAACGAACGGTGCGCTCGTCCTTCTGGCCCCGGCCACCCTCCTGGCCGTCGGGGCCGACGTCCTCCGCGCCCACTCGGCGCCGTTCGCCCGATTCATCCGGTCGGTCTTCGGGCCGTTGATGCGACGGGAGGAAATGCCGCCTCCGGGAAGCGGCGTGGTGGTCAACGGAGCCACCAGCGTGCTGCTCGGCGCCACGGTGCTGACGCTGTTCTTTCCGATCGCCGTCGCCGCCTCCGTCTTTGCCATGACCATGATTGCCGACGCGGCCGCGGCACTGGTCGGGCGACGGGTGGGCCAGCACCGCTGGCCCGGCAGCACCCACACCGTGGAAGGCAGCCTGGCGTTCGTCGGGGCCGGCATGCTGGTCGTGGCCGCCGCTCCGGCGCTGTCGCTGCCCGTCGGGGCGCTGGGCGTCTTCATCGCCGCCGTGGTAGAAGCCGCCCCGCTTCCGGTCAACGACAACATTCGGGTCCCCCTGGCGGCTGCGCTGGCGGTGACGCTGGTGCAGGTCGGGATTCTGGGGGAGGCCGTCCAGTGGGGATGGGTGGGCAGCCTGTGGTAGCGCGCCCACGCGGTTCCTGTCTCGTTCCTTCCCCCAGAGCCGTCCCCGGTCCGGGGCGGATCCCGTTCCGGGGCGGATCCGGGTTCCGGGGCGGATCCGGGCGACATCCTGAACGTCGGGCGGCTCTTGACGCCCTGAACTTCGGGCGGCGAGTGCTCGTTCTTATCCCATCTTCGCACGGACAGATTCCTCGTACGGACAGATACGTCTCCGAACGGCTTCGCATGGCGAACAAGCTGACGCAGTCGGCCCTGAAGCGCCTGACGGGACTGCAGGCCCTCCCCCAGCCGTCCATCGTCTCCCTCCGGCACCCGGTCGTTCTCATGCACGGCTTTGGGGTGGGCGGCTCCTTCCGGCGCAACGGACACCTGCACGACGAAGCCATGCATCTCCGGTCGCGCGGCGTGCGCGCCTACGCGCCGAACGTGGCCCCGTACGACACCGTCGCCGCCCGATCCGAGATGTGGGAAAACCGGCTCACCCGCATCCTCGACGAGACGGGCGACGACGCCCTCACGCTCGTCGCTCACTCCATGGGAGGGCTCGACGCCCGCTACCTCATCCGCGAGCGCGGGTGGCACGACGTCGTCGGCGCGCTCGTCACGGTGTCGACCCCGCACCGCGGCTCGTCGGTGGCCCACCTCGTGCTGGAGCAACCGGAGGTGGTGCGCCGCGCCATCGTCGACATGGCCGACTGGTTGGGAGCGCACATCCTCGAGGACGGCTCCGCCGACGCCCATGCCACCCTGGAGCAACTGACGCCCGAGTACGTCCAGAACGTGTTCAATCCGGCCGTCCCCAACCACCCGGACGTCCAGTACTGGTCGTTCGGCTGCCAGGCCGGCAAAGGAACCTCCGTTCCCATCGATCCGGTCTTCCGCTACCTCAATGCCTACCTCTTCGACCGCGAAGGCCCGAACGACGGCATCGTGAGCGTGCGCAGCGCCCGGTGGGGAACCTACCTCGACACCGTCGAAGCCGACCACGCCCGGCAGGTAGGCATCTCGTCGAGCCTCGCCGCCCGCTTCGACGCCAACCAGTTCTACACCAGCATCTGCCGCCGGTTGGCCGACGCCGGGTTTTAGAGCGGGCCCCCGCGGCGGGCCGCCCGTCCGGCAGCCGCGAATGCCCTCCTACCGGTCCCCTTTCCGAGAGACCGGTCTCTCGACCTTGCATTTGACCTCGCATTTGTTGACCAGTGCCCTCCCCCCTGTGAGTCAGCAGCGCTTTAAGATCTTCTCCGACCCGGTGCACGGATTCATCTCCGTGCCGAAGAACGTCATCATGGACCTGATCCAGACGCCGGAGGTGCAGCGGCTGCGGCGCATCCGACAACTGGGGGTGGGCCACCTTGTCTTTCCCGGGGCCGAGCACACGCGCTTCAACCATGCCCTCGGGGCCATGGCGCTGATGCAGGATGCGCTCAACAGCCTCTCGGAGAAAGGAACGTCCATCTCGCCGGAGGAGCAGACCGCCGCACTGGCGGCCGCGCTCGTTCACGACATCGGGCACGGGGCGTACTCGCACACGCTCGAACACGAGCTGATCGACAACTTCGCGCACGAGGACATGAGCCGCGTCCTGCTCGCGCATCTGAACGAGAGGTTCGACGGGGCGCTCGGCCTGGCGCTCGACATCTTCGACGACGCCTACGAGCGGCCTTTTTTCCACCAGCTCGTGTCCAGCCAACTGGACATGGACCGGCTCGACTATCTGCGCCGCGACTCGTTCTATACCGGCGTGGCGGAGGGGGAGGTCGGCGTTCAGCGCCTTCTCAAGACGCTCCGCGTGCACCCGCTGCAGGGAGGGGCGGGGTCGGAGGTGACGGTGGAGGCCAAGGGGATTTACGCCGTCGAAAACTTCCTCATCTCGCGCCGATTGATGTACTGGCAGGTGTATCTGCACAAGACGGTGCTCGCCGGCGATCAGCTCCTGCGCGCGGCGCTGCACCGGGTGCGCGACCATCACCTGCACGCCGGCGGCCCCACCGCCGAATGCATCCGCCGCGGATCCGACGCCCTCCTCTTCTTCCTCGAAAACGACATCGGTCTCGACCAGATCGGCGAGCCGCGCATCCGCACCGCCTACTGCCAGATCGACGACACCGACATCCTTTTCAGTTTGAAACAGTGGATGCGAGCTGGAGACAAGGCCGGCGACCCCGTTCTCGCCGATCTCTGCCGGCGCTTCATCAACCGCGACTTTTTTCGGGTGACCTTCCTCTCGCAGGACCCGAACGCTCCCCAGGTCGAGCAGTGGCGGAGCCGCGTGGCGGACTGGCTGGTCGCCCAGGATCTCGCGGCCGAGGACACGGCGCGCCACGACGCCGCCTACTACCTCACGACCGACCGGTCTCGCCATACCGCCTACCAGAACCAGTCGGAGATGATCGGTATCCTGGATCGAGAGGGCAACGTCCAGGAGCTCTCCGAGATGACGGATACGTCGATGGTGTCGGAACTGACGGACTTCGTCGTGAAGCCGTACGTGTGCTACCCCAAACCGGTCGCGATTGACCTCAACGCCGTGCCGGCGGCTTGACGGCGCCCCCCGCTCGGTGCCCCTCTTTTCTCCTCCCGACTGCAACCTGCGCCGGCGGCCGTCGTCTACGACCCCGTCGCCCGAAGCACCGCCCCCGGGACGACGGGAGCAAACCGGTTCGATGCGGAACGGGACGCAGGAGTCGGCGCCCCCGTGTCCGCCTCCTGACCGCCGGCGCACGCCGCGCGACCTCCATCTGGAGGATCCTCCTGCCATCATCGGCGAGGATGGACATTTGCCGTCTTCCGCCCGTATATTTTTTCCTTTGCCTGTTCTTCACACCCTTCGTCCTGTAACATTGCCGCCGCCGCGTGCGTGAAGACGGGTGATACGGCCGACAGGGCACCGGGCCTCGCTCGGTTCCTCCCGGCTCGATTCGGCGGCGCCTCATCAGCCCCTCTGAGACCTGTGAACGATTTCGAGAAACAGGTGCACCAGTACCAGGACCGGATCTACGGATTCGCCTGTTACTTCCTCAAGGACCAGACCGTCGCCCAGGACATCACCCAGGACGTGTTTATCAAGTTCTGGGAGCACTACGACGATATCGACCGGGATCGGGCGCTGGGGTGGCTCTTGAAGGTGACGCGCAACGCGTGCATCGACCAGATTCGCAAGCGCAAGACGCGGCGAAAGTCGGTCACCGTCGACAGCGAAAACCTGAACCGAGCCGAAAGCCAGGGCCCGTCGCCGCTGGCCGAGACGCAAGCGAGCGACTTCGACGAGCACCTGAACGCTGCACTGGACAACATCGACGAGCCGTATCGCAGCGTCGTCGTGCTGCGCGAGGTGCAGGACCTGAAATACAAGGAGATCGCCGAGGCCCTGGACATGCCCCTCAACACCGTGAAGGTGTACATTCACCGCGGTCGCAAAAAGCTACGCAACCAATTGGCGGAGGTACTTGACCATGAAGCCGCTTGATGCTTCCTTCCGGGACGAATGGATGGATGCGCGCGTCGAAGCCTATGTCGACGGCGACCTGTCCGGCGAAGACCGGGAGACGTTTGAAGAAATTCTGGAGGAGGAGGCCCACTGGCAGACGCAGGTCCAGCAGGCGCAGCGCATCCAGGAAGGACTCCGGTCTCTGCCTCAGCCCTCGACGCCGCCGGAGGTGACCCAGTCCATTCTGGACCGCACGAGCCGGTCTCACCAGCCCCTTCCCTGGTGGAAGGACACCCTGCAGCAAGTCATTCACACGTGGCGCGCCCTCGTGGCCGCTCGCCGCCGCCCGGCCGTCGACTACGCCGTGGGGCTGGCCTTCATCGCCGTGGCCGTCGTCTTTGTCGTGTGGCCGCTGACGGAACCCGACGCCCCGCGCACCCAGTCGTCCTCGCAGCTGCAGATCCCGGTGACGGCTCCGTACTCGCAGACCGACGTGGACCGCGCCCGGACCAAAGCCGAGTGGACCCTCGACTACGTCTCGCGCATCAGCGACGCGCCGACCGAAACCACGACGGCGCGCCCGGATCCCACCGACCCGGTCCCCGACGTGATCCCGAACGACTCCAGCACCACGGTCCGCTTCCCGCCCGCGCCCTAGCCCGTTGCCTTCGCACCGGTTCTCCCACCCCGCCGCTGATCGTCTCCGCCGCTGATCGTCTCCGTCGCTGATCGTCTATGATCCCCCTGCGCGTGTCGGTTCTCGCTCTGTGCCTCGCAACGGGACTGGCGGTTCCCGGAATCGCTCCCGCCCAACCGTCTGATTCCCTGCGAGCCCATCCCGGCTACGTCGACGTGGCGCAGATTGAATCCTGGTTCGGCACGTCGGCCTCTCTTCAGGTCGACGTTCACGGACCCATTCTCGACCGGGTTGCCCGCTCAACCGCGGAGTCCGACGCCGACTTCTCTCGCCTGGTCGACGGGCTCGAGGCCATCCAGGTCCGCGGGTTTCCGATGCAGGGGACGGACTCGGACGAGGTCCGCCGCCGGCTCGAGACGTTGGCCCAAGAACTCGAAGCGCGCGGGTGGCAGCGCGTTGTCTACGTCCGCGATGGCAACGAGGTGGCCCGAATCTTTCTGCGCCCCGACCCCGAACGGAGCGACGAGCGGGTGGCCGGGCTCACCGTCCTCGCCGTCGACCCGGCCGACGAGGCCGTCGTCGTCAATATCGTCGGTCCGATGGCCCCCGACCAGTTGCAGCGCCTCGGGAGCAACCTCCAGATCGAAACGCTCCGCACCCTCGACGCCGGTCGCGAGCAGTGACGCACCGATCACAGACGGCATCGGTTCGGTGCCGTCCTCGGTACCGTCCTGGATGACGCCTCCCCCGGCCGCCCCGCCTGCGGGCCGGCCGGGGTTTTCTTTCGCCCCTTTCTTTCCGTCCCCGCGCGGAGCGACCGCCTCGAGACGGCCCCGGACGGGCTGAGTGGACGACGTGCCGTGCACCGTCCGGTTCCCGCGGCGATTCAGAAGGCGGGACCCGATCTTCAACCCGCCGGTTGCTACCGTGTCGCCACCGAACGGTCGGCACGAGACCGATTCGGGGCTCGCGCCTTCCTGCTTCCTCGACGCAGCCGTCCGCCTTTTCCTCATCCCCCTGTCCCCTCGGTCTGCCGCCCGTTATGGAGACGATCATCGAACCGTTTCGCATCAAGTCCGTCGAGCCCATCCGCATGACGACGCGTGCGGAGCGGGAGGCTCTCATCGAGGAGGCCGGGTTCAACCTTTTCCATGTGCACGCCGAGGATGTGCTCATCGACCTGCTCACCGATTCCGGCACCTCGGCGATGAGCGCCGCGCAGTGGGGGGCGATGATGCAGGGCGACGAAAGCTACGCCGGCTCTCCGTCGTACGATCGGTTCGAGGCGGCCGTCCGCGACCTGATGCCGTTCGAGCACATCATTCCCACCCACCAGGGCCGGGCTGCAGAGCGGATCCTGATGGGCATCGTGGCGGGGCCGGAGGCTACGATCCCGTCCAACACGCACTTCGACACCACTCGCGCAAACGTTGAAGCCACCGGAGCCGAGGCCGTGGATCTGGTGATTGAGGAAGGCCTCGACCCGTCGGCCGAGCATCCGTTCAAGGGCAACCTGGACGCCGAGCGCCTGGAGGCGCTTTTGTCCGATCCGGAGGTGCACGTGCCTCTCGTGATGGTGACGGTCACGAACAACTCGGGCGGAGGGCAGCCGGTCTCCCTCGCCAATCTTCGAGCCGTGGCGGATCGGTGCCGGGCCCACGGCGTCCCCCTCTTCCTCGACGCCTGCCGCTTCGCCGAGAACGCCTACTTGATCAAGCAGCGCGAGGACGGGTATGCCGATCGGTCGGTTCGCGCCATCGTGCGGGAGATGTTCTCGCTCGCCGACGGGATGACGATGAGCGCGAAGAAGGATGCCCTGGCCAACATCGGCGGGTGGCTGGCGCTGAACAACGACGACTGGGCCCAAGAGGCGCGCAACCAGTTGATCCTCACGGAGGGGTTTCCGACGTACGGCGGCCTGGCCGGACGCGACCTGGAGGCCATCGCCGTCGGGCTGACGGAGATCGTGGACGAGGACTACCTGGCGTACCGCATGGCGTCGACGCGGTACCTGGGGCAGGCGCTCACCGAGGTCGGCGTCCCGATCGTGCGGCCGGTGGGAGGACACGCCGTCTACCTCGACGCCCGGCGCATGCTGCCGCATCTCCCTCCGCTGCAGTATCCGGGCCAGTCCCTGGCGGTGTCCCTCTACACCACCGGCGGCATCCGGGGCTGCGAGATCGGTTCCGTCATGTTCGGTCGGCAGCCGGATGGGTCCGAGCAGCCGGCCGAGATGGACCTGGTCCGGCTCGCCATTCCGCGGCGGGTGTACACGCAGAGCCACATCGACTACGTCATCGAGGTCATCGAGGACGTCTACGCCCGCCGGGACGCGCTGCCCGGATACGAAATCATCGAGGAGCCGGACCAACTGCGCCACTTCACCGCCCGCTTCCACCCTCTCGGTTGAGCGTGGACGTGTGGGAGCGGGGGGGCTGTGGGCGCTTGGGGGCTGTGGGCGCTTGGGGGCTGT
>CAKZLV010000032.1 GCA_937127285.1 uncultured Bacteroidota bacterium
GGGTGGGGAGGCTGGAGGTGCGGGGCGGGATGCGTCGGGCGACGCCTGGATTTCGGGAGTTGCCCGTCACCAGTCGCCGTTTGTCTTTCCCAGGGCGTAGTCGAGTTCGGCGAGGCGGATGAGGAGGGTGTAGCGGGTACGGTTCAGGTTGAGGTCGGCCTCGGTGCGGGTGGTGCGGGCGTCGATCCGTTCGATCTGGTTGGCCCGGCCGGCGTCGTGGCGGCGGCTGGTAAGGCGGAACGTCTCCCGGGCAGCGCGGACGCGCGCCTCGGCCGTTTCGAGCGACCGCCGGGCAACCTGCACGTCGTCGAGGGCGGAGCGCACCTCCAGGCCGATCTGCTGGGCGACATCGGCGCGGCGAGTTCGGAGCCGGTCGACCTCGAGCCGGCGCTGCTGGACGGCCCGCCGATCCTGGAAGCCGTCGAACAGGTTCCAGGAGAGGACCACCGACCCCAGCACGAAGGGCCGCTCCCCCGAGAAGCCGTAGTCCGCCCCCTGAATGCCGGCTTCCACGGCGAGGGAGACGGTCGGGAGGTAGTCCGCCTGGGCAAGCCGCCGCTGCGACTCTGCGGCGTCGATGGCCGCTCCCACCTGCTCCAGTTCGGGTCGGGTGTGGATCCAGGGATCCAGACGAAGACCGTCACCGGGCCGGTCGGCAGGAACGGGATTGCCATCCCGAGAGGCGGTGAGAAGCGATTCGGAGCGGCCAGGGACGGTGGAAATCCGACGGCGCAGCGAGGGGTCGAGCGCCTCGATCTGCCGGCGGATGTGCGCCCGGGCATCGGCCCGAGGCTCCGGGATGGGCGTCTCGGGCGGGCGATTCCGGAGGACGTTCAGGTAGCGGCGGGCGCGGTCAACGGAGGCGTGGGCCTCGTCGAGCTGTTGGCGAACTTCCAGAACGTCGACCTCCGCGCGGTACACCGCCTCCTGCGTCGCCCGCTCGGCGCTCACGAGGCGCAGGTTCGTCCGTCGGTTCTCGCGCGCCAGCTCACCGGCAGACTGTAGCACGTCGACGCGCGTCTGCGCCTGTCGGTAGCGGAAATAGGCGACGCGGACGTCGCGAATCAGCTCCCGGCGGAAGGCGGCGACGCCGGCCCGTTCGGCGCGAACCCGGTGGCGCCGGGCCCGGCTTCCGTACACGATCGAGGGATTCACGATCGGCTGCTGGAGGCGGAGGACCGTCTCCTGCTCGGTCGAGCGCAGGAAGGGGATTTCCTCGTTGTCGATCTGCGGGAAGTCGGTCGTTCCGGTCAGGTCGTTCAGCGTGCGGTAGGCCGGGTTGACGAGATCGCCGACGGGGATGTCGATCGTGCGCCCGCCCTCGGCCCGCGAGTAGCGGGCCGAGACGTCGAGGCGGGGCAGGTACTGCCCCCGGGCTTCGGCGAGGGCGGCCCGCGCCTGCTCCAGGCCAATCCGCTTCTGTCGCAACGCCAGGTTGCTTTCGAGCGCCTCCGCCACAAGCTGGCCGGCGACCGAGGCCGTGTCCGCCGCCGGTCGGCCGGACGGAACCGTGTCCGAAACCTGGGCCTCCACGGGCCCGGGGCCTGCCGTCAGGGCGCCGACGAGAACGAGAAGGGCGAGACGCTTCGGGAAGTCAGGCACGGTTGACACCTCTTCGATTGTTGACAGTCTGTCAATACGGGTACAAAAAAAGAGACGGTGTTCGTCTCCGTTAGTCTTTCCCCTGCTCGGCCACGAACGCCTCGGTCGGGATATTGGGAGCGGGGTGGGGACTGGTGCCTGTGAGGGCGACGCCGATGAAGTCGAGGCCCCGGTCGATGAGGGCATCGGGGTTGATGCCGTACTGCTGCTTCAGGCCCGTTTCTTTGTTCGCCATCAGCTGGATGAGGCCGTGCGTGTAGCCCCAGAGCATCGTCGCCGTTTCGGTCGGGTCAAGGTCCGGGCGGATGGAGCCGTCGTCGATGCCGTTTTGGATCGCGTCCGTCATGGCGGTCATGACGCGGTCGGCGGCGGCGAGGCAGGCGCGCTCCCGAT
This sequence comes from uncultured Bacteroidota bacterium, assembly GCA_937127285.1. Taxonomy (GTDB): domain Bacteria; phylum Bacteroidota; class Rhodothermia; order Rhodothermales; family Salinibacteraceae; genus CAKZLV01. The sequence goes on from CAKZLV010000032.1 coordinate 1,996, forward strand.
CGGTGGCGGCCTCCGGGTCGGCCGAGCGCGCCTCGAAGCGGGCGACGAGGTCGAAGTAGGTCGGCTGCTCGTGGGCGAAGCGGACGTAGGCTTCTCCGACGGCGCGAATCTGCATGAGTCCGGCGTCGTGCGCCTGAACGGCGGCTTCGAATTGTTCGGCAAGCGCCTCGAATCCCCGCAGGGTGACGGCCAGGACGATGTCCTCCATGTCTTCGAAGTAGACGTAGAGGAGGCTCCGGCTCAGGCGCGCCTCGGAGGCAATGTCGGCCATGGTCATGTTTTCCATGGACATCCGTCCGAGAACGGCCTCGGCGGCGTCGACGATGCTCCGGCGACGCTGGGCCTTCTCTTCCTGTTGTCGTTCTTCGATGGACACGGGGGGAGGGATGGAGGAAGGGGGAAGGAGGAAGAACGGAGCGGGTTGCAACCCGACTGTCGCTTTGGCAATCATTGACACCCTGTCAATACGGGAAGGTTTTGACACGGCGTCAATAGCGGAGCGTCTTGGCTGCTTCTTCACGACCGACCGGGCGTTTCGGCGGAGACGGCGGGCCGCACGCCGCAAGCAGAAGCACGCTGGTTAGACACAGAGCGTATTGGAGGAGAGGATGGGGCGTGGAGATCATCGGTCTGAAGGGGGTTTCGGAGGCGATCGTGCGTTGCGGTCCTTCTGCGGTTCGTGAACGATTTTCTTTTGGCAACGAGTCTCTCCGGGCCTTTCGCGGTGCGGCGTCTCGGACGGCCCTGTGACGCGTAGGGGGGATTCGCGAATCGATGTCTGAGCGAAGCGAGTTCCGATTCGCGACCCCGAAGCGTTGCAGGGCCGTCAGCCGCAGCGCGTCCAGCCCGGCGGCTTTTTCCGTCCCCTTTTTGGCCGGTCAAAAAGGGGACATCCCGGTCATCCAGGTGGCACGACCTCCACGCACGGCGACCGTCCTCTACAAAACGCGTACAACCGGCCTGCAGGAAGGTGGGGGCAGTAGGGATAGTTCATTTTCAGCCTTTGCATGCACGCACTGGATCAACACAGATACCCCCACCCGCAATTGGCATCTCCTCAGCCGCCTGTTATCTTTGAGGATGTGTGAATGCCGGTCGCCCCCTCCTCACACGAACACGTAAACACCCCAACCCCTCAACACATCTTATGCCCACCGAACACGTCGTCACGACCGAGAGCCGCACGCCTACGTTCAGTCCCCATCACGCACCCGCCCGTGCGGTGGATCCGGGGGATGTCGTCACGTTCGAGACGGGCGACGTCGCGTATCAACGCCTGGCGGATGGAGAGGCGGTCGACGACATCGGTCTGGAGAACTTCAATCTCGTGACCGGGCCGGTGGCCGTCAACGGAGCTTCTGCGGGAGATGTCCTACGAATCGACGTGCTCGACGTGGAAATCGAGCGGGCGTGGTCGGTCTGGCTCCCGGAGTTTGGAGGCCTGGGGACGAAGACGGACGCGGTGCAGGTACGGCAGATCGAGGAGACGGCCGACGGGAAGATGCGGATCACCGACGATCTGACCGTCGAGAAGGCCCCGATGATCGGCTGCGTCGGCGTCGCGCCGGAGGAGGGCGAGGCCTCGACGTTCATGCCCGCCCATCCGACGGGCGGCAACATGGACCTGCGGGAGCTCTCGCCCGGAGCGACGGTCTGGCTCCCGGTCCAGGTGGACGACGCGTTGCTGTCGGTCGGCGATCTGCACGCGGCGATGGGTCGGGGGGAGCCGACGTGGGTGAGCTTCGAGGCGGCCGGTCGGGCGCGGGTGCGCGTCGATCTGGCCGACGAGCCGGTTGCCGAGGGGCTCACGGTGCCGCGTCTGCGCGTCGGCTCGACGACGCTGTGCCTCGGTATGGGGGAGAGCCTGGAGGAAGCCCACCAGCACGCGCTCGACCAGGCCTTCGACGTGCTGACCGGGGTACACGGACTATCGGACTTCGACGCCTACGCCTACGCCAGCGCCGAAGTCGGGATGCGTCTCGGCGGTCCGGTCTGTCCGATGGTCCTGGCCGAGGTGCCGGATCCGCGACGGTAGGAAATTGGAGGATTGAGGACTGGGGGATTGGGGGCATGCTGCCGTTGAATCGCTGGGGCAGGACCCGGTCGAGGGGAATCGGTCATGCAGTCATGTGCCACCAGACATGGGTCACGGGTGACTGCGTGCTCTTCAGGGTCTTGGACGGGACCCCACCGAGCCCCACCGCGCTGGGCGACGGGAGATTGTCCCCAGGTCCCTCTCGCCCTACGCCTCCCCGTTTCCCCGACTCATCGTTTCCACGATTCCCCGGCAGCAGTCCCCGGGGCAGCCGCGACACTGGAAACGTCACCGCTTCCAGCCTCAGCGCCGCCCGTCCCCGCCTCTCCGTCTCCCCGTTTCTCCGTCCCCCGAGCCGGCCGGTGCAGACGACGCATCGGGCCGGTCTCTCTGGCAATACGCCGAGTCGTGAGCACGGAGCCGCCTACACCGGCTTCCCTTCACCGAGGCGCAGGACGTCGTCGGCCCGTCCGCTCAAGCCGCTCGTCAGGTGCGAGGCGACCACGGCTAGCCCTCCGCCGGCGACGAACCCCTCGATCTTGTCGAGCGTCGCCTCCGTGGTTGCACGGTCAAGCGAGCGAAGCGGCTCATCCATCAAAAGAACCTCGGGGTCGGCGATGAGGGCGGCGGCAATCTGCGTCTTTTTCAGCATGCCGCTCGAGTAGGTACCGAGCAGGTTCGTGCGCCGCTCGTCGAGCGACAGGTCGTCGAGGAGCGCCCCGATTCGCTCGGTCGCCCTCCCGGTCCATTTCCCCCGGCTGCGCAGGATCCACTCCAGCAGTTCGACGGCTGTGAGGTGCTCGGGAAGCCCGGCCTCGGCATGCACGATGCCGACGTGTTGGAGGTAGCGATACGGATGGGCGTGGATGTCGAGATCTCCGTACCGAACCGTCCCCGCCGTCGGATAGGCCAGAACGGACAGCAGGCGCAGGAGGGTGGTTTTGCCGGACCCGTTCGGCCCGACGAGCATCGTCATGCGGCCGGCGTCGAAGGTGCGGGTGAGGCCGTCAAGAACCGGCGCTCCGTCGGCGTACTGCTTCGTGACGTGGTCGAGTCGAAGAGAGGCGGGCATGGGGAGAATCGGGCGACGAGCAGAGCAGTCGATCGAGAGGCCATCCGGTCGGTCACGGATACAGGCTGCGGAGGCGCCCCTCCGTTGCGAAGGTGGCGATCCCGGCCGCGGCCAGGGCGAAGAGAGCGTCCACTCCCAGCCATAGCGCCACCCATGTCCATCCGTAGGTCGAATCGAACAGCGCAACCAGGCCGAGGCTCGCGGCATGCGGTGCGATCCAGCGCAGATTCACGAATGTGCGGGTTCCCCACCAGTCGAAGGCCGACTGGAGGGAGAGCTGGAACGGGGGCGGAGCGGCATCACCCGTAACGAGGGCCGCGCAGGCGGCGTTTTGCAGGGCGAAGACGAGGAGGAGGTACCCAGCCACCGCGTCGGGCGGTGCGGCCTGGATGCAGAGGACCCACAGGACGAGGTGGGCGACGGCGACGAGGCGGCCGAGCGACAGAACGCGGTCGAGTTGTCGAAGGCTGGCCCAGGCGGCCGGTTGCCACCGCGCCGGCACCCAGTACAGGGTGTCGAACGGAACCGGCTCTCGCTCGCGGGCCTGCACGCCTCCGCCTCCGAGCACCTCGCCGTAAAACGCATTCGTCTGATAGAAATGACGATCGAACGCAGCGTGCGCGCGGAAGAGGCGGAGGCCGGCCCAGGCAACGGCGGCAGCACCCGGGACCCATGCCAGGGCGTCAAGCCCGCGCTCGGTGGCTGTCGCGGTGGCGACGACGAGCCCGATCCCCAAGAGGAAGCAGCGCACCGTGGCAAACAGCGCCGGCACCAGACCGCGCGGCACGCTGAACTGGATGCCGGCCTCCCCCGTCGCGTCGTACCATCCCCCGGCGCGTCCTTCCTGCCAGGCCTGCGACCGTCGGCCGAGCGTGGCGTAGTACAGAAAGCTGTCGAGCCCGACGCCCCCGATGATGAGAACCGCGTGCCCGAGCGCGACGGTCTTCGACCCGAGGTGCTGCCCGGCGCCGGAAAGGTCGACATACGCCAGCACCGCCGCCGGGACCAGCACGAGCGCAAACAGGCCGGAGAGGTCCCGCAGTTGGCCCGTGAGAAGCCGAGATGGACGGCGGTTCAGAAGCTGGAGGACGGGGGCATCTCGATTGGGATAGAGAAGGTTGGGAGTAGCGACGGCGAAGAGACCGGCTGCCACGAGACTCCAGATGCGCAGAGCAACCACGCGCTCCTGGACGGGGGAATCTCCCGCCAGAAGCGCGGCCGCGTAGCTCAGTACCCCGAGAAGCAACAGATACGCCGCACGCGACGATGTGGAAGACGCGTGGCGGAGCGGATCGGGAAGATGGGTGGGCGTGCTCAAAAGAGGAAAAAGCCAATGCATAAGAGCCGCGCTTCCTCCGCAGCCGGGTGCAGCCCCTGCCTTCCGGCACAAGGGAACCCGCTGAGAGGTATCGACCAATGTAGGAACCACGTGTGGAGATATCTACGCCCGTACCGCTGCCCCCTTCGTGCCCCGTTGCCGCTCCATTGCCGCTCCATTGATGCCCCTGCGCCGCAACCAGTTCTCGGTTCCTTCCCGGGTGTTCGCATTCGGCGGTGAACGGCACCCCGCGCCCTTCGTACCGCCTACTCCGAACCGGTCTGGCTTCCTGGCGACGACCCGTGCGCCGATGCCTCCGGCCGGACTTTCCTCACAGGTAGCCTGTCGCTCGTGACACTTCTTTTCGGTATCGCAACCATTCTGCTCCTGGGCATCGGTGCCCAGTGGCTGGCCTGGAAACTTCGCCTGCCCTCGATCCTCCTGCTTCTTCTGGCCGGCTTCGTCGCCGGTCCGGCGACCGGTCTCATCGGGCCCGACATGCTGCAGGGCGACTGGGTGAACCCGTTCGTTTCGCTTTCGATCGGGATCATCCTGTTCGAGGGCGGCCTCAGCCTGCGCCTGTCGGAGCTGCGCGACGTCGGCCCCTCCGTGCGCAATCTGATCACGGCGGGCGTCCTCACGACCTGGCTGCTCGCCGCCGCCGCCGCGTACGTCATCCTCGGCTTCAACCCGGCCCTCGCGCTGCTCACCGGCGCGATCCTGACGGTGACCGGCCCGACCGTCGTCGTTCCCCTTCTCCGGCAGGTTCGCCCGAAAGGCCGCGTCAGCGCGATCGCCAAGTGGGAGGGAATCACAATCGACCCGATCGGCGCCGTCCTGGCCGTGCTCGTCATGGAGGTCATCCTCCTCATCCACGAGCCCGGCGCCTCCGCCGGGGTCAGCACCGCCGCGCTCCACGTCGCCGAGGGGCTGCTCACGGAAATTGTGGTCAGCAGCGTGATTGCCGGCGTCTCGGTGGTTCTTCTCGTCGTGACGCTTCGCCGGCGCCTGGTCCCAGACTTTCTCCGCAACCCGGTCACCCTCACGCTCGTCGTTCTGGCCTTCGTCATCGCCGAGAGCCTCCAGCACGAGGCCGGCCTCCTCACCACCACCCTGATGGGGGCCGTCCTTGCGAACCAGAGCTACGTCTCCGTTCAGCGTATCGTCGAGTTCAAGGAAAACCTGCAGGTCCTTCTCATCGGAGCGCTCTTCATCATTCTGAGCGCGCGCCTCGACCTCTCCGCCCTGCAGTATCTGGACGCCACCACGCTCGCCTTCCTCGCCGTCCTCATCGTGCTCGTCCGTCCGGCGGCCGTCTTCGTGTCGTCGCTGGGCACGGACATGGGCTGGCGGGAGGGGGCCTTCCTGAGCTGGCTGGCCCCGCGCGGCATCGTGGCGGCGGCCGTGGCGTCGCTCTTCGCCTACCAGCTCCGCGACATCTTTCCGGAGCAGGTCGGGGCGCTCGTTCCCGTCGTGTTCATCGTGATCTTCGGGACGGTCGCCGTCTACGGCCTCACCGCCGCCCCCCTCGCGCGGTGGCTGGGACTGGCGAACCCGAACCCGCAGGGCGTGCTCTTCATCGGGGCGACCGGCTGGGTGCGCGACCTGGCCCGGTCCATCCAGGCCTTCGGGCACAACGTCTTCCTCATCGACGACAACGCCGAGCGCGTCCGGCGCGCCGAGGCGGAGGGCCTGCCCGCGCGCCGGGCCGACGCCCTCTCCGAGTCGATCCTCGACGACCTCGACCTCAGCGGCAGCGGCGAAATCGACCTCGGCGGCATCGGGCGCCTGCTCATCACGATTCCCAACCAGGAGGTGGGCGCCCTCGCCGCGCTGCACTTCTCGGAGGTCTTCGACTCGAGCGACATCTACCAGCTGCCCGCCTCCTCCAGCACGCTTCGCCCCACCGAAGGGCAGATGCCGGAGTACCTGCAGGGGCGACCTCTCTTCGGAGAAGACATCCTGTACGACGACCTCACCGAGCGCTTCGACCGCGGCGAGAAGCTGCGCGTCGTTGAGCTCAGCACCGCCATCAACTTCGACACGCTGAAGGAGGTGTACGGCGATCAGTTCGTTCCGCTCTTCCTCTCGCGCGGGGACGAGCTGAAGATTTTTGCAGAGAACAACCCCTGGACGCCGCGCCCGGGCGATCAGCTTCTCATCCTGGTCGATCCCGCCGCCGAAACGCCCTCGGTCCTCGACTCCGCCACGTCGCTCCTGGACGAGTACACCGCCCCCCCGGCCGACGTCGCCGAAGAGGGATAGGTCTGGAGGGATGGAAGGGTGAAAGGATTGGAGGGTTTGGGGTGTGGGATGGGCGTTGGGACGTTCGGACGTTGAACGGTGAGACGTTGGCGGTTCGACGACGGAAGGTCGCAGGCGCTCCACGATTCACGCCCCACAATTCACGACTTACGTTTCACGACTCACGCCTCACGCCGCTCCCTCAAAACCGCACCTGGCCGCCGACGAGGATGGTGCGGCCGGGCATCGGGGCGTCGAGGACTTCCGTGTAGGGAGTGTCCAGCAGGTTGCGGAGGTCGGCCGAGAGGGTGACGCGGGTGTCGAAGAGGCGGGTCGTGTAGCCGAGGCGGGCGTGGAGGAGTCCGTAGCGATCCGTGGCCGGGCCGCCGGTGGCAAGGCGCTCCTTCCACATGCCCTGCATGCCGAGCGTCCACGCTCCCAGCGACGCGGAGGCGCCGCCCTGCACGTGGTGGCGCGCCCCCGTCAGCGCGTACTTGTAGCTAAAGACGGGCTCCTGCGCGTCGAGCGTGGCGTCAAGAAGGGTGTAGGCCGCGTCGAGGCGAAGGCCGACCGGGCCGAGACGCCGGTCGAAGGTCGCCTCCGCCTCCAGGCCGAGGGTTTCGACGCGGTGCAGGTTGCGGACGACGAAGACCTCCGCGCCCTCCGTCTCCTTCGCGTAGTCGATCAGGCCCCGTGTGACGCGGCCGAAGCCGGTGAGGTGCGCGGTGAGCCCGTCGCCGAGGCGCACGTCCACGCCAGCCTCGCCCGACCAGGCCGTCTCGGCGTCGAGGTCGGGCGTCCCCTGATTCCCGCCGTAGCTGATATAGCGCTCGATGTAGTTGGGCGCCCGCACGGCGCGGCCGCCGCCCAGGCGCAGGGTCGTCCGCCCCAGCCGGTAGGCCAGGAAGAGCTGCGGCGTCGGCTCCACGCCGTAGACCGCGTCGTAGTCAAGCCGCGTGCTGTGGTTGATCGTCAGTCGGTCGGTGGCCGGCCAGCGGAAACTCGCGAAGACGCCGCCGGACGGGTCGCTATGCAGTCCGAGGCCGTTGCTGTCGATCCCGCGAAGCTGTCCGGAGGCCCCGCCTGTGAGCCGCACCGAGCCGAGGGAGCGGGAGGCCTGCGCCTGCGCGGTGAGGAGACGGCTCGTGTTGCGGTTCGGGGGGAGGCCGGGGTAGAACCGGTAGGTGTCCGCATGCTGCTTCGCAGCGAGTTGGGCCGTCCAGGTCGTCTTCGCGCTGCGGTCGCTCTGGAGGCGAGTCTGCAGCCAGTACGTGCGGGTCGCTTCCCGGGCCGTATCGGCCGGACTCGTCGAGTAGTAGTGCCACGCCCCAAAGTCCCGGTTGTCGAACCCGGCCCGGCTGTAGAGGGTGGCCCCGCCGAGGGCGTCCGTTTCGCGCGAGAGGGCGACCGTGGCCGCCTGGCGGGTGAAGTCGGTGCGCACCTCTCCGTTCCGACTTCGCAGAACCTCGCCGTCCGCTCCGGGGATCGGGATGCCGTCGCTGCCCTGTGCCGCGGCGGCCGCGCTCACCGTCGTTTCGTCCCCGACGTAGCAGGTCGACCCGGAGGCATCGTAGAGGTTGTTCTTGCCGTAGCGCCCTTCGGCGGTCGTAAACCAGCCGGTCCGCCGGCCCCCCTCGGCGCGAAGGCCGGTGCGGGTGATGAGGTGGACGACGCCGCCGAGGGCATCCGGCCCGTAGAGCGCCGTCGCCGGTCCGCGCAGCACCTCCACGCGGGCGATTTCGGAGAGGGGGACGGGCAGGTCCATCAAGAAGTGACCCGTCATCGGGTCGTTGATGCGCGCGCCGTCGAGAAGGACGAGCACGCCGTTGAACGTCGAGCCGCGCAGCGTCAGGTCGCTCTGTACCCCGAACGCCCCGCGGCTCTTCACGTCCACCCCGGCGACGACATCGAGCAGCTGATCGATGCTGTTCACGGCCAAGTCGGCGATGTCCTGCCGGGTGTACACGCTCACGCGTCGCCCGCTCGTCCGGCTGGATTCGGCCAGCCGGGAGGCCGTCACCACGACGCTATCCGGCATCGTCACCCGGAACGCCACGTCGCCGGTATCCGGCGCGGCCGGGGACCGCTCGGGCGCCTCTTGCGCCGAGGCCGGGAGCGCCAGCACCGCGGCGGTGAGGAGAAGGGCCGTGAGAACGGGAGCGACGCGAAACGGCATGGGTGGGGTGGGGGTGGTGGTTCGTTGTTGGTGGTTCGTCGTCGGTCGCCGGCGTCGGTCGTTCGGTGTGGGAGACGGGGAGATGGAGAATCGGGGAGTCGGGGAGACGGGGAAACGGGGAATCGGAGAGACGGGCTTACACAAAATCTGTTGCAGTCTCCCGTGAAGAGACGTCCCACAATCCGCGATTTACAATCCGCGATTTACAATTCACGATCCTCCATCTTCCATCCTCCATCCTCCCCTACGGCTCGGCGTAGATCGGCGCTGCCTGTCTTGGCACAATCGGTGGGCACGCTCATGATCAGCCCCTTTCCCAATACCGAGCACCCAATACCGAGTACCCAGTAACCGGTACCGAGTACCCAGTACCGAATACCCAGTACCGAATACCCAGTACCGAATACCGAGTACCCAGTACCGAGCCCCGAATACCGAGTACCCAGTCCGCCAACGAGAGCCCGAACCCAAAACGCCCCGTCTCGGGGGGGTCGAGACAGGGCGTTGCGGGATGAGACCGGGGTAGGAGAGTCAGGCGGCGGTGGAGGCGCTGGACTGTACGGCGCGGCGCTTCAGGGCGGAGAGCCAGCGCGTGATGTCGATGTCCTTCGGGCAGGCCTGGTTGCAGTTAAAGATCGTGTAGCACTTCCAGAGGCCGTCCGGCGAGTCGACCACCTCGAGGCGCTCGTCGGCCCCGTCGTCGCGGCTGTCGAACGTGTAGCGGTAGGCCTTCAGCATCGCTGCCGGGCCGAGGTAGTCGGGGTCGGCCCAGGTCGAGGGGCAGGCATGCGTGCAGGCTCCGCACATGATGCACTTGGTGGCGTCCTCAATCACCTCGTGCTGCTCCGGACTCTGCTTGCGCTCGGTTTCCGGGTCCGGGCCCTCCGTGATGAGCCAGGGCTTCACCGAGCGGTACTTCTCGAAGAAGCGGCTCTGGTCGATGACCAGGTCTTTGACGACCGGGGCGGAAGGCAGCGGCGCGTACGTGATGGTGTCTCCGTCGCCGTCGACGAGGTCCTTCACCAGGACGGAGCAGGCGAGCTTGTTCTCGCCGTTGATCTGCATCGCGTCGGAGCCGCACACACCGTGGGCGCAGCTTTTCCGGAGGGAGAGCGTGCCGTCAATGTGCCACTTCACATGCAGCAGCAGCGCGAGGGCGCTGTCGAGCGGCTCGGCCGGGACGTCGTACGACTCCCAGTGCGGCGCGTCGTCCTCATCCGGATTGTAGCGCTTGATCTTGACGGTCAGGTCCATAGCAATTGCGAGTTTCGAGTGTCGAATTTTGAATGTCGGGGCGAGGCGACGGAGTGCCGAGCGAGCGACCATTCAACACTCGACATTCGCCATTCGACATGGGTTAATACTTGCGTTCCTTCGGCTCGAAGCGGGTGAGGACGACGTCCTTGTCGTCGAACTCGTAGTTGCCCGCGCCGTCGCTGTGGAAGAGCGTGTGCTTCAGCCAGTCGTCGTCGTTGCGGTTCTGGTAGTCCTCGCGCGAGTGGGCGCCGCGGCTCTCGGTGCGGTACTTGGCGCCGGCGGCGATCGCCTCGGCGTAATCGACCATGAAGTTGACCTCCATCGCATCCATCAGGTCGGTGTTGAAGCGCTTGCCCTTGTCGTCGACGACTACGTTTTGGGCGCGCTCGCGGATTTCCTGGATGTCGTCGAGCGCGGTGGTGAGCGTCTCGTCGCTGCGGAAGACGGAGACGTTCTCCATCATCGTCTCCTGCAGGTCGCTCCGCACCTTCACGATCGGCTCGCCGTCGCTGCGGGTGTTGTCCATGAGGCGATTGAGTTCGGCCCGCGTGTCCTCTTCCGGGTCTTCCGGCAGGGGGGTGAAGTCCTTGCCCTCGCGGATTTCCTTCGCCATCGCCATGCCGGTGCGGCGCCCGAGGACGACCAGTTCCAGCAGGGCGTTCGTGCCGAGGCGGTTGGCGCCGTGGATCGACACGCAGGCGCATTCGCCGACGGCGTAGAGGCCGGGGACCGACGTGCCGCGCTCGGCCATCTCCACCTGGCCGTCGGCGTTCGTCGGGATACCGCCCATGGCGTAGTGGCAGGTCGGCACCACCGGGATGGGCTCCTCCTTCGGGTTGATCCCCATGTAGGTGCGGGAGAACTCCGAAATCTCGGGCAGTTTCTTGTCGAGCACCTCGGCGCCGACGTGGGTCAGGTCGAGGTGGACGTAGTCGTCACCCTGGATGCCGCGCCCTTCGCGGATCTCCTTAAAGATGCACTGGCTGACGAGGTCGCGCGGGGCGAGGTCCTTCACGGTCGGCGCGTAGCGCTCCATGAAGC
>CAKZLV010000033.1 GCA_937127285.1 uncultured Bacteroidota bacterium
GGCCGTCCGGTCCGTCGTCTACCTTCAGCAAAGCGCGAACGCGCGTCTGCTCAGCCGCCGGACGCTCCCCGCGCCCGAGGCGTTCGAGGAGATGGGATCGCTGCTCTTCGGTGAGTTCGACACAGTATTTCTTGTTGGGGATGGAATCTGGAGGAGACGGTTCTTCAATACTGGATTCTCAACAACCTACCACACAAAGATCACAGATTCACGCCTGACAGCGTACTACATTGGCGTGTAAATATTGCCTTAGAGTTGTGTGGGTCCTAGATCGTATTCATACGACTCGTGATATCAGCTTTGAACCATGGAAACTGCCCGCGTCGCCGACCTCATGACCGACGGGGACAAGAAGTACTATAGCGTGCCCGCCGCGTTCTTCTGCTCCTCGTGCGCCAGGCCTCGGCCGGATCAACGATCGCCCATTCAGACCTGGCGGACCTTCTAGACATGCCCAATCCCCGCGATCTCAATTACGTTCTAGGGAGCATGGGCCAAACTCTCCAGGATCTGGAGCAGCAGAGGGGAGAAGAGATCCCTCCGATTCAGTGCATGGGGTCAACAAGCAAAACGGCCTTCCGCGCGAAGGGGGGAACTGGTTCGTGAAAGATGCGAAGGCACTCCCCAACCTGCTGTCGCGGAAGCAGCACGAGGTTGTCGCAGACATCGTGACGAAAGCCGGTGCCTCGCCGAAGTGGGACATGGTCCTGGAGGTCCTGGAGCTGGAGCCGGTTCAAGACGATCTCTCGAGCGTCGTTGAGTCCGCCGCACGGCCTGTCACAGCTCGCCGGTGACAACCGCCTCGACCGCTGAGCGGTACGTTCGGCTCAGCTTGCGCTCGCTGCCGTCGCGAAGCATCACGATGTACTCGTTGTTGGCCCCGTACGGTCGCAGTTCCTGCACGGCGTCGACGCGGATGATCGTCGACCGGTGGATCCGAACGAACCGGTCGGTGGGAAGAGCCGCCTCCATCTCCTTCATCGTTGTGCGGAGAAGGTGCGCCCGGTCGGCGGTGTGGAGCGTGACGTAGTCGCCGGCGGCTTCCACCCATTCGATCGCGTCAGTTTTGACGAACTGCACGCGCCCGCCGGACCTCACCACGAACCGGGCGACCGGCTCCTCTCCGGACGCCGCCCGGTCGGGCTCCGCGGCCGTCTCCTCGTCGAGGCTGGAGAGAAGACGCGTCAGCCGCGTTTCCAGCTCTCCGGCTTCCCGTTCTGCAATTCGGGACCGGGCACGGCCGAGCGCCTCCTGGAAGCGCTCCTCGTCGAGGGGCTTCAGAAGGTAATCGAGCGCATGAACGTCGAATGCGCGGAGGGCGTGCTCGTCGTAGGCGGTCACGAAGATCACGACCGGCATCTCTTCGGGGCCGATGGCCTCGATCACGTCGAAGCCGTCGAGGCCCGGCATTTGAATGTCGAGAAAGACGAGGTCGAGGTCGCCGTCGCGAAGGGCGGCCACGGCCTCGCGGCCGCTCTTGCACTCGGCGGCGACCGTTACGTCGCCGTGCCGGGAGAGGCGCGACCGGATGCCGCGACGAGCGAGCGCTTCGTCGTCCACAATGCCAACGGAGAGAGGGCGGTCCAGGGTCATGGTGGGGAGCGGTTACGTCCGATGCGGGGCGGAGGGAAGAGGGGCGTTCCGAAGGGCGACCTCCGGATCCGACAGGGAGAGGGTGCGATCGGTGTGAAAGGGGAGTTCGATGCGGACGGCGCACCCGCCCCCGTCCGCCCGTTCGAGGGCGAAGCGGTGGTTGTCGCCGTAGAGACTCTCGAGACGGGCCCGGGTATTGGAGAGTCCGACGCCCGCGCTCGCATCGGCGGGGAGCGGCGGACCGGGTCCGTCGTCTGCGATGCGAAGCAGGAGGTGCTTGCCGACGCGGCGGGCCTCGATGCGAAGCGTTCCGCCGTCCTCTCGCGGCATGATGCCGTGTTGGACGGCATTCTCGACGAGGGGCTGCAGCAGGAGCGGCGGTACACGGGCCGAGAGGGCCGCCGGTTCGACATCTTCGTCGACGGTGAGACGGTCGCCGAAGCGGATCTGCTCGATCTCCAGGTAGCGGCGGGCGAAGTCGAGTTCGTCGGCCAGGGGCACCTCGACGTCTGACTCACAGTCGAGGGTGAGGCGCAGGAAATCGCTCAGCCGTGCCACCATCCGCTCCGCGTCGGCGTTCTTCCGCTCGACGATCAGGGTGGAAACGGCGTTGAGCGTATTGAACAAGAAATGAGGGTTCAGCTGGTAGCGCAGGGCCTGAAGGCGCGCCCGGTGGGCGTCCCCTTCGGCGGCCAGCGCGCGCTCGCGCTCCGCGTGCATGTCCTGATAGGACTTGACGCCGACGTAGAGGACGCTCCACGCCATGGGAATGAACGTGTAGAAGAGCGCGCCGCTGATGAGGTCCCGAAACGCGGGGATTGTAAGCGGCTCTCCGTCGACCCACTCCCAGAGGAGGTCCACTCCGCCCCGGTGCAGGATCGTCCACCCGAAGCTGAGGAGGTAGGAGCAGACGGCGCTCACGATGATAAGAACGGGAATGGATCCCTCTCGCTCGTGCAGGCGGCGGTACAGCGGCCGCAGGCCGAGCGTGAGCGTACCGCCGAGGACGGCGAAGATCAGTTTCCCGACGAAAGCACGGAACGGATCGTCCACGTGGGCGAGGACGCCGAGCCACATCGAGAGTCCGAGGGCGGCCCACCCGCAGAGGTGGAGGGTCCAGAAGGAGGGAAAGGAGCGGCGCGGAGGAGCCATTCGAGCGGAAAAACGAGGGCCGTAGGGGTTCGGTCGGTACGCGCGAGTGCCCCCGGCGATTCGCGTAGAGGGAGCCAGTGGCTGACGGAGGCACCGTTTGGTCTGGGGCGTCACCAGTCAATCCCGAGATCCGCGAGGGGGACGGCTTGCAGGTCTCCGGCATCCACGAAAAGAAACCGTCCGTCCGGTAGTACGCTGGCGCCCCAGGCATAAGGAAGATCCAGGCGCCCGTCCTCGGTCCAGGCTCCGTTCGTCTTCCGGTAGAGGTAGAGCCCGCGCGGACCGAGCGAGTCGGCGCGACCGTCAGGGATACCGGCGCGGGTGATGATGAGGCGGTCTTCGTCCGGGTGCACGAGCACGTCGAACGAGGTCGTACCCTCCGGACTCACGGCGTCGCTCAACCATCGCGGCGGGCCGTAGCCACCGTTGCCGTCAGGCTCGGCAACGTAGATCCCGGGCCGGGGCGAGCGCGCGAAAAAATACAGCGTCCCGTCGGCCATCGGGCAGAAGTAGCCGGCGTTGATGTTGAAGAGGGCGGGGAGGTTCTGGGGGTCGCTCCAGCCGTTCCCGGTTCGGGTTACGCGGTAGACACGACTTACGTCTTCGCCGTCGCGTTTTTCGTCTTTCTTGTAGAAAATCGAGCGCCCGTCCGGTGTGATGGCGAGGTTGTAGAGGGTATCCACGAAGGGCGCCTTTTGGACGCTCCAGCCGTCGCCGGACCGAGTCGCGATGTACGGCACCTTGTCCGTCCAGTTCTCCGTTCGGGCGAAGACGATGGTCCGGCCGTCGGCGGTGATGGACGGGGAGGTTTCGCGGATCTCTGGGAGGGAGAGGGTGCCGGGCGCGAGCGTGCGCCACGTCGTGTCGGGGGTGACGCTTCCGCTCGTCTGGGCGGCGGTGCCGATCGGCAGAAGGCTGGCGAGGAAAAGAAGCAGCAGGCGGAAGGGCACGAGAATGCTTGTTGAGTAGGAGAGGATCGAGCAACCGGTTGTCTACGACTCACTGCGGGTCCGGTGTGGTGAAGGCGTGTTCGCGGAGAAAGTCGAGAAGCGGGCCGATGTAGTCCGGGGCCACGCGATAGAACTTCCAGTAGTGCGTGTCGTAGCGGCCGTCGGGCGCCGAGAGCGTCCGCATCTCGCTGCCATGCCCGAGGCCGTGGCCGGTTTTCGGGACGACCACCACGCGGGCGTTCTTGTTATCGGCGAGAAGGCGGCGCATGAGGGGCGCGTTCTCACGGGCGGGGACGATCCGGTCCTCCGCGCCGTAGACCACCAGGACGGGCATGTCCATCTGGCGCAGGTCGTCGGCCGGGTCGTAGGCGTAGCGGCGGACCCACAGGCTGTCGAGCCCCGCGGCGGTCGCCGGCACGTCGCCGATATTCGGGTCGCGCACCAGAAATTGGTCGGCCCAGCCGGTGCTGTCGCCGTGCGCGAGCAGGTCCTGCATCTCCGAAAAGACGACGTTGTTGGGTCGGTCCGTGGCGAACAGGAGATCGACGTACGCGAGGGCCTTCGCGCTGTCGCCCGGCGCCAGGCCCATCTCCTCTGCGATCAGGGCCGCGTTGTCTTTTTGCTGGGCTTCGACACGGGTGGCCGGCCCCACTTTTTCGACGACGAAGGCGACCTCGCCCTCCGATCGTGCGACGGCATGCGGGATGTACCAGCCGGCTGCGCTGTTGCCCCAGAGCCCGACGCGATCGGCGTCGATGTCGTCGCGTTCGCTCAGGGTCTGCAGGGCCGCCCGGATGTCGCGACTTTCCGTCTCGATCGTGGAGGTCTTGCAGGACCCCTCCGAGTCGCCGGCGCCCCGGTTGTCGTAGGCGAGCCCGGCGATGCCTCGTTCCGCCAGCCACCGGAGCCGCCGCAGCCCGCCGTTCCGACTAGAGCAGCCGCGGCCGGGGACGTACACCACGGCCGGATGGGGACCGGGGCCAGCGGGCATGACCACGGTGCCCCGGAGGGTGGTGTCCCCGCTCTCGAACGCAACATCGGTAGCCTCGGGTGAGGGGCGGAGCTGAGCGGGACCGGTTTTCTTCAGGTGAAGCTCGATCGGCGGCTCGTGCTCGCCGACGGTGCCGACGAGTTCGCGGTAGGTTGAGTCCACGTCCATGCGGGCCGTCCCGTACCGGGTGTCGAAGCGGACACGCCCGTCGTCGGTGCGGGTCACGGCGACCGGGTCCCGGTTGCCAAAGAAGGCGAGGTCCTCGTTGGTGAGGGCCATCCGGGCCGTGTCGTTCTGCGTGGTGACGGTGGCGGTGACCCGCTGGACACTTCCGGAGCGGACGTAGGCGCCGGTCCAGGTTCCTGTCATCGTCAACGGATCCGGATCGCCCGGATCCACCGACGCCGCCGGTTGGGCGGCCGAGGAGGCAGGAAGGATGCCGAGACCGAGGAGCCCGAGCAGGACAGGTAGAAAAGAGAATGCTGTGGAGGTGCGGGTCAAGGCGATCCGAGTCGGATAGGAAGCAGATACGTGTGTGCCGAAGATTCGACGGGACAGGGGATATGTGCAATCGCCACGCGACGAACCGAAGCCGAGATGCGACGAGCCGATGCACGCGGCAAGCGCATACGGGTCGGCGCGTGCCCATGCGGTACTGCGGGCTGCTCAACGAGTCGTCATCCGCATGGGAGCGTTGATCTTCTCCGGCAAGCATCCCGCGTTCGGTACCGAGGCGACCTGCGTCCAGGTCCCGGCCGCGCCAACGTAGCGCTGGGTCGCGGTCTCCGTCGGGACGGCCGAGCCCGGGTCGCGAAAGGCCTCCATGAGGGACGCGCCCGCCATGCGCTCAAATTCGAACAGATTCATGGACCGCGCGCCCGTAGTCGGAGGAAGCGGACGGAGGGGCCTGTAACAGATATCTCCAGAACGATTTGCGAGCGGGCATGTGAGAGACACTGATCGGATACCTGGGCCGGCGGTTCGAATCCCGCCGGTTGACCGTGCTGACAGGGCGCCGACAGGCAGGCCTCACATTGTTGCATGCGTTACATTGTTGGCTGTGTTTGGCCAGCCCCTGTCCGGGCGTGTCGATATGTCGACACGATCATCCGTGCCGAACTGACAGAGGTGCTGCCGCAGAATGTCATCCCTGCAGCGGCGTTTTCCTCCTGGACCGGATGTTGCTGCACATAGCCATACGTTTTCTATCGCGGGAGGCGCGTGCCGCGCCGAGCGGGCGATTGTTCGGAGCCGCATCGCACCTGCCGCTATCCTTCCGCAAGCCCTTTTCCTGACCCGCCACCCTTCGCCTATGGATTCTGCGACCAACTTCGCTTTGAAAGATCCTCGTGATCGCGTGATCGGGTTCCGGCTCGATGTCGACACGTTGGGCCACGAGATTTATGACCTCCTCGACTACGCCGATGAGCATTTTGATGCCCACGTTGTCGAACAAACCGATGACCACGTGTTCGTCTGGTCGGAAGCTGCACGCGAGCGGTTGAGCAGAGACCAGATCAGTGCGCAACCGCTTACCCTCGATAACGAGGACTCCAGCGACGGCTCCGACCCCGGCCTCCTCGGTGGGGGCGGCGGTGGCGGATCGACCGGCACCAGCCCGACCCCGGGAGGCGGTGGAGGCTCGACTACCAAGACGGTCGGCCGGTAGCCGGCGCACACAGATCGTTGCTCTTTCTCCGGTGGGATGCCCCCGGGAGGCGCGTGGCGGGCTCGACAGAACAGCCTGGTCGCCCTTTCGACCCCATCGGTGCCCTGAGCCCACCGGTCCACCGTGGACGGGTGGGCTTACGACATACGCGATCCTTTGGTGCTCTTTCTCCTCAGCCAACCCGTCGCAGATCTCCATCGGCTGAGCGGGGCCGCCGTCGGCGAGGGGAGAACGGAGGGCGATGCGCCTCCTGTCGGGGCTTTCTTTCGTACAGCGGACGGATTCTTGCATGTAGCAAACGTCGGAGACACACAGCAGGACTGTACGCAGTCCCAGTAGGCAGTCCCGATAGACCGCAGGCCTTCTATGATTGTTGCGCTGTATCTCGGTGCGTTTGGACTGTCCGCCCTGCTCTGCTTCGGCGCAGCGGTGAGGGCCCGCCGCATCCGTGCTTCCTCGGTTCGCTGCGGCCTGATTGCACTTCTGCTCACGAGCGGGGTCTGGGCAGCGGCCGACCTTGGGCTGGTGCTCGCGCGGCACGCCACCGTGGCGAGATGGGCCCACCTCGTAGGTCTGATCAGCGGCTTTTCGACCATCTGGGCGTGGCTCTACTTCTGCTCCGCCTATGCGCAGCGGAGTCTGCACCGCAGCCGGCCCGTTCAGGTCGGGGCCGCGGTCGTCTTTCTGTTCGTGACCGGCCTGAAAGTCACCAACCCGGTGCATGGCCTTTACTTCCACCTCCGGCCCGCGCAGGTCCCGTTTGTGCACTGGGCCGTCGAGCCGGGGCTGCTCTACTGGATGGTGAACGCGCTCGCCTACGCGCTGGCGGCGGGCGGCTACGCGCTCATCCTGCCCGCCGTTCGCAACACGGATGTCGGCCGCGGCCCCCTCGTTGGCCTCATCGGCCTCACCGCCCTCCCCCTCGCGCTGAACGCTGCCGGGTCGCTCTCCCCCTACCTTCTGCAGGTGAACCACGACGCCCTCGGGGTGGCCGCCTTCGCCGTCGGGATTCTCTTCGTGTACAGCACCTACTTCGAAGACGCCTACCGCCTGCGCCGCGACGCGCCCGCGGTCGTCGTCGGAGAGGAGGGACGCATCCGGGCCTGTAACGCGGAGATGCAGCAGTGCCTCCCGCCCCTCCGCCGCCCGGCCGGCCAGGACAGCCCCGAGGCCGGCCGGCGGCCGTCGGTGCAGGGAGAGAGGCTGGAAGAGATCCTTCCGGGGATCACCGAGGCACTGCGCCAAGAAGTGCCGATCTGGGAGAGACCCGCCGGGGGCAGCGATCCGACGGGCAGCGGCGATCCGACGGGCAGCGGCGATCCGACGGGCAGCGGCGAGGCGACCCGCTTCTTTCAGGTGGCCGAGAGCCGGTTTGGAGCCGGGCTCGACCGGCCCGGGCGCCTTCTCGTGTTCAGCGACGTGACCGGACGGGAGCGGCAGGCGCGCGACCGGGCGTCGCTCCTGGAGGGGCTGATCGGAAGCATCCCCGGCGTGGTCTTTCGTCTTCGGGTCAGCGGCAGCGGTGAGATGTCGCTTTCCTACGTGAGCCCGGGCGCCCAAGCGGTTTTGGGGATTGACGCGGGCGCGGCCACCGCGTGTGCAGAAGACTCCTACCTGGCAGAGGCCTCCCTGGACGACCGGCACGCAAACGACCAGCACGCAAACGACCCGAACGCAAACGACCCGAACGCAAACGACCCAAACGGAGACGACCTGTACAGAAACGACCCTCGGGGGAGGGGCCGGCTGGAGGCGTTCGCCCGGCAAGTTCCCGCCGGCCACCGGGAGCGGCTGTACCGTACCGTTCGCCAGGCGGGCCGGCGCCAGAAGGGGTTCCAGATGGAGGTCCCGTTCCGGGGCCGACACGGAAAGCGGTGCTGGCTGCTCGGGGCGGCGGAGCCGGAGCCCGACCCCGACGGAGACGACGGGGAGGCGGTTCAATTCGCTGGGGTCTGCATCGACATCACCGACCGAAAAGAAGCGGAGCGCAAGCGGCGGCGTAGCGAGATCCGGTTTCGGGCGGTCACCGAACAGGCCGTCGACGTGATCGGCATCTTCGGGCCCGACGGGACGATCGAGTACGTTTCTCCCTCGGCCGAACGGGTCACCGGCCGAGATCGGGAGGCGCTGACGGGCACGAGCGTGTTCGACCTCGCCCATCCCGACGATGAGCCCTCCCTCCGGGCCGCCTTCCGCCGGGCCGCCGATTCCCCGGGAACGCCGGTTGAGACCACCGAGCGGATCCTCCGTCCCGATGGCGGAGAGCGCGTTCTGTCGATCCGCGCCCGGCGCCCGGAGGGCGGAGAGGGTCCCCCGCGCGTGATCGCCAACATCCGGGACGTCACCGAGCAGCGCCGCCGCCGCGAGGAACTCGTCCAGGCGAAGGAGACGGCCGAGGAGGCCGCCCGGCTCAAGACCGCAGTCGTCGCGAACATGAGCCACGAGGTGCGGACGCCGCTCACCTCCATCATCGGGTTCGCCGAGATCCTTGCGGAGGCCGGACTGGAGGAGCCCCACGCCGGCTTCGCCGGGCAGATCTACGAGAGCGGGCAGCGCCTGCAGGAAACGCTCGACACGATGCTCGACCTCTCGCGGCTGGAGGCCGGGGAGGTCTCGCCCCGGCCGGCGGCCGTCGATGTGGCCGGCCTCGTGACAGAGGTCGTCCGAGAGTGGGAGGAGCAGGCCCTCCGCCACGACGTGGATTTGACGATGGACCGAGAGGAGGACCTCCCGCCGCTCTCGGCCGGTGAGGAAGCCCTGCGTCGCGTTGTCACCAATCTCCTCGCCAACGCCATCAAATTTACGCCGGCCGGGGGATCCGTCCGCGTCTGCCTGCGCCGCGAGCGGCCCCCTTCCGAGCGGCCCCCTTCCGAGCGGGATCCGTCCAGCCGGGCTGAACGCGTCGTCGTAGAGGTTGAAGATACCGGAATCGGGATGGATCCGTCGTTTGCCGAGCAGAAAGCGTTCGAAGCCTTCCAGCAGGAGTCGGTCGGGACCGACCGGGAGTACGAAGGAACCGGCCTCGGGCTTGCCATCGTCGACCGCTACGCCGACCTCCTGGGCGCAAGCGTATCGATCTCGACGCGAAAGGGGGAGGGAACGACCGTGACGGTTTCGATCCCCCTCGATCCTATTGGCCCAGAAGACCCAGGTGGAGCAGACCCGGACAAAACAGACCCGGACGGGACGGGCGCCGGCGAGGCACACACCACAGAAGCGACCCATCCGTAGGGCCGGGCGTCCCGGTGAGGGGGTGCCGATTCCGTTTGCGGTGATCTTGTCGTTGTCGGGCCCGCCAGGCGGTCGGTTGTGAAAATCGGCAGGGAGACGCCGAGGGGCCCTGTCCCGCAGGGGGATGTGCGGGATGGGCGACCTGCGGCGCAGGCGCGGCCGGTCTCTCCTCCTGTTTTGGCATCGCTGCGCGGCCCGGTTGCGGCCTCGCGCCGGTTGCGGCTTCGTGAGCGGCTCGGCCCTGGCCGGCCTCCGATCGCCGTACGACGGTACCTTCCGTCTTCGCATCACCGCGACGGCTGACAGCGCAGCTACCACCGCGCTGCCGGAGGTCCTGCGGGTGTCCGAGCCGTTTCGGTTGGTGCGCGAGTAACGCCGCCGCGCGTCGCCCCCGTCGCTGCTCTCGGCGAAGTTTTCGGCGAGATGCGGATGGGCGTCAGCGCTCCTGGAGACGGCGGGTGAGTGTTCGGACCCGGACGGTGAGTTCGGTGACGGCGCGGGTGTAGACGGGGACCCACTCGCGGAGCAAGGCTTCGTCGCCTGTCGCCACCGGGTAGCGGAGTCCCGGCAGCATCCAGGAGGCGTAGCCGCTGAAGGGGTCGGGCGAGGCGTAGAGGGATTTGTAGCGATCCCCGAACGGCATGCCGTCCGCGTGAAGGAAAGCCGCCTCCAGGTCCAAGAGGATGCGGTTGATCGCCTCCGTGTCCAGGCGTTCACCGGATTGAAGGGCGGCGCGACGCGCCTCGCGATAGCTGGCGGCCGCCGCCCCGAGCGAGTCGACCGCCGCGTGGAGCGGGGCGAAGTCGGCGTCGATAGAGTCCGTGGCCGCCCGGTCTTCCAGAGACGCGACGTGAGTAGCGAGGTCGGTGCCGTAGCGCGCGACATCGTAGGGGAGAACGTCCGCGTTGGCGAGGCGGAGAGCCAGGACGCCGTCGACGCGAGCCAGGGCGGGGCCGTGGACGAAGGTCGTGTCCGCAAACCGGGAGTACCACGCGAAGTTGTCGTAGGCAGAATGGTAGATGGGAGAGGAGCCGCTGAATCCGGCTCCGAGGGAGGGAACGCCGGCGAACGTGTAGAAGCCGACGTGGTCGGAGCCGCCGCCGAGGTTGCCGAGGAGCGCCGTGTCCTCAGCAGGCTCTTGATCGCTGGACGCCGTCTTCTCCGTCAGCAGGTGGTCGTAGACGGATCTGTCGCTTCCCGGATAGGAAACCGCGCGGGCGGCGTCCAGAAGCGGCCCTTTAAGGGAGGGCGCGGATGCGCCGCCGAACCGGCTGCCGGAGACGGCCCCGTCGGCGTTGATGTAGGCGACCGCGCCGGTTTTCAGGGAGTCCTCCAGCTGCTCCACCCACTCGGTGGAGCCGAGGATGCCGTATTCCTCCGCGTCCCAGTGCGCAATTCGAATGGAGCGCCGCGGCCGGCAGCCGTTCTCGGCCAGCGTCCCCAGCGCCTCGGCGAGGGTGAGGAGCATGGCCGTGCCGCTGTTCGGATCCACGGCCCCGAACGTCCAGGCGTCGAAGTGCGAGCCGAGGACGACCCACTCGTCGGGGTGCTTCGTGCCGCGAAGGGTGCCGACGACGTTCGTGGCGCGCACCATGTCTTTGGGCTGATCCACCGAGAGATGCACGGTAAGATCCGAGCCGCCCTGGATGCGATAAGCGAACGGAAGGCCGCCCTGCCACCCGTCCGGAACGGCCTCTCCGGTCATTCGCTGGAGGATTTCGACGGCCGAGCCGTGGGGGAGCGGCGTGACCGGAATGGTGGGGAGGTCGGCCTCCGCCGGATCGAGGCGATCGACCTCTGCTTCGCTGTCGAGCGGGAGGGAGGGGCCGCCAGGCGTAAGCGGATCGCCCCCGAGAGGGGTGAGAACGGATCCGCGCTGAATCGTGCTCTCGCTCAGGTGGCGGCCTTCCGGGTAGGGCAGGCCGTCTGCGTAGCCGCCGTCGGCCGGATCCGTGTACATGATGAGCCCGGCGGCGCCGGACTCCTCGGCGTACTTCGCCTTGAAGCCGCGGAAGTTGCCACCGTAGCGGGCGATCACGATCTTGCCGGAGAGGTCCACGCCCATCTCGGCGAGCTGCTCGAAGTCCTCCTTCCGGCCGTAGTTGGCGTAGACGACCTCGGCCGTGACGCTGCCGGAGCCCGAGTAGGCGTTCCAGGCGGGGCGCAGGTTCGAGTGCGAAGAGAAGGAGTCGGCCTCCAGGACGTACTCCTGACGGTTCAGCGGTTTGCGGACCGGGGTGACGAGGGCGACCTCGGTGTCGTGGGCCGACTCCGGCGATGGCATGTAGAGGTCGTAGGGATACTGCTGGACAGTGAGCCCGGCGGCCGTCATCACCGAGTCGAGGTAGGCGGCGATCCGGTCGTTGGCCGCGGACCCGGCCGGGTGGGGCGTCCGGGTGAGGCGCTTCAGGTGGCGGCGAAAGGTCTCGGACTCGGGGGCATCTAGAAGCTGCGCCTCACAGGCCCGTTGCGTCTCGGCACGGTCGGGCGTGAAGCCGGTCAAAGACTGTCCGGCGACCGCAGAGGGCCACAGCAGGGCACAGGCCAGGAGGAAGGGGAGGACGTAGGCGGCAGGGCGGTGATGCATGGGCGGGGACGGAGGGGGAAACGGGCGGCAAGGGGGCGGGAGGGCAGTCAGCAGCCGTCGCAGACCGCCGGGAGGCTGGGGGACGACTCGCGGCCGGCGCGCGGCGGTAAGGAGGCGCCGACGAGGTCGCCGGCAGGACATCCCGAACCGGCGCGACCGGTGACGGGTCGGCACGGTATCTGGTCGGTACGGTATCGGGTCGGTGTCGGGTCGGTCCGGCATCGGATGACTCCGGTGGTGCAAGGAACGCGGTGCACGACCGAAATGCAACGGCCGGACGCGGGGACGGGCCGGTCGCGCCCGCGGGCGGCACGAGCGCAGCGGCTTAGGGCCACGCCTGCGCCCGGTGCGTCCGGACCACTCGTGCGAAGGACCCCTCGTGTGGAGAACCCCTCGTGCGGATGGGGGGCGGGGGCGCGGATTCGACGGTTCGCCGATGCAGACGAGTTGCCCTCCATCGCGGCCAACTGCGGGGCAGCAGCCCTCTCGGCTCGTTCATAAGACGAAATCCGATGTTGGCAGATGGTCTTCGGCTCGGGTTAATTGCTACGCTCAACCCTGACTCACAATTCGACAAGGCCAACCGTGAGCCGTGTAACCGCCCGGCCATCACCGGCGCAGGACGCGCGGCGGTTAGCCGAAGCTACGAGTGGACTACGTTGGCGAAACGGCGCTCCGAACGCGACGGCCCTGCGTCCGCGTGCATGGCCTTGCTATGCCGCCCGCTCGCCTACACTCGGACGGATGACAACCACACCGCGAGACCGACCGGCCCCGTCACTGCTACGAGCAGCGTTGCCAACAGCCCGTTCCTACTGCGCCTCCCGGCGTCGCGGTAGGTCCAGACAAGACTGACCGGATAAAGCAGGAGAAGGCCCAGACCTACGATCCAGAAAGCGAGACCGACTTCCGGGGAAAGCAGGGCGAGTTCAGACAAGTTCGTG
>CAKZLV010000034.1 GCA_937127285.1 uncultured Bacteroidota bacterium
CGGCGATGGCGTCCCGGGTCTGCGCAACACTGTCTTCGTTGTAATCCGCCTCGGCCAGCTGGTCCAAAGATTCACGGGCAACCTTCAGGATCTCTTTCACCTCGGGCTGTCCAAATACGACGAGCTGTGGAAGCTCCGTCTCATCGAGCGGGGTATCGGACTCAAGAATCGGCTGCACATTTTCTCCGATATCGCTCTTGCTGGTGTCTCCACTCAGAATGATTCCGGACAAAGCGCCGGTCATTCCCGCCGCGAGCGTTTCGTCGTAGCCGTCCTCGACGAGTTCTTCAGCGACCTCCTCCCGGAATGTGTTGCGGGAGCGAATAGCCATGTCTCCGGCGTCGCGGATGGCGTGTTTGCCCTCGTACTTCCGCCAGTGGTATTTGAGGCACTGCGAGGAGACGCGCGTCCGCTTTGCGTTGCCGAAGGGGAGGGTTTTGGCGAATCCGGCGTCGTCGCGGTTGAGAAGAACGCCGCTGTAAGGCGTGAGAGCGTGGAATTGCAGGAATTTACTCATCGGAGTTGTCGTCTTGATTCGTGGTATCGTCGTAAGTGTTGGTGTAAAACTGCTGCGCAATTTGCAGGCGGACGCGCTCGGCATCTTTGCCGTCATAGTCAAAGAGAAGACGGCGGATCGCATTCCAGTTGCCGGTCTCATCGGCGCTTTTGAGCTGCTTGGCCGTGCGGCGCAGGATCCCTGGCAGAAGATCGTCGTCGGCCTCCAGCAGGCGCTTCAGGCGGGCTTCGGAATAGTCGGCCTTCTGCAGGGCGATGCCGAACGGCGTGTCGCTGTACCCGCTGATGGCGATGCACTGAATCAACACGCGCCACTTCCAGAGATCGTTGGGATGAGCGTCTTCCTTGCCGATGTACGCGAGCATGCGCCAGAAGGGCTCTGACGGAAGCCCCCGCCGGAGTTCCGCTTGTTCTCCTCTGCCCAAATCATTGTAAATCTGCCACAGCCCGTCTGTCAGGTTGTCCCAGTCCGTCTTCTGTGTTTTCGTGCTCATCGTCATTTGCGAATTGCTTGGCGTATGTGAACGTCGAGCGGGTACGGTTCTCGAACACGGATTGCGCCCGCGCCACTCGCTCCCACCGATCTTTTTCGGGGCAAAGGTGCTTCGCGTCATTCCACTGGGCACGTAGCGCATCAACGAGAACCGTCTCCCAGAACGTGTACCGTTCGGCGTCGTCCATGTCGGGTGCGTTGAACAACCGGCTGAAGAAGTTCTGGTCGATGCGGCTGTGCAGGGCGTTTTTCTGGCGATCGCAGGCCTTCGCAGGTTCGTCAGGGTTTTGTTTCTTGTACGCACTCATAAGACCGCTGCTTGGACCTTCCTCGACATCCTCACAGAAGAGCCAATCCAGCGCGTCAGAGAATATTGACGCAGCCTGACCAGCCTTTTGAATTCGAGTCTTTGCCTCTTCGGCGATCTGTGATTCGTCGGGCGTGTCGAATGGATCGTCCGACGCGGCGTTGTAGAAACGAATGATACGCTCCAGATTGTATTCCCGCGCCGTATCGTCGGGAGTCAAGGCACGACAGACGATGTAGCCGTTATCCACATCTGAAAAACCGATCGGGCGTTTGAAGTCACCGCCAAATAGAATCGAGCAGAGCTGTCGGTACCGAAAGGAGTTCTCTGACGGGGTCAAGACTTTATTTTCTGTGACATTGATGGGTGCCCACGGATCTCCTGTTTGACCGTTCGTAACGCCTTTCACTCTCGTGTCGTCCGTAGCAGCATACATCCACACCTCTGATTTCCGGATACGTCGGCAACAATCGATGTACCATGGATGCATGTCCGTTCTCCATCCCAGGTAACTGTCCAAAGGAGAGGCGTAATTTCGCGACGGTAATCATACTCTTCTTCAATTCTGTCGACATGCTCATGCATTCGCTGGATGTCATGCATGATCCATGGCCCAATTCGTAGGCTCGGGGTCGTAGTAAAGAAGGGTCTCGATCCATAACCGCCGTTCATTCGGGACGTGGGATATTTGCCTCGCCCCCATCCAGATTCGCATGTCTGAACGTTCACCAACAGATAAGCCCAGTGCTCCGAACTCGGCGACGTTATTCGGTGCAGCTTGAGCGCGTGATTCTTCGATAGCACAGGAATGTCGTATTCTGTCACATCCACTTCTTGTATCTTGCCCTTGCTGTCCCGAAACGGATCAATCGATTCCTCCGGCACCGGCGGCTGCATGAAGGCCGGTTTGCTCAGATCCTCGGTGTAGAGGTTCCATGCTTCCTGGCACGCCAGTGCAGAAAGCGCCTCGCGCCAGCCGCTTTCGGAATTTGGCATCGGCCGGTCTTCCGTCGCAATTGCACCGAGTTGGGCCAAGAAACAGTGCCAGGCCTGCTTCTGGTGTGCCTGCAGCTTGACGAACTCCTCAACGGCATCCTG
>CAKZLV010000035.1 GCA_937127285.1 uncultured Bacteroidota bacterium
ACCGGCCAGTCAATCGCCAGGGCGGGGTCGTTCCAGCGGATGCTGCGGTCGGCGTTCGGGACGTACACGTCCGTGCACTTGTAGTGGAAGAGCGCCGGGCCGCGCGTTACCACGAATCCGTGCGCAAAGCCTTCCGGAACGTACAGCTGCCGGCCCCCGTCGGCCGAGAGCGTCGTGCCGTACCACTCGCCGAAGGTGTCGGACTCAGGCCGAACGTCGACGACCACGTCGTAGACCTCGCCCCGTAGCACGGTGATGAGCTTCCCCTGCGGATGCGGGTTCTGGAAGTGCAGGCCCCTGAGAACGCCCTCCGACGATCGCGACAGGTTGTCCTGCACGAACGACACGTCGAGTCCGTGCTCGCGGTAGCGCTCGGCATTCCACAGCTCCCGAAAGTCTCCCCGGTCGTCGGCGTAGACGTCGAGGTCGATGATCTGAACTCCGGAAAGCGGCGCGTCGTGGATGGTCACGGGGGGTTGGGGGTTTTGGGTTGAGGGTTGTGGGGGCTGGTTCGGCGGTCATTGGGGATCGTGCAGGTGGGGATTCTACGCAACCGCTCGACACGTTAGGGTATTCTGGTTTCCAGGAAGCGTTTATCTTGACACGACAATCTCCCCTCGCAATCGGAAAATGGGGCGCAGCCGCGTCCGATTTCGCGACGAACGTACAACATCTGCAGCGTGGTGGCGCCCTTCGGATGTCGTGTAGCATGTTGCCCTCACGTGCGTGGCGGTTGCCCTCACGTGCGTAGTAGTTGACCTCAGGTGCGTGGTGATTGCCGGAGTCGCGAGGCGCGCCTCGCGACTTTCCCTTGAATGATAATTCCAACGTGCCTCTCACGTCCCAACTCCTCCCGAACTCGCTTCGTCGTGTCTCTCGTTCCGTCATCATGTTGCCATCTCCCCCCCTACCCGATCCCGGCTTCGTCGATTCGTCGCCTCATCGATTCCCAAGCACACGCCCCCGGTTCAGCGTCCGCCTCCTGTTCCGGCATCCACGATCGAACCGGCACGCCCCTCCCCGCCTCCCCGTCTCCCCTTCCATCCTTCCACCCGTAAACATCCCTCAAGCGGTCTCTCGCTCGATCAGCTCCAGGAGGTACTGGCCGTAGTCGTTGTTGTCCATCGACCGGCCGATTGTGCGGACGGCCTCGGCGTCGATCCAGCCTTTTCGCCAGGCGATCTCCTCCGGACAACTGATCTTGAGTCCCTGCCGCTCCTCGATCGTCTCGACGAAGTTGGCCGCCTGCAGGAGAGAACCGTGCGTGCCGGTGTCGAGCCACGCCATCCCGCGACCCATCATCTGCACGTGCAGATCGCCGCGCTCGAGATAGCGACGGTTCACGTCCGTGATCTCCAGCTCGCCGCGATCGGACGGCTCCAGATTCCGGGCGATGTCGACGACGTCGTTGTCGTAGAAGTAAAGGCCCGTCACCGCGTAGTTGGACGCCGGGTCGTCGGGCTTTTCTTCGATGGAGCGGGCGCGCCCGTCGTCATCCACATCCACCACGCCGTAGCGCTCGGGGTCGCGAACGTAGTAGGCGAAGACGGTCCCGCCCGTCTCGCGCCCGGCGGCGTTCAAGAGCATGTCCTGGAGGCCGCGTCCGTAGAACAGGTTGTCGCCGAGGATAAGGCACACGGGGTCGTCGCCGATAAAGTCGGCCCCAATCGTGAAGGCCTGCGCGATGCCCTTCGGCTCGGACTGCTCGGCGTACGACACGTCGATGCCCCACTGCGATCCGTCCCCGATTAGGTCCTCGAAGCGGGTGAGGTCTTTCGGGGTAGAAATCAAGAGGACATCCCGAATCCCCGCCAGCATCAACGTCGACAGCGGGTAGTAGACCATCGGCTTGTCGTAGACGGGCAGCAGCTGCTTGCTCACCGCCTGCGTGATGGGGTACAGCCGGGTTCCGGCGCCCCCGGCCAACACGATTCCTGTTCTTGCCATTGCGAAGTATGAAATTTGACGTGTGAAGGATGTGGACGAACGGTGCTACCGGGCTTACTGCGCGGAATGCTGCAATCGGTTAAGCCGGAGCCTCCTGCATCGGCCTTCTCCGGGCTGACGGAGCTGCGCAGGGGTCTCTTCGACACATCGTACCGTGCCTGACCACAAATGCAGGATCTCATTCGGGCGGACTGCCAGCCAGAGGGAGATTCCGGATCAGAGTCCGGAATGACCCGGTGGCAGAGAACGTACCGAGAGACCCATTCCGCCCAATCGGTCAAGCCATCTCTCATCGATTCATCCCGTCATCGATTCCCCGGCGCATCTCTCCCGCGTCACCACTGCCCCCCGCCCCGAAACTCCGTACCCGAGCCGGATGTCATTCCCTCTTCGATTCTTCGTTTCCTCTATTCCCCGCCTCCCCGATTCCCCGCCTGCCCTGGTCCCGCCCGGGATGACGGAGAAGGTGGTTTCGATCGGTCGAGCCATCTCTCATCGATTCGTCGTTTCATCGATTCGCCGGCACCCTCCTACGGAGTGGCACCTCGCTCCATCTCAGCATTCCCACCAGTCGAGCCAAAGCGCCCCCGATCCCCCGTCTCTCCGTCTCACCGATTCCCCGCCTCATCAATTCCCCAGCACCATCTACTCCAAGACCATCAGCCTCAGCGATCGGCAGTACATACGAATCTAAGCAGCCCCCTCCCCCGTCCCCAGCCGCTCCATCTCGTAGCGGTCCTCGAGCACGGTCTCGCACCAGTCGCGATGCTCCAAATACCAGCGGACGGTGGCTTCGATGCCGCTTTCGAAGCTTTCCTGCGGCGTCCAGCCCAGGTCGTCTTCGATCTTCGACGGATCGATGGCGTAGCGCCAGTCGTGCCCCGGTCGGTCGTCGACGAAGGTGATCAGGTCCCGGTAGCTGTCGACCTCCTCGGACGGGCGAATGTCGTCGAGAATGTCGCAGATCGTGTGGACGACCTCCAGGTTCTGCCGCTCGGCGCGGCCGCCGACGACGTACGTTTCGCCGACGCTTCCGCCCTCCAGCACATCGACCAGCGCCCGCACGTGATCGTCGACGTACAGCCAGTCCCGCACGTTCTCCCCGGTGCCGTACACCGGAATCGGCTCGTGGTCGACGGCTTTCAGGATGACGACCGGAATGAGTTTTTCGGGATACTGGTAGGGACCGTAGTTATTCGAGCAGTTGGTGACGAGAACCGGCAGGCCGTACGTCCGGTGCCAGGCGCGCACGAGATGATCGGCAGAGGCCTTGCTGGCCGAATAGGGGGAACTCGGGTCGTAGGGCGTTCCCTCCCGAAAGTGGCCCTCTTCCCCCAGTTCACCGTAGACCTCGTCGGTCGACACATTCAGGAACCGAAAGTCCTCCTTTTTCACCCCGTCCAGGCCATCCCAGTAGGCGCGGGCTGCCTCCAGGAGCGTGTACGTGCCCAGGATGTTCGTCTCGACGAAGGCCGCCGGCCCGTCGATCGAGCGGTCGACGTGCGACTCGGCCGCGAGGTGCATCACGGCGTCGGGCGCGCACGTCTCGAACAGCCGCTGCATCGCCTCGGGATCGGCCACGTCCTCCTTCTCGAAGTGATGCCGATCGCTGTCCGCCACCGGGGCGATGGTGGAGCGGTGCCCGGCGTAGGTGAGCTTATCGACGGTGACGACCGTGGCGTCGGTGGTCCGAATCAGATGCCGAACGAGCGCCGACCCGATGAACCCGGCCCCGCCGGTAACGAGAATGGTCTTGGACATGAGGGGAATGTATAAACAGGGATGCGGATGGGATGCGATGCGAGGGGCACGATGCATCGTGCCCCTCTCGTGACGATCATATGCCGGTCACATCCATGACGGTTCGGGGTCGGCACACATGGTTGGCGGTTTAAAAATACAGCACCATAATAATCCCGACGGTGATACTCATCACGATAAGCGTAACCGGCCAGCCGACGCGGGCGTAGTCGCTGAAGCGGTAGCCGCCCGGGCCCATCACCATCAGATTCGTCTGGTAGCCGATGGGCGTCAGGAAACTCGCCGAGGCCGCCACGGCCACCAGCAGGCCGAACGCGGCCGGCGGAGCGCCCAGCGTCGAGGCCGTCGCCGTCGAGATCGGCAGCATCAAGACGGCGGCTGCGTTGTTGGTAATGATCTCCGTCAGCAGGTTTGTGGCCAGGTAGAGCGCCACCAGCACCGCAACGGGCCCCAGCCCGGCGGTGGCATCCAGAACGGTCTGCGCCAGCGCCCGGGCCAGTCCGGTCGTTTCGACGGCCTGCCCGATGCCGAGCGCCGCGGCGATGACGACGAGCACCTGCACGTTGAGCGACTTCTGCGCCGCCGCTCCGCTCAGGCACCCGGTGGCGATCATAAGCAGCGCGGCGACGAACGCGGCGGTGACGATCGGGAGGACTCCCGTTGCAGCGACGACGACCATCGCCCCCGTAATCCCGAGGGCGACGTACATCATGCTGCTTCCCTCTTCGGATTCTTCCCGGGGCTCGCCCGGGGCGGCCTGCCCGTTCGCCGACGCCGCCTCGGCGGCCGTTCCGTTCGCGGAAGACCCGTTGGCCGACGCTCCGTTGGCGGTGCTTCCGGCGGCTGTGTCCGTGCCGCCGGACGGGATGCCGCCCCCCCGGCCGTCGCGAGGGGCAACCAGGTAAAACTCGTCTCGCCGACCGCTGCTCCACCGCTTGGCAAAGTCGCCGGGCGCCTCGACGATGAGCAGGTCGCCCGCCTTCAAGCGCGTGTTGCCGACGGGGCTGGTGACGGGCTTGTCCTTGCGCTGGATGCCGAGCACGACGCCCTGATACTCCTCCCGGAAGTTGGCCTCGCGCAGCGTCTTGCCGACGAGGTCGGACGACTCGGCGATGACGGCCTCGTAGAGCGGAAGCGTCCGGTACCGGATCGGTTTGCGCTCGTCGTCGGGCTCGGGAATGTTGCGCTTCAGGCCGGAGCGCTGCAGGAGCTGCTCCCGGGCGGCGGGCGTGCCGTTGAACGTCAGCACGTCTCCCTGCTCCAGGCCCTGCCGCGGGGAGGCCTGAATGACCTGCTCGCCGCGGCGAACGTGCGTCAGGTAGGCGTCGTCGAGATGACGCAGGTTGGCCTCTTTCACCGTCTCTCCGATGAGGGGAGAGCCAACCGTGACCTTCAACTCGAACGTGTTTTCTTCCAGCTCGTCCTCCACCACCGGCGCCGGCGTCCCGCGATCCGGAAGAAAGCGGTGTCCGCCCAGAACGAAGTAGGCGATCACGGCCAGGGAGGCCGGAACGCCGATCCAGGTCACGTCAAAGAACTGAAGCGGCTCGTAGCCCTCCGCCTCCATCAGGCCGGCGACGATCAGATTGGTGGAGGTCCCGACCAGCGTCGTCATTCCCCCCGTGATGGCTGCATACGAGAGCGGGATCATCAGCTTCGACGCCGGGATGCCCCGCTCGGCCGCCCACTCCTGCAGGCGCGGCGTCAGCATCGCCACGATGGGGGTGTTGTTGATGAGACCGGAGAGAAAGGACGTCGGCAACATGAATCGCGCAAGCGTTGCCCCCCGCCCTCCGGAGGTGGAGAAGAGAAACTGGTCCAGCGTGGCCAGGGCATCGGTCTGCTGCACCCCGGCCGCCACAACGTAGAGGGCGCCGACCGTCAAAACCGCCGAGTTCGAAAACCCCGCGAACGCTTGATCGGGCGTGACGACCCCGGAGAGCAGGAGCACGGACAGCCCCCCGAGCAGGAGCATATCCGGACGCGAGATGTCCCACACGAGAGCCACCACGACCGCCAGGGCCACGGCCACCGTGATCCAGGCATCCGGTCCCAATGCGGCAAACTCTTCCATTCAGGGGGTTGGTGCTCGGTATTCGGTACTCGGTATTCGGTACTCGGTATTGGGTACTGGGTATTGGGTACTGGGTACTGGGATTAGGGGCCGGTCATGGGGCGCTGG
>CAKZLV010000036.1 GCA_937127285.1 uncultured Bacteroidota bacterium
GAACGGGCGGTGCGGGGGCCCGCGGCCCGTGTGCAAGCCCGAGGCCGGCCCGTCGCTTCCGGATTCGGCAACCCTCCGTGCAGCCCGCGCCGCCGTGCAGCCCGCGCACCGAGTTGCCCGCGCTACCGAGTTGTCCGTGCTGCCGACGTGCGCCGCGTGGGACTGCTCGCATAATAGCCGGACGCAGCGGGAGAGGCAAGGTCGGGGCGGGGCGGCGGGCGCCCGTCTCCACCGGTCGGTCGGAAGCGAAACATTTGCGTAACGGACCGACCTTCCGTGCTTCTTACATGTGTGCACCCCGATCCAAAGACACAATCCCCAGCGACGGGTGTACAAGGGGTACCGTCGATTCGAGATGGCCTCTCGACGACATTCATCGATTCCTTCGAAGCAGTTCGAGCGACGTGGCTGACCGAAACTCTCAGAACAACGGCAACAACCGGCCTCAGATGCCGACGGGTTCCGACTCCGGCGGGGGCGGTCGCGGGCGCATGATCATCTGGATCATCGCCGCGACTCTCTTGGCGCTGTGGGCATACACCTACTTCGGGATGGGGCCGACCGGTGCCCAACGCATCAGTTACACCGAATTCCGTACGCAGGTTCAGAATGAAAACGTCACCGCCGTCACCGTGCAGGGCGACAAGGTGACGGGCGAACTGTCCTCGGCCGTCGAAACCACCCGCGAGGGCGAGTCGGTCGAGTACCAGAACTTCGTGACCTACATCCCGTCGTTCGGCGACGAGGCCCTCATGGACATGCTGGAGAAGAGGGGGGTCAACGTCGAGACGCAGCCGGAAAGCAGCTTCCCGTGGGGGCTGGTCATCATGGGGCTCCTCCCCGTCGTGCTCCTCTTCGGGCTGGGCTACATTTTCCTGCGACGGATGCAGGCGCAGGGACAAGGCCTCTTTTCCGTCCGGCAGAGCAAGGCCAGCCTGTACGACAAAGACGATGAGTCGACCACGTTCGACGACGTGGCCGGGGCCGACAGTGCGAAGGAAGAGCTGAAGGAGGTCATCACGTTCCTGAAGAGTCCGGAGCGCTTTGAGCGCCTCGGAGGGACCATCCCGAAGGGAGTGCTCCTCGTCGGGCCGCCGGGCACCGGAAAGACGCTTCTGGCCCGCGCGGTCGCCGGAGAGGCGGACGTTCCCTTCTTCAGCGTGTCGGGATCGGACTTCATGGAGATGTTCGTCGGCGTCGGTGCATCCCGCGTCCGCGACATGTTCGACGACGCGAAGGAAGACGCCCCGGCCATCATCTTCATCGACGAGCTCGACTCGATCGGTCGCCAGCGCGGGGCCGGCCTCGGTGGCGGGCACGACGAGCGGGAGCAGACGCTGAACCAGATGCTGTCGGAGCTCGACGGCTTCGAAGAAAACGAAGGCATCGTCGTGATGGCTGCGACGAACCGCCCGGACATTCTCGACCCGGCCCTGACCCGCCCCGGGCGCTTCGACCGGCAGATTACCGTCCCGCTTCCCACGATGGAGGCCCGGACGGAGATCCTGCGCATCCACGCCCGCAACAAGCCGCTTGCCGACGACGTCGACCTGAGCCGGATTGCGGCCGGCACGCCCGGTTTCAGCGGCGCGGATCTGGAGAACCTGCTCAACGAGGCCGCACTGCTGGCCGGTCGCTACGACCACGACGCCATCGAGCGCTCCGACATCGAGGAGGCGCGTGACAAGGTGATGATGGGGCTGGAGCGCAAGGGAATGGTCCTCGACGACGAGGAAAAGAAGCTCCTGGCGCACCACGAGGCCGGCCACGCCATCGTCGCCGCCGTGCTGGAACACGCCGACCCGATCCACAAGGTGACGATCGTGCCGCGCGGCCAGGCCATGGGGGTGACGCAGCAGATGCCGGAGAAGGACAAGTACCTGTACCGGCGCGAGTACATCCTGGACCGCCTCGCCGTCATCATGGGCGGGCGCGCGGCGGAGGAGCTCGTGTACGACACCGCCACCTCCGGCGCAGAGAACGACCTGAAGCAGGTTCGCAAGATGGCTCGCAAAATGGTTCTGGACTGGGGCATGGGCGAGCGGTTTAAGCACATCGCGCTCGGAGAGGACCAGGGCAACGTTTTCCTCGGCGAAGAGCTGGCCAAGGGCCGCGAGTACAGCGACGAAACGGCGCGTCAGGTCGACGACGAGGTCCGCGAGATCTCGGAGCGGGCGTTTCAGCGCGCCATCGACAGCCTGCGCGAGAACCGGGAGGCGTTTGAGAACCTGGCCGATGCCCTCGTGGCGAAGGAGCAGGTTCCGGGCGAAGAAGTGCTGGGCCTCGTCAACGGCGACACCGAAGACTACGAAGAAGTGGCCGTCGCCAACGGCCAGCCGACGGACGACGCCGCGGAGGAGTCCCCGCGAACCGACGGAACAGCTGCCGGCGACGGAGCCGCGACCGCTGCGGGGGACGGAGCCGCCGGTACGACGGACGAGACCGCCGACGAGACCGCTGAAGAGACGGCCGGGGAGACGACCGAAGACGCGGCCCCGCGGCCTGCCGAAGAAGACCCGGATGAGAAGGCGTAACCGACTCCCCGATCGGCTCCGGCACCGGCGTGTCGGGGCCCATCGAATTCCCGTCCGCCCGCACGTTCATCCCGTTCACCGATCCGCTACGCCGATGGCTACCAAGAGCACACGTCCATCTGATCAAGAGCTTCGCAAAAAGCTGAGCGACCTGCAGTATCAGGTCACCCAGGAGGCGGGCACCGAGCGCGCCTTCACGGGAGAGTACTGGGACCACAAAGAAGACGGCACGTACGCCTGCGTCGTCTGCGACGCCCACCTGTTCGACTCGGATACCAAGTTCGAATCGGGCACCGGCTGGCCCAGCTTCTACGACATCGTCGATGAAGGCAATGTGGAACTTCGCCAGGACCACAGCCACGGGATGACCCGGACGGAGGTCGTCTGCGGAAGCTGTGGCGCGCACCTCGGCCATCTGTTCAACGACGGCCCCCAGCCCACCGGCAAACGCTACTGCATCAACTCGGCCGCGCTCGACTTCGACGAGGGCGACGCGTAGGTCGTCGTCCTCGTCGGGGGCGGTCCTCAACGGGGAGAAATCGAAACCCCCGGTGCTCCTGCAATCGACATGGACGGCAGCGGCATGGGCAGACCCGGAACCAGCCGACGAATCCACGGAGTACGGGTGGTTGGAATCGACCTCGACGCCCACACCCGCTGCCGACACTACCGGAGCGCGTCCGACGTCGTGGCGATCCAGATGGCCTGCTGCCAGCGGTTCGCCGCCTGCATTCACTGCCACAACGCGGTTGCTGACCACGACGTAAAACCCTGGCCCGCTAACGCCTTTGACGAAAAAGCGGTCCTGTGCGGCGCCTGCGGCGAGCGCATCTCGATTCGGTCCTACATCGACGGACATTCCCGCTGCCCGGCGTGCGGACACGGGTTTAATCCTGGATGCACCCGGCATCATCCGCTTTATTTCGAAGTCTGAGCACCGCGCGGCCCTCGCCCCTCTCTCACGTCCGCCCTCATGTCCACGGCCCCCGCGGCGCAGAACCGCCGGTGCAAGAGCGGCGATGCGAGGGCGGCGATGCGAGGGCGGCGGTGCGACGGGCCCTGCCGTCGATCCTCGTCGCGGGCGGGATCCGAGGCAGCGCTCGCCGGCCCGACCCACGAACCGGGCCTGGGCCCGGGGAGATGGTCTGGTAAAGCCGAACGGGACCGGCCTCGTCCGCGTGCGGTGGCTGGTGCCAGCCAACCCTGGGGCGGGAGCAACGCCCCGCACATCTTGATTACCGAAGAGGCTGATTTGCGCAGTGGTTGATTCGGAGATCTCGTTTGCGGGTTGAGAGCGGCTCCAACCCCGTACGTTCGTGCGGGGATACAGCCGCGTTTGGAAACCGCCTCTTCGTTTTCGGGGTGCCTGTGGTGTTGCACCGATGACCAAAGTGCGACACCAAGTACGCAGGACAAATGTACCGTCGGGCCGGCGGGAGAGGCGTCCGCTTCTACTGTCTGT
This sequence comes from uncultured Bacteroidota bacterium, assembly GCA_937127285.1. Taxonomy (GTDB): domain Bacteria; phylum Bacteroidota; class Rhodothermia; order Rhodothermales; family Salinibacteraceae; genus CAKZLV01. The sequence continues at coordinate 3,997 of CAKZLV010000036.1, forward strand.
GGAGGACTCAGGTCTGCGGAGGACACGTACGACTTCGGTCTGCCTCTGCAATGGGAGCAATTGCAACGGGAGCAATTGCTTCGGAGCATGCACGGGATCGAAGCGGGTCCAGTGAAACAGAACGTCTCCCTCGCAAGAGAGAATCCCCCGATCTGTAGGCGGGGAGACGTCACGCAAGGGCGCTTTCCTGCCCGGAGTCGCGGACGAAGAGGCAGCTGGCGTGCGTGGCGGTGGTCATCCGGCGCATGAACGCGAAGTCCGGTTTCCGGGCCAGCCCGAAAATACTGAGGTCGGACTGCGGCGCCTGCGACACATGCCGGTCGAACTCCCCCGCTTCGACGACCACGTCTGTGTCGGGCATGCGGGCCAGGTCCGTCACCGTCTCCAGAAAGTCCCGGGCGGCGGCCTGCTCGGAGGGATCCTCCACGACCGTCAGAATGCGCATCCTCGCGTCCCAGTTGCGCCGGAGTTTGAAGGCGAGCAGGAGCGGCAGGTCGAGGTTGCCGATGTCCATCGAGACCTCCCAGTCCGGGCTCCGGTCGCTGATCCAGACGTTGATTTCTCCGCGCTGCCCGATGTCGGCGTCCGGATGCCGGCCGAAGAGAGCAACGCCCATGCGTTCCTCCGAGAGGTCGCGCAGGACCGACCGGTAGTCGCATTCGCGCGCCTCGGTATCGGGGAGGGGGAGAAAGAGAATGTTGGGGCGAAAGAAGGCGCCGCTGAGGGCCTGGACGCCGACGGTGAGGTCTTCCGCGAAGGCGCTTCCCTGCACGACGGTGGAGGAGGCGAAGACGCCCTGCCGGCGAAAGGAGTCGGTGAGGCGTTCGATTTGCTTTCGCAAGCGCTCCGGGGTGTGCTCGGAGGCGAGGCCCAGCAACTTGACCGAGCCCTTCGGGGCGGCGATGTCGCGCAGAAGCGAGAAGGTGCCGCGGAGCCGGTCGGCGCTCTCGACCGGAACCAGCAGGTTGGGCTTCCAGGCCCGTTCCTGCCGCGTCGAGAGCCCGGAGACCTGCTTGGCCGCCCACTCGGCCAGCGAGACGAAGAGCCCGCTGCGGACGTCGGAGAGGTCCGCCTCCAGCGAGCGGCGGAGCAAGAGGCCGTACACGCCTACGACGATGGCGAGGGCCACGAGGCTGAAGGTGGGGTTGACGATGAACATCGCGAAGAGGCAGCCCACCACGCCGGCAAACGAGACCGTGCGGGGAATCTGAAGCAGGGGGCGAAAGCTGACCAGCCCCAGCGTCTGCTCGGTGAAGACCACGAAGTTGATCATCGTGTACGTGATGAGGAAAAACATCGTGATCAGCGGCGCGATGGCGTTGAGGTCGCGCAGCAGGAGCGTCGCCAGCACGATGCCTCCCGTCACCAGAATGGCGTTCCGGGGTTCTCCGCGTCGGGTCCGCGCCGACACCCAGCCGCCGCCGGGCAGCACGTTGTGGTTGCCCAGCGCCTGCAGGATGCGCGGCGCCCCGACCGTTGAGGCCAGTGCGGAGGAGAAGGTCGCCCCCAGAAGGCCGGCTACCACCGGCGGGCCCCAGTACGCCCGATCGATCATGATCGTGTAGTTGCTCACCAACTCCTCGGGGGAGGCCGAGCGCGCAAGCCAGACTGCCAGCGCCGTATACACGACGAAGCTGATGCCGATTGCGCCGAGCGTGCCGGCGGGAATGCTGGAGCGCGGATCCTCCAGCTCGCCCGACATGTTCGCGCCGGCCATAATGCCGGTCGCCGCCGGAAAGAAGACGGCAAACACGCCCCAGAACGACGTGCCGGGAAAGCCGTCCTCCGGAGAGCCCGGAAACCTCCCCCACAGACGGATCTCGGAGAGGGAGTGCTCCATGGAGCCGGTTCCCGCGGCGACGCCTACCGAGACGAGTGACCCGATGATGACGGCCAGGATTCCGTACTGAACCTGGAAGGCCAGCCCGGCACTCGCGTAGGCGATGGCGAAGATCAGAACGAAGACGCCAAGGTCCACCAGAAAGGCCGGGTGATCGGGAAAGGCCCACAGCCACCCCTCTCGGAACCCGAAGATGTACATCGTCACCGCCAGCGCCTGCGACAGGTAGAGGGGGATGCCGACGCTTCCGCCCACCTCCAGGCCCAGCGACTGGGAGATGATCGAGTACGCGCCGCCGGCTCCGATCCGGATGTTGGTGGTGATCGACGACATCGACAGGGCCGTCGCCGCGGTGATGGCAAACGCCAACGCGATGATCAGGAGACCGCCGACCAGCCCGGCGTTGCCCACGACCCATCCGGTGCGGAGGTACATGATGACCCCCAAGATGGTGAGGAGCGTCGGGGTGAAGACCCCGCCGAACATCCCGTACTTCTTATCGCTCAGCGTCGGGGTGGCGTCGTCGGACGACGGAGCGATATTTTCTACCTGGTTGGAGAGAGACTCCGGCATGACGAAAACAACGGCGAACGGCTTCGGAGCGGACGCTCCCCAAGAAATCGCATCTGCGCGAACCGTCGAACGCCGGGGCCCGGGCGGTCCCGCTCGCAGTGGAGGGCAGAGAGGACGGGGAGAAGACAGTCAGAATCCTCGCCCGGTGTTCGGAACCCCGGCAGTTCCAACCCCGGCATCCTCGCCCCCGAAGTCCGTGAACCCGGGCGCCGGTGCAGGGCGGCAGGGCTGGCGACCACGTCGTGATGGGCGACCCGTCCCCCCGGCCGGCCGTCGGCTCGCAGCCGGCCGGCCCGGTTGAACCGAACGAGAAAGGCGAGGCGGCCCCTACAGGTTGCCGCGCTTTTCCTGCTCGCGTTCGATGGCTTCGAAGAGGGCTTTGAAGTTGCCGGCCCCGAAGGTGCGGGCCCCCTCGCGCTGGATGATTTCGTAGAAGACGGTCGGGCGGTCCTGAACGGGCTGGGTAAAGATCTGCAGCAGGTAGCCGTCCGGGTCGCGATCCACCAGGATGCCCAGCTCTTCGAGGTCCTCGACGTTCTCGTTGATCTCGCCGACGCGATCGAAGAGCACGTCGCGGTCGTAGTACGTGTCGGGCACGTGGAGGAACGCGACGCCGCGGCGGCGAAGCTCGCGAACGGTGGAGAGGATATCGTCCGTGGCGAGGGCGATGTGCTGGACGCCGGCACCCCGGTAGAACTCGAGGTACTCTTCGATTTGGCTCTTCTTTTTGCCCTCCGCCGGCTCGTTGATGGGAAATTTGATGCGCTCATTGCCGTTGGCCATCACCTTCGACATCAGCGCGGAATACTCCGTCGAGATGTCGCTGTCGCTGAACGAGAGCATGTTGCGAAAGCCCATCACGTCCGCGTAGTACTGGACGTAGGTGTCCATTTCGCCCTCGTGCACGTTGCCGACGCAGTGGTCGACGTACTGGAGGCCGACGGGGTCGGGCGGCGTCCAGAACGCATTGTCCCACGGTTCGAAGCCCGGGAGGAAGGGGCCGTCGTAGTCGGAGCGGTCCACGAACGTATGCACTGTGTCGCCGAACGTGGCGATAGAAGACAGGACAACCCGCCCGTGATCGTCTTCCAAGACGGTGGGCTCGCGAACGGCCTCCGCGCCGCGATTCGTGGTTTCGGCGAACGATTTCTCCGCGTCGTCGACCCAGAGCGCAATGTCCTTCACGCCGTCGCCGTGCCGGTGGACGTGCTCGGCCACCTCGGACTCCGGCCCGAGGGCGGAGGTGAGGACGAAGTGGACGTTGCTCTGCTCGAGGAGGTAGGATACCGACTCGCGGTGGCCGGTCTCCGGCCCCCGGTAGGCCGTGATCGAGAAGCCAAACAGGTGGGCGTAGTACATGGCGGCCTGTTTGGCATTCCCGACGTAAAATTCGACGTAGTCCGTCCCGTTGATCGGCAGAAAGTCCTCGGCCGTTTCGAGGTCGGTGTCGGTGCGGGGCGCAGCGGGCGTCTCGGCCATGGCGAAGGATCGTCGAGATAGGGAGGAAGATGGCGGTCGAAGCGCTTCCAGTCGGCAGAGAGCCGACGAAGCAGGTGCTTGTCAACAGGTTCTTTACACGACGCGTGCGGGGCTGCGTTCCACGAGGAGGGGCTGCGCGGCCGCTCTGCCGGCCTCGGCGGCTTGTCAGCCGAACCTCTCCTTCGCGGCTCCTGTCGCCGCCCTCGCGGCCCCTGCCTCGCGGCGTCGGAGAGGGCGAGACGTGCGCGTTGCAGACTGGGGGCGTCGTCACTCCCGGTTCGGACCTGTTCCCGGAGCCGTCCCGTCGGAGAGGGAGACGCCCAGAAGGCGGAAGCGCACCGGCAGCTTCATGTGCACGGCGACCGGGGTCCCGTCCCTGTGGGCAGGGGCGAACCGTACGGACCGGAGGCCCCGCACGGCCGCCGAGTCGCAGAGCGGGTGCAGGGATTCGGCGACCTGGATGCGGGTGGGGGTGCCGTCTCGGTCGAGCAGGAAGTGAAGAACCACCCGGCCCTCGATGCCCTGCTTGATGGCGGCTTCGGGGTACTCGATGTTCATGTACAAGGCTCCGAGCCCGCCCCGAATCTCCGGTTGCTCCGACGGGTCGAGGGTTGCCATGCGGGCGATCGTTCGGTCTCGGGAGCCGGACGTCGTGGTTTCCGGCGCAGCCGTGTCTTCAGGCGGGTCGTCCGTCGACACCGTCACGGCCGGTTTCGGTTCAGAATGCTCCGTGGCCGGCGGGGCGGTGGACGAGCCCTTTTCCGTCTGCAGAGGGTCCTCCTTCTGCGTCAGATCCGAGACGGTGATCGGGTTGTAGGCAGTGCCGGCCCGCCACCCCACCCGGTCCGAAACCGTTTCTACCGGAATGCGAACCGCCCCGAGGACGAGGAGCAGACTGCCGGCCAGGCCCAGCAGGAGCCGCGTGCGGTACGAGGCCTCGGGCACAGACGGTCGCGGCCGGCGCGAGGACGCCGGAGGCGGCGGGGTCGACGGGGTCATGACGGGCCTCCTTTCTGTTGGTGAAACCTTCACATTCGTGGTACGGGTCGCCCCACCCGTTGTGCCCGTCCCGGCCCGACCCCGTTTCCCTCCTCGGCCGCCCCGGTGCCGACGGTGCCGCCGCGTCCGCTCTCCTCGCGTCCGTTGCCGCCGCGTTGCGGATGGGGGAGCGAGGTGCTACCTTCCTTTCACGCCTTTCCCGATCCCCTTCCGCTCGCAGCGACGGCTCACCGTCCCCGGCTCGCCCATGCGTATTCGTTCGTCGACTCGCGTCCTGTCTCTGACGGCCCTCCTTCTGGCCGCTCTGCTCTCGGCGGCGCCGCTGCCGGGTCAGGCCCAGGCGCAGCCGCAGGTCTTCCGCGGCGCGACGCTGCTCCCGATCTCCGACGACCCGATCCCGAACGGCGTCCTGGTTGTAGAGAACGGAACGATCCAAGACCTGGGGCCGGCCGGAGCGGTGGACGTTCCCTCGGATGCCGTCGAGGTGGATGTGTCCGGCCGCGTGATCCTCCCCGGCCTGGTCGACACCCACTCGCACATCGGCGCTGTGGACGGCGGAGACCGATCGGCGGCGCTTCATCCCGTGGTTCGCTCCCTCGACGCCATCAACGTGCAGCATCCCTCCCTCATGCGAGCGCGCGCCGGCGGGATCACGACCGTGAACGTGCTCCCCGGCTCCGGCCACGTGATGAGCGGCCAGACGACGCACCTGAAGCTGCGCGACGGCGCCACCGTGGAGGACCTCCTGCTCTGCGACGATCCCCTGGCGGACGTCTGCGGGGGGATGAAAATGGCCAACGGGACGAATCCGCAGCACGAACCCAGCCCGCCGTTTCCGGGAACCCGGGCGCGATCGGCAGCCATGGCGCGCGAGCTGTTTATGAGCGCGAGGGCCTATCGCCAGAAGCAGCAGTCGGCGGAGGATCCGGACGACGCCCCGGATACCGATCTCCGCATGGAGGCCCTCGTCGAAGTTCTAGACGGGGAGCGGATCGTGCACTTCCACACGCACCGCCACGACGACGTGCTCACCGCCCTCCGGCTGCGCGAGGAGTTCGGCTTTCGGCTCGTGCTGCACCACGTGAGCGAGGGCTGGAAGGTGGCCGACGAGATCGCCGAGGCCGGCGTTCCGGCGTCGATCATCTTTATCGACTCGCCCGGCGGCAAGCACGAGGCCGTTGATCTGGCCTACCGCACCGGGGCCGTCCTGGACGAGGCCGGCGTCGACGTGGCCTACCACACCGACGATCTGATCACCGACTCGCGCCTTTTTCTTCGCTCGCCGGCCTTCGGCGTCCGGGCCGGGATGTCCCGCGCCGCCGCCCTCGAATCCGTGACCCTCGCCGGCGCCCGCATGCTCGGGCTCGAGGACCGCGTCGGCTCGCTGGCACCCGGCAAGGACGCCGACTTCGTCGTCCTCTCGGGCGACCCCCTGAGTGTGTACACGAAGGTGCAGCAAACCTGGGTGGAGGGGCGAAAGGTGTACGACCGGTCCGATCCGGAGGACCGCCGATACGCGACCGGCGGCTTCCGGGTGTACGACGGTGCCAACGCTCACGTCCACCGGTAGCCGGAGGGGGTTGGGGGATTGGATGAATGGGAGATTGGGTGATTGGAGGATTGGGGTGCGAGAGCCACCCGGCGCGAGGAGCCCATAACCAGGCCCCAATAACCAGTGACCAATAACCAGTACCCAGTACCCAGTAACCAGTACCCAGTAACCAGTACCCAGTACCCAGTAACCAGTGACCAATACCCAGTGACCATCTTGCTCATGATCTGTCGTTTTGCTTCCCGTGTCCGCCTGCTTGCCGCCGGGGCGGTCCTGTGTTTCCTGGCGGCCCTCACCGTCCCGGTCCGGCCGGCCCATGCCCAGGTGGTCGTGGAGGCCGACACCGTCTACACCATGGCCGGCGACCCGATCGTGGACGGGGTGGTGATCGTGCAGGGAGAAACGATTCAGCAGGTCGGCCCCGCCTCCGAGATCACCGTGCCGGATGGGGCGCGCGTGCTGTCGGCGGCCGTCGTCACGCCCGGTCTGGTCGATCCGCACGGCACGGTCGGCACGTCGGGGATCTACAACGTCGATGCCGACCAGGACCAGCTCGACACCTCGATGCCTCTGCAACCGGAACTGCGGGCCGTCGACGCCTACAATCCCCGCGAACAACTCGTGGCGTTCGTTCGCGCGCTCGGCGTTACGACGGTGCACACCGGGCACGCCCCGGGGGCCCTGATCAGCGGCCAGACGGCGCTATTTGCAACGCACGGCGGGACGGTCCGTGAGGCGCTGCGCGATTCGCTGACCACGGTCGCGATGACGGTCGGCCCGGCAGCGGGCGAGCGCTTTGAGAGTCCGGGAACCCGCGCGAAGGGGATTGCGATGCTGCGGGAGAAGCTCGTCGCGGCCCGGCAGTACGCCGAGCGGCGCGAGGACACCGACGACGCCGAGGTGGATTTGGGGCTGGAGGTTCTGGCCCGGCTGCTCGAGGGCGAGGTGCCGGCGCTGATCACCGCACACAAGGCGCACGACATCCAGGCGGCGCTGCGCCTGCAGGACGAGTTCGGGTTCGACCTGATCCTGGACGGGGCCGCCGAGGCCTTTCTGCTGACGGAAGAAATCCGCGCCGCCGGCGTGCCCGTTCTCTTGCACCCGACGATGATTCGTCCGAGTGGGGGCGCGGAGAGCGCGGCCTTCACCACGGCGGCCACGCTGCACGCGGCCGGCATTCCCGTCGCGATCCAGAGCGGATTTGAGCCGTACGTTCCCAAAACACGCATTGTCCTGTACGAAGCCGCCGTTGCTGCCGCCCACGGCCTTCCCCGATCGGCCGCGCTGGCAAGCATCACCCGCGTCCCGGCCGAGATCCTCGGTCTCGACGACCGCATCGGCACGATCGAGCCCGGAAAGAGCGCCGACCTCGCCCTGTTCGACGGCGACCCGTTCGAGTACACGACCCACGTCTGCCAGGTCCTCGTCCGCGGTCAGGTCGTCAGCAGCGAATGCCGGTGAGGGAAACGGAGCACGACGAATTGGGAATTATGAATTGGGAATGGCCAATTGCTTATTCTTCAAGCGCTTTCCCAGGGCCGATGTCCAGGGCCAATGTCCAGTGACCCGTGTCCAGTGACGAATGTCCAGTGACCCGTGTCCGGTGACCTGTTTCTCCTGACGCATCTCTCAGCACCCATCTCCCGCACGCAGCGCCGACAAGCCGGCGCCGAATCCCCGAAACTGACCCGCTTCCCCATGAGTTTTCAGGCATTTGTGCTCGACCGCGTGGAGGATGAGCCGACCGGCGGGATCCGTCGCCTCGACGTGGACGATCTGCCGGACGCGGACACCCTTCTCGACGTCGCCTACTCCAGCCTCAACTACAAGGACGCGCTCGCCGTGACCGGTGCCGGAAACATCATCCGCGGCGACTTCCCAATCGTTCCCGGCATCGATCTCGTCGGCCGCGTGGTGGAGACGGACGGTGACCGCTTTTCCGTGGGAGACGCCGTCATCGGCACGGGCTGGCAGCTCGGCGAGGTCGTGTGGGGGGGCTACACGCAGCGCGCCCGGGTCGATGCCGAGCGCCTCGTCCCGCTCCCGACGGACCTGACGGCCGAGCAGGCCATGACGATTGGGACCGCCGGGCTGACCGCGATGCTTTCGGTGATGGCACTGGAGGAGCACGGGGTGGATCCGGCCGAGGGAGAGGTGCTGGTGACCGGTGCATCCGGCGGGGCGGGCGGCATGGCCGTTGCCATCCTCCGGGCCCTCGGCTACACGACGGTGGCATCCACCGGAAGCGAGGACGCGCATGCCTACCTCTCGGACCTCGGGGCCGACCGCATCGTCGAGCGCGGGGCCTTCGACTCGGGGCCGTCGCGACCCATGGAGTCGGGACGATGGGCGGGAGCGGTCGACGCGGTCGGCGGATCCACGCTGGCCACGATCATTGCGCAGCTCCAGCGGCACGGATCCGTGGCCGCCTTCGGCAACGCCGGCGGGCACGAGCTGCACACGACCGTCCTCCCGTTCATCCTCCGCGGCGTCAACCTCCTGGGGATCGACTCCAACACGTGCCCGAATCCGCGCCGCACCACGGCCTGGGAGCGGATCGCTTCCGTCCTGGACCCGGCCGTCATCAACCGCATGCGCGCCCGAACGATCGGGCTGTCGGCCCTGCCGGATGCAGCGGCGGAGGTGCTGGACGGCGCAGTCCGCGGGCGCATCCTCGTCGACGTCGACGAGGCCTGACGGCGGCGACCCTCCCGCCGGACCGGGGTCCGTCTCCGTCCGGGAATCCTTCCCGGGACGCGGTTCGTTGATCGACATGGCTGTAGTTGACTCAGGACCCCGCCGCATGACTCTCTCGCACTGGCAGGCCGCGCACCGACACCGCACCGCGACCTACGACGTGGTCGTCGTGGGCGGGGGCATCGTGGGATGCTCGGCCGCCTACTGGCTCTCGCAGATCGCGTCCGACCTGCACGTCGCCATCGTCGACGCCGGCACGCTGGGAGGCGGGGCGTCGGGGCGCAATGCCGGAATGGTTCTGCAGGGAACCGATGCCAGCTACCTGACGGATGTCGATCGGTACGGGCCGCGAACGGCGCGCCGCCTCTGGGCCTTCACCCGGGCGAACCGAGACCTCATCGAAACCGAACTCGCCGCTGGAGCCGTCGACTGGCGGTCGCCGGGAAGCCTGACGGTGGCAGGCAGTGCAGACGAAGACGCCCGCCTGCAACGGTCCGTCCCGCGCATGCGAGCGGCGGGAGCCCCGGTCGCCTATCTCTCTCCGCGAGAAACCCGCCGCCGCCTCGGGGCCCGCGGATTCCATGGAAGCCTGTACGTCACCTGCGGAGGGGTCGTCAACCCGCTTCGCCTCGTCCGGCACATCGCTCAGCGCAGCGGGGCGGACCTCCGCACGCAGCACCACGTGGAGGCGCTGCGACGGACGAGCGGCGGCCCCCTCGTGCTGGACACCCCGGTGCGGCGTCTTCACGCCCGGCGCGTCGTGCTGGCGGTCGGTCCGTGGCTGCCCGAACTGATGCCGGCGGGCGCCGCCTACGTGCGTCCGGTGCGCGGGCAGATGCTCGTCACGGAACCGGCCGCCGAACAGGTGCTGCCCCTCCCGGCCTATAGCCACCGCGGCGGCTTCTACGTGCGGCAACTCGCCGACGGCCGCGTGCTGGCCGGCGGCGGCCGCCACGAGCACGCAGAGGCGGAAGAAACGGCGGTCGACGCCACGACCGCGGCCGTCCAGAACACCGTCGAACACTACCTCCACACGCACTTCCCCTGGACGCACGGTCTCTCGGTCGAACGGCGATGGAGCGGAACGATGGGCTTTTCACCGGATGGACGCCCGGTCGTCGGGCCCGTCCCGGGACTGGACGGAAGCTTCTTTGCGACCGGCTTCACCGGCCACGGGATGGGGTACGGGTTTCGGATGGGGCGCCTCCTGGCCGAACTCACCACCGGAAGCGAGCGACCCAACGGCTACGACCTGTTCACCGCCGAGCGCTTCGAGGCGGAGCCCGTCCGCCGTTGAGGGGGAAGCTTGGCCCCCGGTTTGGGGATCGCTGTGCAGGAAGGCATCCTCTCCCTTCTATGTGGTTCCACAAACGTGTCGTAGGAGTGTCCTCCTCCGTGTAGTCACCCTGTCAGTAGGTCTCGTCGGAATGTCCCCTTTTTGACCGGCCAAAAAGGGGACGGAAAAAGCCGCCGGGCTACACGCGCTGCGGCTGACGGCGCTGCTCTGCGTCGGGGCCGCGAATCGCAACTCGCTCGGACATCTGCGATGGCCTCGCTCAAACATCGATTCGCGAGGCACCCCTCCGCGTCGCACCACCGTCCAAGACGCCGCACCGCGAGAGGCCCGGGAAAGGAATCGGCGAAAGAAGGATAGGAAAGCAGACAGGTGGTGCCGCTCTTTTTTCTGATCGACCCGGTAAAAAGAGTTGATCGGGAGAAGATCTCAACCCGCGACTGAGATTGAGTCCGACGAGATGCGTGCATGAGTCAGGGGACAGGGGGGACACGGCCCTCGGACTCGTCCCCTTGCACCTTGGGCAAACCTCCGAACCGGGTGCAGGAACGGGCAGGGGAAGACATTCCGTGCTGGTCCAACAGAAGCCCACGAAGAAACCTCTGATGCTCACCCTCATCGCCTCGATTCTCTTCGGTCTTTCCGCCATGGCTCCCTCGCCCGCCGACTCCGTCAACCTTCGCCTCGCCGATCACCGGTGGGAGCACCGGCCGCTTCTCGTTTTTGCCCCGTCGGCCGACCACGAGTTCCTGACCGCCCAGGAGAAGGCGCTGGAGGGGAACGATGCCGGCATCCGGGACCGGGACATGATCCTGGTAACCGTCGTCGAAGACGGCACGAGTCGCCTTCGCATGGCGCCGTCAGGCGACGGACGGCCCCTGACGGAGGCCGCCGTTCGCCGCCTGCGCGACCGGTTCAGCGTTCCGCCGGCGGCCTTTCGGGTCCTCCTCGTGGGGAAGGACGGCACCGAAAAGCAGCGATCCGCCGAGCCGGTCTCCATCTGCTCCATCTTCGACCGCATCGACGCCATGCCCATGCGCCAGCGGGAGATGGACGGGGGATGAGACGTGCGCGGAAGCGTTAAACGCCCTAACGTCCAACGCCCCAACGTCCAACGTCCAACGTCCCAACGTCCAACGTCCCAACGCTCAACGCCCCGGGCCGACCCGCTACAGCTCCACCCCGATGAGCCAGCGGAAGCCGAACTCGTCCTCGTCGCCCAGAAGGGCCGGATCGGAGGCGTAGAGGGGGAATTTGGCAGTGACCTTCAGGTTCTGGAGAACATCCGACTGCGCAATCCAGCGTCCGAGGTGCGGGATCTGGGTGAAGTCGTAGCTTGCGCCCAGCCCGGCGTCGCCGACGAGGTCCTCGGTGCGAAAGCCGGCGAAGAAGGCGCCGTCTTCCCAGGTGGACCCGAGGCCCGAGAAGGCTTCCACCCCGAGCGGGCTCAGCGCGTTCACCGCCGAGAACGGACGGGCGTGGAGCGACAGCCGTCCGCTCACAACGTTGGGGCCGATGAGTCCGGCGCTCCGTCCATCGAACGGGCGCAGGTAGGCGACGGGACCGGCGGGGCCGAAGCCGACGAGGTGGACGTCCTCTACCGGAGAGGAAAAGGCCGCGCTCGTCTGGCGGAAGACATCGCTTCGCCACTGCGACTCAACGGAGCGTCCCCCGAGGACGAACCGCTTGTGCAGGGCGAGATCGTCGCTGCCGAGGCCGACCTGAATGTCTGCGCGGGCCGTGAGCGGTCCGAGGTCCCGAGTCTGGGTTCCCTCCACCCGAATCCGGTTTGCGCCCGGCAGTCGACCGTCCGCTTTCAGCGAGCCGCCCAGCTCACCGAAGAGCGACAGGCGGTTGCCGTTAGACTCTGCCGTCCAGTTCACAGTCGCCGAGGCGAGGTGCGACTGCTGAAAGGGGTTGTAGTTGGCAGCCTCCGCAAAGAAGACATCCTGGCGCACGCGGTACAACGTGCGGCCGGCTCCGAACACGCGATCGCTCGGGTTGAACTGATGGACGCCCGAGAGCGTCAGCCGATGCGTTCCGTCGTCGAGGACGCCGTTCAGGGGCAGATTCAGCGCAAGCCGGTTCTCCAGGAGGCCCTGTTTCTTCTCGGCCGATACCGAAACGGTCGAGCGCGGCGTCAGACGGTCGGCCGGCATCGTGTAGCGGAGCTCGTAGTCGATGCCGCCGACCCAGGAGCCCGCGTCGGCGCGATCGGGAAGCGCACCCGGGCCGGTGTTCGGGAATCCCGAGCTGGAGGCAAGGTCCGGGTCGTCGCCGTTGGAGGCCAGGACCTGCGGCCAGAGCGTCAGCGACGCGCGCAGTCGGTGATCGCCGAGGAGATATTGCCCGCGTGCCTGCACACCGCCGCCGAAGCCGAAGGTGTCCGCGTAGAGTCCCAGCGGACGAATGCCGAGCTGGTACGAGAACCAGTCGCTTTCCGGGGCGCGGAGAAAGCGCGTCGTGACCGGGAAGTCGGCCGTGTTGTTGAGGCGGTTGACGTCCGGCGTGTCGCCCTGCGGGTCGATTTCGGCCTTCGTGACGGGGGAGGGGACGGTGAAGGAGAACGTCTTCTTCGGCGTCACCCACGGCCAGGGGTCGGTTACGATCCAGTCGTTGCCGACCGGCTTATGCCCGTGCATGATGAGAAGCGGGATGTTCACCCACTGCGTGGACCCGTCTTCGAGGGTCAGCTTCACGTCCTGGGGCATCCGCACCTCGCCCTTGCGCTCGAGCGTGAGGTCGACCTCGACGCCGTCGGCGGTTTGCCGCTGGTCGAGATCGGTGATCGCATCGTCGAGCTGCCGCGTCGAGTGGGTGAACTGCCAGAAGTACCAGTCCAGCTTCAGCCCGCTCACCTGTTCGGCGAAGAGCTCGATGTCGAACGGATCCGGGTGCTGGTACAGGCGCTGGCGGGTGTAGCGGTGCAGCCATTCGCTCTGCTGCTCGTCCCCGATCACGTAGCCCATCATGTCCACGAACATCTGCCCACCCGGATACGACGTGATGCCGTAGGCGGTATTGGTCTGGAACCAGTCGGCCGGCGTGCTGAACGGCTCGGCCAGGCCCATCTTCTGCATGTAGACGAAGCTCTGCCGGGAGCGGGTGTGGTTGGGCTCGCGGCCCAGGAGGTGCGCCATGCCCTCCTCGGTCGCGTAGGTGGTAAAGCCCTCGTCCATCCAGGCATAATCGCTCTCATTCGTCCCGAGGGCGGAGTGGTACCACATGTGGGCGAACTCGTGGACCGTCGTGCCGAGGATGGAGATCGGCCCGTCCTTCTCCTCGAACTCCGGGTTGTCGTACCCGGCCACGGCGGTGAACATCGGGTACTCCATGCCGCCGTCTCCGCCCTGCGCGACGGTCATCTGCGGGTAGGGATAGTCGCCGAACTTCGACTCGAAGAACCGGGTCAGCGGCGGCATCCGCTTCTGGAGGTCCTTCCAGGACGCGGCCACATCCGGCTTGTAGAGAATGTGGTGCGTGGTGCCATCCGCCTCCACCTTGTCGTGGACGTAGTCCGGGTCGGCGGCCCAGGCGAAGTCGTGCACGTTTTCGGCGACGAAGTGCCACGTCAGGGAGTCGGCCTCCGGGATGCCGTCCTCCGGCCGCCAGGTGCCCGATCCGGCGAGGTCGTAGCCGTGCCCGACCTCGTCCGGGTTCTGCAGAAGGCCCGTCGCCCCGACGGTGTACTGGGCGGGGAGGGTGATGCGGACGTCGAACGTGCCGAAGGGGGCGTAGAACTCGCGATTGACGTACGGATCGGCGTGCCAGCCGCGCTCGTCGTACTCGGCGATTTTCGGGTACCACTGCGTCATCGTAAAGTCGACGCCGCCGCCCCGGCTGTCGCGCCCGCTGCGCCGCGTCTGCAGCGGGACCTGCGAGCGCCAGTTCATGGCGAAGGTCGTCGACGTGCCCGGCGGAATTGGCTCGGCGAGGTCGACGCGCAGGACGGTGTCGTTGATCGTGAAGTCCACTGCCTCGCCGTCCTGCGCCAGCGAGCGCACCTCGTACCAGCCCTGTTCGTCCGGTCCGAGCTGGAAGATGCGCGGCACGATGCGGCCGTCCGGATCCGGAAGCTGCCGGTTGCGCTCCGCCATCATCGAGGTCGGTTCGAAGGCCTCGAAGTAGAGATGGTAGTAAAGCGTTTCGAGCGTATCCGGCGAGTTGTTCGCGTAGGTGACCGTCTGCGTCCCGGTCACCTCGTGGTCGTCGGCATGGAGCGTGATGTCCATGTCGTAGGCCACGCGCTGCTGCCAGTTTTCGGGGGACTGCGCAGCGGCGAGGCTGGGAATCAGCAACAGGAGAACGCCGAGGAAGGCGCTCCGGAGGGACGGACGGTCCATCATTGAGCGGAGGAGAGGGCAGTGGAAGGGAAACGAGGCGAGCGGGGTCGGTGCGGGCGAGGCAGAGCTGAATGGCGGCGACATTTCCGACACCGACGCTCCCTCATTCTCAATACGCTCCGGAATGTTTCGACGGCGGAAGGGACGGGTCGTCGGAGAGCCTTCGTGTTTCACGGCGGCTTTTGAATCCCGGTACAGGGTCGGGCGTTGCGGACAGGGAACCGGGCTGCAGCGGCACCACCGAAAGATCGGGAAGATCCGGAACGCTCGGCATCGGCGCGTCTTCCATCGCCTACGGGGGCGGACGGTCCGGTAGCCGCCGGTCGGTCTGTACCCCGCCGGCCCATCTCGTCGTGTGTCACCAATCGCGATTCGTTCTATGGCTTCCAACGCCACCACGTGTCCCTCCTGCGGCGCCCGCGTTTCGGCGGATAAGGATCGCTGCGATCTTTGCGGTACCCGCGTCGTGCACGAAGAAACCGACGACCGGACCGAAACCGAAGCTACTCCTGGAAGCCAGCCCGGCGAACCGGAACCGGGTTCTGCGGCGGCGTCCGATTCCTCTGCCTCCGATGCAGCCGGACGTACGGGGGACGCCAGCGATCCGGAGGCGGGCGATGCGTCCGTCCACGAAGGCCCTGCCGGCGTTTACTGCAACCAGTGCGGCTGGGAGAACCCGGCTGCAGCCAACTTCTGCAGCCGGTGCGGCACGGAGCTTCAGGACGTTTCCGAACCGGTGCCGCAGAGGGATGCGCCGGACGATGACGTTCCGGACGGAACGCGTCGCGTGGCGGCCGACCTGCCGTCCGGAGAGGGCAAAGCGCCGCCGGTGGACGCGGCGTCCGAGAGCGAGGCGGACGAGGAGGATGACGAGCAGCAGCTCATGGGCCAGCAGCTCACGCTGGTCGTCGGAACCGCCGTGCTGGTCGTCGTCGGGCTCTTCTTCGTGACGCTGTGGAGCCAGAGCCAGAGTTGGGGCAGCGAGAACGGCAACGGCGGAGAGCAGCCGGCCGCGCAGACGGCTCCCAACGCATCCGGTGGGGGAGGCGGCGGCGGTGCAGCCGCCGGTCCCGCAGCTGGAG
>CAKZLV010000037.1 GCA_937127285.1 uncultured Bacteroidota bacterium
GATACCCTGTGCCGGAACGGCCGTCGGGTGTGGCCAATGCGATTGGCCACATCGACGACAGTACGAGCGTCCCGCCAACCCGCGACTGGCATTGACTTATCGTGCGTAACTCTAAACCGGGCGCAGGAACGAGTGCAAGAAGATCGTCCGGGCAAAGCCACCATCATCCAACGCCGATCTTTATCAAGATGGTTGAATGGTGCTCCGGCGAGAGGGCGGGGGGATTCTTGTATCCGGCATGGCGCGAACATAGCTTTGCATTATTGGTTTGCGCGCTATTCTATACGTTTCTCAGCCGACCCGATTTCGTCGCATGATCGAGAGCCTTCCGACGGTTTCGACCGACACCTTCGCCGAGCACCTGTCCGATCCCACCCACACGGTCCTGGACGTCCGCCCCATGGCCGCCTACAACGGATGGCGGTTGAACGGAGAATCCCGCGGGGGGCACGCTCCCGGTGCGAAGAGCATTCCGCTGGGCTGGACGCGCTACATGGACTGGGTGGAGGTGCTGGACGACAAACAGATCGCCGCCGACGCGCCGGTTACGATTTACGGCTACGACGGCGAAGACGCCGAGTCAATGGCCGACAAGCTCGACCGTCTCGGCTTCACCGACGTCAGCCTCTACCCCGGCTTTTCCGACGACTGGATGGCGGACGCGAACCGGCCGCTTCGTGCTCTGAAGCGCTACCGGCAGCTCGTCTACCCGGAGTGGCTGCAAGCGCTCCTTGAGGGGGACGATCCCAGCGGTGTCGACGGGGACGACGTCGTCCTCTGCCACGCCCACTTCGACCACCGCAGCGACTACGAAGACGGCCACATCCCGGGCGCCGTCCCGCTGAACACGAACTGGCTGGAGTCTCCCGACACCTGGAACCGCCGCTCGCCGGAGGAGCTGAAGCGCGCGCTCGAAGGGCTCGGCATCCGGCACGACACGACGGTGGTTCTCTACGGCCGGTTCTCCTTTCCATCGTACGAGCACGACTTCCCCGCCCAGAGCGCCGGTCACCTCGGCGCGATGCGATGTGCGGCTTTGATGCTCTACGCCGGCGTCGAAGACGTAAAGGTGCTCAACGGGGGGATCAACACCTGGGAGGAGGCCGGGTTTGAGGTATCGACCGACGACGTCGAGCCCGAGCCGGTGGACGACTTCGGCATCGACGTTCCCGCCAACCCGCAGTTCATGCTGGAGCTGTCGGAGGCGCAGGACCTGCTGGCGGCCGACGACGGCGAGCTGGTGAGCGTTCGCAGCTGGCCGGAGTACATCGGGGAGCGAAGCGGGTATCACTACATCGAGGCGAAGGGGCGGATTCCCGGGGCCATCTTCGGCAACTGCGGCTCCGACGCCTATCACATGGAGAACTACCGCAACTTCGACTACACGACGCGGGAGTTTCAGGAGATCGCCCAGAAGTGGGAGGAGGCCGGCGTCGTGCCGGAGAAGCACATCGCCTTCTACTGCGGCACGGGCTGGCGCGCGAGCGAGGCCTTTATGAACGCCTACTTTATGGGCTGGCCGAATATCTCCGTCTTCGACGGCGGCTGGTGCGAGTGGAGCGGCTCCGATCTGCCAACCGAAACGGGAGATCCGGGCAGCGGTGCGCGGACGGGCGGCAACGGGCAGGCAACCGGCTGATGCCGTTGCCCGCGATTCGGGACGGGCCGCTCGGATCCTCCGTCTCGGATGGGGGCTCC
This sequence comes from uncultured Bacteroidota bacterium, assembly GCA_937127285.1. Lineage (GTDB taxonomy): Bacteria > Bacteroidota > Rhodothermia > Rhodothermales > Salinibacteraceae > CAKZLV01. Next base: position 1,699 of record CAKZLV010000037.1, read on the forward strand.
CGAACGGTCAGCCTGCTGCGTCCGTCGGGGCGGGCACCCATCCGCAAGAACGCCCCCGTTCCCGTTCGTTCTATTCCAGATCCGGAGCGGAGAGATCAAACTTTTGGCGCAGTCTGTTGCGGGAAGCGGATTCAGAGGAGCAGAGGATGGGCCTACGGGGGCGTCCGAGGGTGTCTTCCTGCTATTTCCAGGCGCCGCCCCTCGGCAACGAGGCCCCCTCTCCACCGAGCCGATGCGTCGCGCCAACCGCTCCGGATCCCGTCATCCTCTCCTCATCGCAGCGACACCCCTTCGACCGTGATCGTGTGCGCGGCGTGGGTGCGGCCGCGGATCTGGACGTGCAGGACGCCGGCGTCGGCGTCATAGCTCCACCCTCCCTCTTCGCGGACTGCCTCCACGGTCGGCTGCTCCGACAGGGCCTGTCCGTTGGCCGTGACCCGTGTGGGCGAAACGGCAAGGCGGTGAATCGCAGGCTGCAGCGTCCGGGCCTCCGGCTGTCCGTCGTACGTGCCGCTGGCCGCACCGATGGACAGGACGAGCGTGCGATCGTCTTCGGACGCCTCCCACGTCTGCCGCAGGGACGTGATGCTGTAGGCGCCGTCCCGGTAGGCGAGCGTCTGTCCGTCGTCCTCGTAGACGGAGAACGAGGCGTCGGCTTCCGGATCCGGCACGACCCGCATCCCCAGGGTATCGGCGGGTTGGGCGCCGGTGTGCGGGGCCACCGGCCGCGTCGGGACCATCGAGCCGGCGTTCACGAACAGTGGAATCCGGTCGAGCGGAGCGTCGACGGTGACGGTTCGACCGCCATCGATGACCGCCGGCCGCGGACGGTCGGTTCCCCATGGAATCCAGGTCCCTTCGGGCAAGACGACGTCTTTGGTGCGGGCGCTGTCCTGCAGGACCGGCGCGACGAGGAGCGACTCGCCGAGCAGGTAGGCGTCGGTCACGCCGTGCAGGCGGTCGTCGGACGGGTCGGCGAAGAAGAGCGGACGCGCGAGGGGCAGGCCGGTGCGGTGATTCTCCCAGGCGAGGGTGTAGAGCAGCGGCATGAGCCGGTAGCGCAGGCGGGCGGCCGAGCGGGAGACCTCCTCCGCGTCCGGGCCGAACCGCCAGGGCTCGGTGGGCTGCTGGCCGTCGAAGCCGTGGGGGCGCATCGTCGGCGTGAGGGCGCCGTGCTGCATCCAGCGGGCGTAGAGCTCCGGCGTCGTGGTGCCGGTCGAGAAGCCCCCGAGGTCCGACCCGTAGAGTCCGATTCCCGCGAGGCCGACGTTCAGAAGCAGGGCGGGCTGGTCCTGGAAGCCCGTCCAGCTTCGCGCGACGTCCCCGCTCCACAGGGTGGTGCCGTAGCGCTGGATGCCGGTGAAGCCGGACCGCGTGAGGTTGAAGATGCGCTGGTTCGGGCGCTCCTCCTGCCATCCGCGGTAGAGGGTTTGCGCCCAGAGGTTGTTGTAGAGGTTGTGGATGGATCGCGCACTGCCGCCGTGGTGCCGCATCGCGTCCGGGTGCTTTTCCGGTTCGCCGAGGTCCGTCCACAGCCCGGCCATTTCGTCGCCCATGAAGTCGGGGTACTGGCTCCACCACCAGTCGCGCGCGTCCGGGTTGGTGGCGTCCCACAGCACGGCATCGCAGTCGCTGCACGACCACCAGTCCTCGATCGGGTAGGGCGCGCCGTCTTCGGTCGTCCCCACGTAGCCGCTGTCGACGGCCGGCTCGTAGAGGCGCGACGGTTCGACGATGTAGGGCTCGGTGATGGCGACCGTCTGGACGCCCTTCCGTTTCAGGTCGCGCATCATCTGGAAGGGGCGCGGGAAAGCGTCCCGGTTCCAGGCCAGATCGCCCATGTGCTCAAACCAGTAGAGGTCGAGAACGAGCGCATCGACCGGAAACCCCTTCGCACGGAGGGTATCGACGACGCCCCGGGCCTGACTCGCATTTCGGTAGCCGTACTTCGACTGGATGTAGCCGAGCGACCACTTCGGCGGCATCGGCTGGCGGCCGGTGAGCGCCGTGTAGTGCTCGATTTGTTCGGGGATGCCGCCGCCGAGGACGTAGTACGTCATCGTGCCGCCCTGTGCGGCGTAGGCCATCTCCGTCGAGTCGGCCGCGCCGACGTCGAAGCGCCCGGGATGGTGGCTGTCGATAAAGAGTCCGTAGCCGCCCGTGGTGGACACAAACGGCACGTTCACCTTCATCGTCATCCGCGCCCGGTTGTAGTTGAAGATAGCCGTGTTGTAGACGTCGAACGCCGTTCCGTGCAGTCCGAACTCGCTCCGTTCGCCGGTCCCGTAGAAGCGGGTGTCGGGGTCGATGCGGAAGCGAACCGTGCGGGTCGTGTTGGCGAAGACCGCGTTCGAGTCGGACTCCGCCACGAGCGTTCGCCCGGTTTCATCGGCGAACCGGAGGCGCAGGGGATGCTTCCGGGCGGCGACCGTCATCGCCGGACTTCGGACGAAGAGCGTGGAGTCGGTTTCGACGACCCGGGGCGCTTCCGGGGGCGCGGAGCGGGG
>CAKZLV010000038.1 GCA_937127285.1 uncultured Bacteroidota bacterium
CCGCCGGACTTCACCACGAACCGGGCGACCGGCTCCTCTCCGGACGCCGCGGCGAAGCGCCTCTACAACACCCTGACCGAGAAGCGAGCCGAGCCGCGCAAGCGTGCTATCTGGCGCCGCTCCGCGAGGAAGTAGAGGGGCTCCTAGGCCGGTTTTTCGATGCGGAGGAGAGCACCGTTGCGTTCGACGAAGACCTGGCTCTGGAGAAGCTCAGCCGCTCGACGGACGGAAGCTTCGACTTCGATCAGCTCAGCGCCGGCGCCCGGCAGCAGCTCAGCCTCTTGATCCGCCTGGCGATGGCGAGGCTGGTGGCGCGGGAGCGTCCCCATCCGGTGTTCTTCGACGACGTCCTCTCCGACACCGATCCCGACCGCTTCGAGGTGATCGGCGACATTCTGCACAGCGTCTCCCAGGACATGCAGATCATCCTCACCACCTGCCATCGCAGCCGCCACCGCCGCCTCGGCGCCCACAATCTCCGGATGGAGGCGCTGAAGAAGGGTGGGTGACGGCCTGGCGAAGAAGCGCACTCACCACGATGGACCGGCCGACCGGCGAAAGGCCGACCTGCGCTCAATCACACCGCAGCGAAGAGCACGACGAGAAGAAGGGCGGTCCCGCCCAAGAGGACGGCTCCCTTTGTCCATTTCTGGATCTCGACAAGGGTTTGGCGAGTCTCGTCGTGCAGGCGCTCGACGTTCTCGTAGTGGGTCTCGACCTTCTCTACAACCCGCTGTTCGGTTGCCTGAAGAGACTCTTCGAGGCGCTCTGCCTGCTCTTTAGAGACGGACTGGATCTGGTCGGGGATGCCTTCGACCTCGGACCGGACGCTGTCGACCTCGGACCGGACGCCATCGACCTCCGCTTCCACACTTTCGATGGACGCGTTGATCTTATCGATCCGGGAGGGAAAGTCCACGTCGTCGATCTCCTCGACCAGCCGATGGGCAGACTCGGAGAGATCCCCTGTGGACGCGCGGACACCGTCGGCGGTCTCGGCGGCTTTGAGTGCGGCCTCTTTGCTTGCCTCGATGTGCTCGGCAGCGGATTTGAGGCGCTGCAATTCCTCCTCCAGTTCAGCCAGAGACTGGCTGATTGCAGGTGTGTCGGCGAAGGGAGGGTCGGCCGTGCCGTTGGTCTGTGGCGAGTCGTCCATGGGACCGTCTGCTGTTGGGGAGTTGGTGGAAAAAGTGGCGAAGCCGGATTCGAGTGGCGGACCGTCCGATAATGAGCCGTCTGAGTAGGGACCCTCCGCGTATGAGCAAGGACTATCGCTGCGAAGGCCCCCATCGGCGGTTGATATCATCGGCGGTTGATATACGGCGTCGAAGCGAGCCCCACGCGTCACTACACGGGCCGCGGCTCTTGTTCGGCCAGATCGCCGACGAAGCGCTCGTTGAATTTCTGAAGCCACTGCGCGTGGACGCGGGCGATCTCTTCGTCGAGCACGCCCTGGAGGCGGTTGTCGTATTGAGCCAGTTGATCCCGGTAGGTGGAAAGGGCCTGGAGATACTCCGGCCACGATAGGTCTTTGATGTCGCGAAAGAGGCGCCATCCCTCGCGCAGGTCGCTCCGGAATTCCGTATGCTGCCCTCCGTCCAGCAGGCAGCGAGTGTAGGCCCGCAGAAGGTAGAGCGCCCCATTTTCCGTGTACTCGCTCAGCAGGCGATCGCAGGCGCCCCGGAGGTGGTTGACGTTGTCGTCGATGCCTTCGGTCTCGTCGATAAAGTCCCAGATGAGGTCCAGAGTGAAGGTGCGGTCCTCGACCCGGCGCTGAAGAAGGGGGAGGTAGCGCGAGTCGAAGTACGTGTTTACGCGTTGCCGGAACGCACCATTTCCCTCGCGAATCCCTTCTCGGACGGCGTCCTCCATCACCTGGACGGCCGCTTTCCGCTTGCGGGCGATCAAGCGATACACGAAGTCGATCAAGTAGCCGATGCACTTCTGGAGAACCGTCTGTCCCCGGTGGTCTCGAACTCCATCGGGAATCTCACGAATGCGCTCCGGAGCCACGTACCGGCCGATGTACTCCTGAAGCGAGGCGATGAACCCGTCGTCTCCCAGATTCTGAATCTCCGCCCGAATGACGCCGGCATTGTAGTCGACCGTGTAGTCCCGAATCACGCCGACGGTCGAAAGGCGGTAGACCGCCCGAAACGTGTCCTGCTCATCGCGAAGCCGCTTAAACCAGGTCTGTAGCCACCTCTCGTGTCCCTCGAGGCATTCCCACGCGGGCCATTCGTCATGGGTCTGGTTGTAGGCCCACTTGAGCTTCTTTGTGAGGCTATCTTCACTTCGGGCTTTCCTGAAGGCCTTCGACACGACGCGCCGCGTAAATCCGCGGTCGGCGTTCGATCGAAGATACTCGGATACCTCCTTGAGAAGCTCGCGGTTGTCGAAGTCGATCGCAACGGTTTGCGGTGCGTCGCCGACCTCCATATCCCGGACGAGCGCCTGAATATCCGGGCTCTCCCCCTCTGGACGCGCATCGCCCGTGAGAAGGTCGTAGACGATCCGCTTCTCTTTCTCCGGGCCCTTGAACGAGTTGCGGTGGAAGTACAGAAGGAGCTCACGGTCGACGGTCACTGTTGGCGAAGCAGCATCGACGTCCTCATCGTTCTCCCCGGAGGCTTCCTGGGACGGGATTTCCTGATCGCAGTAAAGGATCACGCATCGGGCGGGATCGCCGTCTCGCCCCGCTCGCCCGGCCTGTTGGTAGTAGGACTCGATCGACTGCGCCATATTCATGTGGACCACGTACCGGATGTTGGGCTTGTCGATGCCCATCCCGAACGCTTTCGTGGCTACCAGGGCACTCAGGTCGTTGGCCTTGAACGCCTCCTGTGTCTCGCTTAGCTGCTCCTCGGACTGCTCGTCGTCCGAACTTGCAAACGTGCCCACCTCCCCCCGCAGTGGATGAACGCCGCTGCGAAGGCGATTGGAGAGTTCCTGAACGCCAAGATCGCCGTTGGCGTTGGGAGTAAATACAAGCCCCGAATTGGTATGCGGACCGTCCGGTGCAAAGAAGACCTCCGTCTGACCGGGCTCCCCATCAGTAGCACCTGAGCGAGACTCATCGGTGTCCGGATCGGGGTCGCCGTGACTCTCGGCTGTAGGTGAGTCCGGGGCCGGTCCGCCGGATGGTTGAGAAGGGCCCGAGACTCCACGTCCGCCCGTAGAGGGACGGCGGATGCTCTCCCTGCTGACTTCTTTGTGGGCTTTGTCCTCCACCTGCGGGTCCAGCCGGTTCGGGATCTCGCGCACGACCTCGGGCAGGACCTGCTTTTTCTGCTGAAAAACTGATTTCCTGATTTCCCAGGGATCGTCGTCTGAGTCAACTTCGGGAGAGGGAACGTGCACGATGTCGAACACCAGTTCTTCTCTCTCCATCGTTGCCGGCGTCACCGTGTTCGTCTCCTCCCCGAATTCCAGCTCGCGGCGAACGTCGGCCAGCACGTCGAAGGAGGCCGTTCCCGTAAGGGCGATAATCGGGAGATTGGGCCACTCCGTCGAACAGTGCTCGCGAGCGTTGGCCCCAAGGCGCAGGTACGCCGTCCGAAAATCGTGGCCCCATTCCGAGACGCAGTGGGCCTCGTCGACGACGCAGTACGTGATCGGGACCTCCATCGACTGGAGGTGATCTCGAAATTTTTGGATTTGAAGCCGCTCGGGCGAGACAAACACGAACTGGAAGCGGCCCTCGCGCATCTCGCGCTGGACCCTCTGGCGCTCCTGCGTCCCGAGAGAGGAGTCGATGTACCGGACGCTCCCGATGCCGGCCTGGCGAAGGTTGGCAAACTGGTCGTGCATCAGCGACTTCAGCGGCGCAACGACGACGGAAACCCCCGGCTGGAGGAGGGCGGAGAGCTGGTAGGTCAGCGACTTGCCGGCTCCGGTGGGCAAAAGCCCGATGACATCCTTCCCGCGGAGGGACTCGGAGAGAATGTCGACCTGGTTCGGGCGATAGGACTCTTTCCGAAAGACGTTGCGGAGGAAGTAGAGGAGGGGGCGAAGTTGCGGATGCTCCTTCGCTTGCTCGTCCCCGGCAATCTGGTCGCCCAACGGCTCGGGGACGTCGTACCGGGTGGGAGTGCCCTTCTGAACGTAGGACCAGGTCGTCGGAGCGTGAGCGGTGCGAATGGTGGCCTGCACCGCACGAGAGCCCAGCCGATCGACCTGGCCTGAGGACAGAGGCTCCAGTCCGGGGCGAAGAAGGACGGACGTGTCAATCACCACCTCCGCATCCATCGGGGCCATCTCCGATGGATCCTCCGTCAGGTAGGCATCAAAGCCGAAAGGATCGGAGGACCGTCCGTCGCCGGATGAGAGCCGGCGATTGTCGTCACGATCCGCCCGATTCCGGTCGCCGAGTTCCAACTCCCGATGGATGGGAGACCGGTACACGCACAGGTTCACGTTGGGGATCGTCCGGCCCTCGCCTTTCAGCAGGAGGAGGTTCTCCATCAGGTCCAAGAAATCCGCAACGGCAAGGCGCGCTCCGGGAACGTCTCGTTCGGCGATCGCAATCGTCCACGATCGCGCATTCAGGTCGAGCTGACCGCGCCGCAGGAGGCGGAGCAGAGTCTTTTGAATTCGGGCGACCTGCATTGGGATCAGCGCCATGTGCATCCATTGCACCGGCGGCCCTCCGTCGGCCGAAGAGTCCCCCGCGTCTCCAGGCGGTTCGGAGCTGCCGTCTGCGGGCTCTCGGTCCGTTTTCCAAAACGGCGCCTCGTAATTCTCCCGCAGAATTTGCCCGCACGGATGATCGAAAGCATCGCGTAGCCTGGAACGGGTCTCCAAAGGCGGGCTGGCTGCGTTCTTCGCCTCGATGCGCTCGTACGTCCACCCGGCCGAATCGCACGCGCGGTCCCGCTTCTTGTCGAGGCGGATCTGCCCGGCCTCCTCGTGGTGCTTGCCGTCGATCTCAACCACGAGCCCGCCGTCCGAACCGGAAGCAACGGGGAGTTGAGACGCGAAGTCGACATTCTGCCGGCTGAAGTCGAGAGCCTGCTCTTCCGGAACGATCGTATCGAGGGGACGCTGCGGCTCAATCAGTTGGCACGCCCACTCGCCGATCGCCTCCGGGGCGCCGCCTTGCAGGAAGTCTTTCTCTTCGTCGCTGTCGAGCCGGGGCTCCAGTCCAGTCGCTACGTCGGCCGGAGAAATGGACGGATCGATCGGGAGGAGGCTGTAGCGCAGAAGGCGTTTCTCGTCTGCACCCATTTCATCGGAGAACGGAAAAGAAATCGATCCCTTGACGCGGCGCTCCTCGGTGAGATCGGTCGCCCGAGCCAGGGCGGTTTCGACGCGGAGGGAGGGAAGGGTCGGGATGCCTCGCGTGATCAGGTTCTCCGCGACGGCCAGGATCGGGTCGTCAACAGAGAACGGCTCAACGGGGCCTTCCACGCTCAGATCGAAAGCCGTGAGGTGATTGATAACGTCTTCGCCGAGAGAGGTGGAATGATCCGCGAAGTGATCACGAACAGCCTCGGCAAGAAAGCCCGCGCGAAGTTGAGTATGCATCGGGTGGGCGGCGACTTCGAGGGTCACGAGTGCGTCTCCAAACAGGCGCCTGTGCGTCTTTTGACGCCTTCGGCCCGGCAGTTCGAAGACCGGGGGGATTCATGGGCGAGAATGCGAAGGGCGTCCATGCAGCTGGTGGTCGCTCTTCCCGCCGACCTATTCAGTCGCGGGGACCGTCCCATTACTACTGTCAATAATTACTACTGTCGATAATGCTGTCGATCAACCGTGGGCGCGCCAGGTCCCGCTTCGTATGCTTGGAGCGAAATCAAAATTCATTCCTGCACCAGCGGGAGCGGCGCATCCTCAACGGCCATGCGCACGAAATCCACATGGGCTGCGCTGATGGTGATGGGACGAGCAGAGGGACCCAGACCACGTGCAGTCACCGGATGAGCCCAAGGAGATCGCGTCCCCAGGTCAATCACCGACGCACGCTCATAAACTGCCGGTATCACGAGACAAATAGTAGCCTCAGTAGGCCATGAGCAAGCTTTGAGCCGGTGAGGTACGCTCGAAAAGTTGAACCGCTGGGTCAACTAAGCTGAGGTTGAGTCGCAGGACGGTTATCTTTTCTGCACCCTCCCCAATCCAATACTGCCGTGAGTAAGCGAAGCTACAGCCCTGGGTTCAAGCTCCAAGTTGTTCTCGAAGCCTTCCAATCCAATAGCACGGACGCGAAGGGGGCTCGGACCTACGACATCTTCTACCCCGTGATGCCCTCGATCTGGAAGGTGAAGTTCGAGGAGAACGGTAACAGGGCCTTCGGCGCGGCCGGTGGATTCGGACACCGTGCCGTGGGCTAGATTCCTCGCGTCGGCGAGCAGCCTCCATCGACAACCGGTGCTTCAACCAGCCGACGGCGTTCGCTGTTTTCGCCCGACCCCCAACCGCCCGGCTCACGTCGCAATCGGTGCGGCGAGGCAGGCGTCCGGAATCGCGAAGGCGTCGACGAGTTCGAGCGCATCCGGGTGAATCTCGTCGCAGAGGGCGTTGACCTCTCCGCGAATCGCTTTCGACTTGCTGGAGCTGATGTACCCGGCCTCCAAAAACCAGCCCAGGTCGGCCTCGATGCGGGCGAGGCCGTACAGGCTGCGCAGGCGATCCAGAACCGCCCGCACACCGTCCGCCTCAACCTCGCCAACGGCCTCCCGAAACCGCCGCAGCACCAGGTCCTCGGCATGGGCCCGGGCGAGGTCGACCAGGTGGTCCTGAACGTCGGTGAAGGCGTCGAACGGCTCCATGCCGTTTTCGATGCGTCGCTTCAAGCGCTGCGCGGCCGACTGCAGCAGGTGGTCGCGCCGGTAGTCCAGGGCCGCCGTCTGAAAGTCGGCGCTGCGCAGATGGTCGGGTTCGGTGTTGCGGACGGTAACAGGGTTGCGCTCCACGACGCGCGTCGCCACTTCTTCGGCCGCGAAGCGGAGGAGGCCGAACACGTTCATATCCTGAAACTCCTCGTGGAAGTCGGACAAGAGCCCCTTCGCAACCTGCAGAAAGAGGACGGTGTTGTCCCCCTCAAACGTGGCAAAGACGTCGGTGTCGGCCTTCAGGTCCGCAATCCGGTTCTCGGTGAGGTACCCCTGTCCGCCGCAGGCCTCCCGCGCCGTCTGGAGCAGAGAGATCGTATGGCCGGTGGCGTAGGCCTTGAGCGCGTTCGCGTCCGCCTCGATGTCCTCCAGCGACTCGTCGGGCCCCCGGGCGGCGAAGCGGCGCGTCAGGTCGTCGAGCGCGAAGTGCAGGCCGACCGTCGTGGCCAGGGGCGGAAGCAGGCGGCGCCGGTGGGTGCGGTACTCCATCAAGGGGCGCTCCGCTTCGCCCTTCGGGCCGAACTGGCGGCGGCAGGTCCCGTAGCGCAGGGCAATCGTCAGGCCGGACTTCGCAGCCATCAGCCCGGCGCGCCCCACCGAAATCCGCCCCGCCACCAGGGTGCCCAGCATCGTAAAGAACCGTTTCCCGGAGCTGGCGATCGGGCTCTCGTACGTGCCGTCCGGATGGACGGACCCGAAGCGGTCGAGCAGGTTCTCGCGGGGGATGCGCACCTCGTCGAACCAGATCCGGCCGTTGTCGACGCCGTTCAGGCCCAGCTTGTGCCCGCAGTCCTCGATGCGGACGCCCGGGCAGGGGTCTCCCTCGTCGGTGCGAATGGGCACGAGAAACGCGTGAACCCCGTACTGGTCGCCGCCGGTGTGCAGCTGTGCAAAGACGGTCGCCATCCGTCCGTGCTCGGCCGCGTTGCCGATCCACTCCTTCCGGGCGGCGTCGCGGGGCGTGTTGATGACGAACTCTTCGGCCTCCGGGTCGTAGCGGGCGGTCGTTTCGAGATCGCGAACGTTGGATCCGTGCCCGCGCTCGCTCATCGCAAAACATCCCGGGAGGTCCATCGTGCCCGCGGCCTCGAGGTAGCGCTCGTGGTGCTTCTGCGTCCCGAGGCGCAGGATACTGCCCGCAAAGAGGCCGAACTGCACCCCGAACTTCACGACGAGACTCAGGTCGTGCGCGGCGAGGGTCTCGAAGGCGACTACGAACCTCT
>CAKZLV010000039.1 GCA_937127285.1 uncultured Bacteroidota bacterium
GCCGACCTGATCGACGACCTGGGGGGAACCCAGCGCTACGGCGCGGAGGTCGATGAGATCCTGGTCTCCGGCCGCGGCCGCGCCGAGGGCGTGCGGCTCACCTCCGGCGAAACGATCGAGGCGGACCTCGTCGTCTCCAATGCCGACGTCGGCTGGACGTACCGCCACCTGATCGACGCGAAGCACCGCACCACCTGGACGGACCGGCGCGTCGAGTCGATGGACTACTCGATGAGCCTCTTCGTCTGGTACTTCGGCACCGACCGCATCTACGACGACGTCGAGCACCACACGATCTTGATGGGCCCGCGCTACCGCGGCCTGCTGGAGGACATCTTCGAGCGGAAGGACCTGGCCGACGACTTCAGCCTCTACCTGCACCGCCCGACGAAGACCGACGCGTCGATGGCGCCGGCGGGGCACGACGCCTTCTACGTTCTCTCGCCGGTTCCGCACCTGGAGAGCGGGACCGACTGGCGGGCGGAGGCGGAGCCCTACCGGCAGAAGGTGGAGGACTACCTGTCGGAGACGATCCTGCCGGACCTGGGGGACCGTCTCGTCACGAGCCGCATGCTGACGCCGCGAGAGTTCAAGACCGACTACAAGAGCCTGAAGGGAGCGGCGTTCAGCGTCGAGCCGCGGCTGACGCAGAGCGCGTGGTTTCGCCCGCACAACGAGAGCGAGGACGTGGAGGGCCTCTACTTCGTCGGGGCCGGGACGCACCCGGGAGCGGGGATGCCGGGCGTGATCTCGTCGGCGCGGGTGCTGGACACGGTGGTGCCGGACCCGCAGGACCTGTCGCCGCGCGGATCAAAGGAGCCGGCGATGACGGCCTCGGTTCGGGATTAAGCCGCCGGTGAACGAGGGTGTGAGCCGATAGGTCCCGTCTGTGCTATCCGATTCTACCGACCTCGGGTGCGCCGGCAACTTTCGGTGGATGAAGTCATCTATCTAGTGCCCGTCCGTCTCCCGCCACGTTCTGCGCCGGCGGCCTGAGGTTGGAGGTCGGAAGACCTCCCGCCGGGCCGACGTCGACCGTGATCGCGCGGCGGCTGTCTGCCGGTCTGCGGAGGAGAACAGCGTGTGCGCGTGAGACCCCGTCCACTGGTCCGCCCGAGCCCGCCGTCCCCCATGCCTCTTATCGACTACGACCTGCACCCCGTCGCTCTCGCCTTCGGCATCTTCTGCTTTCTCCTCACATCGGCCCTCATCGCCGCCGTTGTATACATCGGAACGAGCGACGGCGAGCCGACCCCCTCTCCGACGTCAACCGGCGACCCCGGCGACGCACCGCCGTTTCTTGCCGACGAGTCGCCACCGGTGACGGCAGCGGATGCCCCCGTCGCCGCCGACGCGGACGCCCCGAGAAGGAGCGGGGAAGGGTGACGGAATCGTTCCCGAAGCATCTGGTCTCGAAGCATCTGGTCTCGAAGCATCCGTTCCCGAGACGAAATCGGATCCGGACGGGCGACGGCGGAGGGGAACCGATGGAGATTCATCGGCTGGGCGTCGCTCCGTTACTTTCTGGTCCGGTCGACGCGCCTTCACTTACTGGCAGTCCGTCCCCCGATGAAGGCCGCACTTCCATCGCGGTGCCGATGGCCCGTCGCCTCGCGCGATGACCGACTGCCGGCTGCCGGAGCATCCCTCCGGCCCCGGCCCCGCATTCGTCTCACAATCGACCCTGGTCTATGGAACGGTTTCTCTCTCCTCCCCCTCACTGGGCACCGCTCGCAGCGCTTCTGCTGATCCTCGGCACCGCCCCCGCACAGGCCCAGTTCGGCATCACCGGCGGCCTGAACTTCGAATCGACCGACGACATCCGGAACAGTGCCGGCGGCGAGGCGGCCTTTAACAACTCGACCGGCTACCACCTCGGCGTCGTCTACAACCTGGGGATCGGCCCGGTTGACATCCGCCCCGGCTTCCTGTACCGCCGGGTGGGAACCTACGAACTGCGGGGGAATGCCCTGGATGGTTCGTTCGACGTGACGGCGTACGAGGTCCCGGTCGATCTGCGCTTCACGGTGCTGCCCACGCCGGTCGTCAGTCCGTACCTGTTGGCCGGGCCGCAATTTACGTTCGTGAACGGCGAGGACGACTTTGATGATGCCACCGAGGACCTCTCGTTTTCCCTGAACGTCGGTGCCGGTACGGATATCACGCTGCCGGGCCTGCCGATTACCCTGCAGCCGGAGCTGCGCTACGAGTTTGGCGCGACGAAGTTTATCAAGGACGACTTCGAGATCGGCGGCCAGGACTTCAGTCCGGAGGACTCGCCGCGCTTCAGTGCCTTCAGCGTGCGTCTCACGGTCTTGTTCTAGCCGGCCGCGTCGCACCGCCCGGACTCAATCCGTTGGACCCAACCGACTGCGGGCCGCTCCCTGACCGGGGCGGCCCGCAGTCGTTCGTGCAGGGCAAAGCGGAGCGGGACGATAGAAACCACCGCCCCCGGCACGTCGCATCGGGCGTCGCATCCGGCCTACGAAATCTTTTCGTAGAAGCGGAAACGGCGGGCGTCGATCGTGTAGTTCCAGCCGGGGGATACGTTCTCCCGGTCCTCCGCCCAGAACGGAAACCGGTGTCCGGCCATCGACTGCTGGCTGAAGAAGTGGCGCGTTTTCACCGAGAACGGCCGATAGGCCGGATCGGCGTGCCGGACGTAATGGGCGATGCTGATGGCCCGCTGCCACCCCGGCAGCTGCATGTCCGGCGTCAGGCTGCGGTAGAACTGGCGCTTCGAAGAACCGGGATTGAACGCGCTGAACTGGTACGGGTCCAGGACGACCCCTCGGTAGGTGGTCTGGCCCCGGTAGTTGGTTTCCACGCGGTTGCGAACCACCCAGGCGACGAGTTCCTGCTCGTGCGGCTTCTTGGTTTCCGAATAAATGGCCCGAGCCAGCCACAGGGTCGGCGCCTCGATGCGCGGAAGAAGCGATGCAGGCTCCGATGCCGTGTACTGCGGACGCCCGTATACGGCGCTGAGCAGTTCGAAGTGTGTGCTGGAGGTGTCGACCTGCACGGACGCCTCGTTCGTCGACCCGATGATCGAGTGGACGAACGACGGGGAGCGCCCGTCTGTCGGCGACGGCGAGGCGCTGTCGAGCGTCACCTGGGCCGCCGTGAGAACCACGGCTGCTCCGATCGAGACACACACCATTGTAGCGCGTGTATTCATGTTTGGTACTCGGCTGTTCGGAATCCAATGATTTGCGTGTCCAGAAGCGACATCAATCGAGCTGGAATCAGTCGCGAATCGCAGAAGAGAAACGAAATGAATCGTTGACTCCGCCCTCTTGGACATGCTGAACCGGTCAACGAGCGGTGTGGGGGGAGGTTTCCTTGAATGATTGGCCGTAAATGTAACAAGAACAGAGTTTGTCCGGACTGCGATGCTTCTTAATGTGTGTTTGGACTCGTATTGACCCCGCGTTCATCAACGTGATCAAACGGATATCAGACGGTTTTTGAGCGTATATCCATTGTCCTTCCCTTCACAACGTCCTGCCAGCGACCTGCCTCTATGGCCGAAGACCGAATCATCTGTGCCGATCAAAACATCCCGCACGTCGAAGACGCCTTCAGTCGCTTCGGGACGGTGCGGACGCTTCCCGGCCGCGAGATCTCGCCGGATGCCGTTCAAGACGTAGATGTACTTCTCGTCCGCAGTGTTACACGGGTCGATTCGGCTCTTCTGAAAGACTCCTGCGTTCGGTTTGTGGGATCGGCCACAATCGGGACCGATCACGTCGATCGACAGGCGCTGCAAGACCGAGAGATCGCGTTTGCCCACGCGCCGGGCTCCAATGCCGACTCCGTGGCCGACTACGTGATTGCCGCCCTTCTTCACGTAGCCGTTCGGAGAGGGGTGTCCATCTCAGATTGCACAATCGGCATTGTCGGGTGCGGAAACATTGGGGGACGGCTTGCCCGTCGTCTTCCAAACCTCGGAGCAGCAGTGCTCCTTAACGACCCTCCTCGCCGCATGCAGGGAGATGCGCCCTCGGCGATCGGCTCTTCGTTTCGCCCCCTGAGTGAATTGCTGGATGCGGCGGACGTGATTACCCTCCACACACCGCTGACAACGGACGGACCGCACCCGACCCATCATCTCTTCGACGCCGACACGATCGCGGCCATGAACCCAGGAGCCTGGCTCATCAACACGTCGCGGGGAGCGGTGGTCGACAACCGGGCGCTCGTCCGCGCCCTCGACGACGGACCCGTTCAGGCGACGATCCTCGACGTGTGGGAGGAGGAGCCGTCGCCGCACCCGCAGTGGATCCGTCGGTCCGACGTCGCCACGCCCCACATTGCCGGATACGCCCGCGACGGCAAGCTGCGCGGGACGAAAATGCTCTACGATGCGTTCTGCCGGTTTCAGGGCGTGTCGCCCGTGTGGACGCCCGACGACGCCCTGCAGCCCGAGTCTCCCGACGCGCTCCGGTGCACCCCTCCCGACGGCTCGCTGCCGCCGACGGACTACCTGGACGCGCTGGCCGCCCAGATGGTCGACATCGAGGGAGATGATGCCCGCTTCCGAAGGGTTTTAGAAGTCCCTGCGGAGGACCGGGGCAACTACTTCAGCACCTTGCGAAAGACGTATCCCGAGCGCCGGGAGATGCAGCAGCATCGCATCCCGGCCGCCGCCGTGCCCCACCGGTTCGCGGCGGCAGTGGAGAAGGGGCTCGCAGTATCCCTCGCACCGTGACGCGACCGCACGGGATGCCGCCGGACGTGGCCGGACGGAACGCGACCGCACGGGATGCCGCTGACGAGATGCTACTGACGAGATGCTGCTGACGAGATGCTGATTGCGGCCCCGCGGTGCGTTCCGGAGCGCGGGTGAGGCCGTCTCGCCCGTTGGCCCGGTTCGCCCGTTGGCCCCGACGGCTATCTCCGGTAGCCGTAGGAGCGAAGGAAGGACTCTCGGTCCCGCCAGTCCTCCCGCACCTTCACGTGTAGGTTCAAGTAGACGGGGCGTTGTACGAACGCCTCAATGTCCTCGCGCGCGGCCGTTCCGAGGGCCTTCAACGCTCGGCCGCCCTTGCCGATCAAGATCCCTTTGTGCGACTTGCGCATCACCACGATCTCGGCGTCGATGTAGTCCTTTTCGTCGCCGTCCCGCTCCTCGTACTGCACGATGTTGACCTGCACAGAGTACGGGATCTCCTCGTGGTACTGCTGAAACGCTTTCTCGCGGATGATCTCCGCCACGAAGAAGCGCTCCGGATGCTCGCTGACCATCTCCTTCGGGTAAAACGGCGGCCCCTTCGGCATAGCCTCCACGATCAGGTCGACGAGCGTGTCGACGTTCTGGCCGTTCAGGGCGGAGGTGGGCACGATCTCGTCGAAGGCCCGAAGGTCTTGATAGGACTCCACAAGCGGCAGCGCCTGCTCCTGCGGGATCAGGTCCATCTTGGTGAGTACGAGAAACGCCTGTTTCTGCCCGGCCTGCTCCAGGCTGAAGGTGTCCGGCTGCTCCTGCGTCGCTTCGTGAAGAAACAACAGAAGGTCGGCGTCGCGCACCGCGCCCTCGACCTGTCCCATCATGGCCTCGTGCAGGCGGTAGCGCGGCTTGATGATCCCGGGGGTGTCGAGGAAAACGACCTGATGGTCGGGCCCGGAATGAATGCCGATCACGCGGTTGCGCGTGGTCTGCGGCTTCCGCGTCACGATCGACAGCTTCTGACCGAGCATCGCGTTCATGAGGGTCGACTTGCCCACGTTGGGCTTGCCGATGATGGCGACGTACCCGCTCCGGTGATCGTCCGGGACGTCCTCATAGAACGGCGTGCCGCCCTCGGACGCATCGCCGAGCACGTCGCCGGGGTCCTCCGGTTCCGAAAACGGGTCGCCGGCGAGAGGATCCGTCGCCTCGCGCGACGGCGCCTCGGAATCGGGCGACGGCGCTTCGGAAGGAGAAGTCTCGGAAGGAGAGGTCGCGTCGGAGGACGCATCGGGAACGGAGGGCCCGGCGTCGCTGGAAGACGGGGCGGGACGGGAATCGGAGGGCATAACGCGGATCGAGACGGGCAGGATCGAGAATGGGCGGAAAGGGGAAGAGGACGGGCCGTGGAGAGCGCCGACCGGCAGCGGCTTGCCACCGAACCGCTCAGTGCTTGACGACGCCCGCCATGTCGCGCACGGCCGTGTCGAGCCCCGACAGGATGGCGCGGGCCATAACGGCGAAGCCAATCGAAACCTCGGCGACGTGGGGGACGGTGTTTCGGAAGAGAGCGAAGTTGTTGTAGTCGAGTCCGTGGCCGGCATGGACGCGCAGCCCGGCGCTGTGAGCGGCCTCGGCCCCGTCGGCTAACCGCTCGGCTTCCCGGTGGCACTCCGCCTCGGTGGTTGCGTTTGCATAGTCGCCGGTGTGCAGCTCGATGGTGTTGGCTCCGGTTGCAGCGGCGGCGTGAATCTGTTCGGGAACCGGATCGACGAACAGGCTCACCTGCTCGACGCCGGCATCGTACAGCCGGGGAATGACCGTGTCGAGACGATCGCGGTTGGCCTCGACGTCCAGTCCGCCCTCGGTGGTCACCTCCTCGCGGCGCTCCGGAACGAGCGTCGCCAGGTCCGGCCCGACGTCGCAGCAGATGTCGACCACGTCCGGATCGGTCGACAGTTCGAAGTCCAGCTTTCCCTGAACCGTTTCGGCAAAGAGGTGGACGTCGCGCTCGGTGATGTGGCGCCGGTCCTCGCGAAGATGAAACACGATCCCGTCCGCGCCGGCCTGCTCGCAGAGAGCGGCGGCATGAACGGGGTCGGGGAAGGTCTCCTGCCGGGCGTTGCGAAGCGTACCGACGTGGTCGACGTTGATGAGAAGATTGATCACAGGCACCTTGGGTGGGTGAAGAGAAGCAAGGAGAGGCAGGAACGGCACCGCCGGGATCGGCCGGGCTCTGCGCGGCGGGAGCGTGTGTGGCGCTGCCGCATGCAGTTCGATGCATCATCCCGTCCGTCTGGACGAGGCGGAGCCGTCGCGGCGAAACGAAGCGGCGAGAGGAGACCGACCGGGCCCGACCCGATCGGGCCGAGGCCAATCTCAGCCAATCTCTCTCGCCCGTCCCGTCGAACCCCCATCCGCCCTGCATTGTTTTCGTCCGGGTTTTCGTCCGGGTGTTTTCGTCCGGGTGGTTGGGCTCCGCTGGCGGCGCTTCGGCCGTAGGAGGCGCAGGAGGAACGGCCGTCCGGTGCGGTCCGGCGGTGCGCCGGGGCCAACCGCGCCGTGTAGGATGCGCTGCGGCCTGCGGCGGTCGCTGCGCCTTCTATCAATTTTTGTTGGAGGGATCGCCGGTCCACTTTCATCTTCCGGTTGCGATGGGTACATACGAACAAGGCCCTGTCCCGCACGGGGCCGACCCTGCGAAAATCCGACCCGCTCCGCGCACTGCCCCCGGCCGGGGACGACGTACCGGCGGGCAGCGCTGCTGGTTGCAATTCGCGGGGGTGCAAGCTACCTTCTCGGACGATGTCGCACCGCCTGTGTCCGGGCCATCCGTCGCCGGGTACGTCGACCGGACGGGCACGTCCGTCTCCGCTATCAGTCTCTCTCCGTCTCACACGACCGCTACGCGCACATGGCTATTAGCAGCCAGGGCACTCGGACCGGCATTCAAGTCGGGCTGGGCATTGTGATCCTCGTGCTGGCCTTCTTCCTCTATCGATCGATCACCGAGCCCTACGATCGAATTGAGCGCCAGCAGAGAATCACCGAGCAGACGAGAGAGCGGATGTCGAAGATTCGGACCGCGCTCATCGACTACGAGCGCGACAGCACCGCCTACCCGGACAGCCTGCAGGTGCTTCGGCAGCACATCGAGAGCGATTCCATCCTGGCCACCCGCCAGGACAGCGTGTTCGGCGGGCCGGTGAATCTGGACTCGCTGTTCTTCTCGCCCCGCACCGGCAAATCGTTTCAGTATACGGTGAGCGACACCGGACGGGTCGAGACGTACCTTCTGGAAGACCCGGACACGCAGGACCAGATCGGAACCCTTTCCGGGGATCCGACCGAGACCAACGTGGCCAGCTGGGAGTAGCTCCCGACCCGCCCGGCGGGGCCGTCGGGCGGCCGCACGTCGCGTCAGGAGGGCGACTGCCGGGTGCGACGCCTCGGCGGCTCCTCCCAAACGGCCCGACACCGGATGCCGATACCGGATGACCCGACACCGGTTGCCCGAAATCGGATCGGGGCCGTCGGCCGGTTCGTGGGACGGCCGGTCCTCATTTTCTGGTCCCGTATTCCGGGTCCATTCGAGTCCCGCCGCGATCCGCGTCACCAACTCTACTGCGGCAGCGAATCCGTGATATTATGAGCGAGGCGGTCTCTGCAGGGATCCAGATTCAGGGGGCCGACCTCCGGTATGCAGAGGTTGGGTTCGGCGAATCCGGCCATCGACTCGTGCGCATCGAGCGGTCGCGCCTCGATTTCGACGCGGCGCACGAACTCCTCCACCGCGACGCCCCGCGCCGCACCGACCGCATCGGGTACGCGCTCAAAGAGATGATGACGGGCACGGAGGCCGAGTCGCTGCGTCTGACGGTGCACCCGCCCGACGCCTACGGGTTCTTCACCCCGATCGAGGCCGACCTGCCGGTTCGCGAGCGGAAGCTGTCGCTGCTGCACCACGCCGCACTCGTCACCGGGGCGCGGTCGCCTCGGGACTTCCACCTGAGCACGAAGACGGTGCGAACGGCGCAGGACAGCGATGGGGATTCTCTGATGTGGGTGCACGTTCTGGCGGTGCCGGGATCCATTCAAGACCGGGTGCAGGCCGTGGTCGATCGCTTGCCGGTCGGGTCGTTTTCCTGGATGCTCAGCACCGAGGCGGCCTCGCAGGTAACGGCGCGCATCGAGTTGACGGGCGTCACCCAGGAGCAGGCCCTGCGCCCCTTTACCCTCGCGGTGGGATCGTACGAATCGTTCACGGAGTTCACGCTCTCGCGCGACCGGCAGTGGTATCACAGCCACTACGCACCACGAGCCGACACCGTCTCCGACCGGGCCTACTACGCCGTCGGCCTGCTCAACCGGCTCGACGTTCCGCTCCATGCCGTCGGACGGCTGTTCATCTACGGGCGCCGCGTCGACGCAGAGGCGTACGAGCCGTTCGAATCGATCTTCGGCATCCAGCCGGAACCCCTCGACCCGTTCCGCGCCGTCGACCCGCTCGACGCCGAGCTGTCCGGTATCGAGCCCACCGCCTTCGTACCGTGCATCGGGGCGGCAATGTAGCCGTCGCCGGCGGATCGTTGCTGGATCTCCCGCCGGAGTGCCCGGCGCATCCCGGGGCGCACCCGCTTCGGTCGAGATTCACCGGCCTCTCGTTCGGGAGGTCCCGGCTCCGGGAACGTTCAATGGGCCGTTCGGCTACCTCCATTGCGGAGGAGGGAAGAAGCTGCTTCGGCGTCTGCGCTCCCCGCAGCAGGCACTCTTTCTCAGGTTTTCCCCGTTGCCATGCGAATCATTGCCGGAACCTACCGCGGACACGGATTGATCTCCCCGGACGGACACGAAACGCGGCCGTCCACGGGCCGCACCCGGGAGTCGCTGTTCGGTCTGGTAGACGCTCGGATCTATCTGGACGGCGCCGAAGTCCTGGATCTCTTCTCCGGAACCGGCGCGTTGGGGCTGGAGGCAGTCAGCCGCGGCGCGGCCCTCGTTACCTTCGTCGAACGAGACCGCGAGGTGCTGGGCCTCGCTCAGCAAAATGCCGAGAAGCTGGGCGTGGAAGACCGCTGCATCTTTATCCCGGGCGATGCCGTCGACTACCTGCGCCACTACAGCGGCCCGGCGCTGGACTTGATTATGGCCGATCCGCCGTACAAGCTCGACGCGATGCGCGAGCTGCCCGAACTCGCCCTCCCGCACTTGAAGGACGACGGCGTGCTCACCCTCGAGCACAGCACCCACGACTGGTTCGACGAGCACCCCCACCTCATGACGAGCCGGCAGTACGGCCGGACGGTGGTGAGCCTCTTCCGGCCGCCGCTGCCCCCTGCCGACGACGCCGACGACGAAGCAACTCCGTCGAACGACGACGCCGGGTGGAACGACTACGAAGCACCGGCCGCCCCGCCGGAGGACGCCGTTCCCGCCGCCGGCGAGGCCGACTCCGCCCCCGAACCGGCCGCGGCGAGCGGAACGTCGGAAGCGGCCTCCCCGGAAGCGGCCTCCCCGGAAGTGGCCCCCTCGAACGCCCCCCCTTCCGGCACAGCCCCCTCGAACGATCCGGCCGATTCGTCCGACGAAGACGCCGCGTCGGGAGCCCCGCCGCATGCTGCCCGCCCGGCCGAATAGCCTCCCGTCCAGCCCTCCGGTTGCTGCCGGCACGGCATGAATGCACGCCGCCGGCGGCGGTACAGGAAAAGCGCTGCCGGGAGCGCCCAGATCCTTTTCCCAACGTCTCTTCGCCCCGATGTCCTCCACGCTCGCTCTCTACCCCGGCACGTTCGATCCGTTCACGTACGGCCACCGGGACGTTCTGGAGCGAGCCCTCCGCGTGTTCGACTACGTCGAGGTAACGGTCGGCGTCAACGCGGAAAAGCAGACGCTCTTCACCACCGACGAGCGCATCGAGCTGATAGAAGACTGCACCGAAGACCTCGCCGGCGTCCGCGTCGCTTCGCACGAGGGGCTTATCGTCGATCGCGCCCGCGACCTCGGAGCCGACGCGCTCGTTCGCGGCCTGCGTCAGGTGAGCGACTTCGACTTTGAGTTTCGGATGGCGTTTGCAAACCGAAAACTGTGCCCGGAAATCGAGACCATCTTCCTGATGACCTCTGAGGAATACGCCCTCATCAGTTCGACGATGGTTCGCGACGCCCATCGGTGGGACGGCGACGTATCGAAGTTCGTGCCGCCCCCGGTGGTTGACGCCCTCCGGGCAAAGAAGACGGAAACAGCCGAATAGCCGCCGCGACCGGCGCCGAGTCCGCACCCCTCGACGTCTGCACCCCTCGACGTCTGCACCCCCCGACGTCCGCTTCGCCCCTGTCCCGATTCATCAACCCTCCCTTTTTGATGTCCACTGCACAGATTCGCCTCAACGACCGCGTGGCGGCGATGCAGCCGTCGGCCACGCTCGCCATGAAGTCGCGCGCCGCCGAGATGCGGCGACAGGGTCACCCGGTGGTGGCGCTCAGCGCCGGCGAGCCCGACTTCGACACGCCTGCACCCATCGCGAAGGCCGGAATGCAGGCCATCCAAGACGGGTTTACGCACTACACGGAGAACCCCGGCATGCAGGCGCTTCGGGAAGCGATCGCCGAGAAGCTGGAGCGGGAGAACGACCTGCGGGTCTCGCCGGACCAGATCGTCTGCTCGAACGGAGCGAAGCAATCCATCGCCCTGGCCGTGCATGCGCTGTGCGACGAAGGGGACGAGGTCTTGATCCCCGCTCCCTACTGGGTCAGCTATCCGGAGATGGCGCGCTTCGCCGGGGCGACCCCGCAGGTCGTCCACACCGCGGTCGATCACGACTACAAGCTTTCCCCCGAGCGCCTCGACGAGGCGCTGACCGAGCGCACCCGGCTGTTCATCCTCTGCTCGCCGTCCAACCCCACGGGGGCGGTGTACAGCGCCGACGAGCTGGAGGCGCTCGCCGACGTGCTTCGGCGCTACGACGACGTCCTCGTCCTCTCCGATGAAATCTACGAGTACGTTCTCTACGGCGCCGACCACGTCGCCTTCGGGTCGCTGCCGGGAATGCGCGACCGCACGATCACCGTCAACGGGTTCTCGAAAGGCTTTGCCATGACGGGCTGGCGCCTCGGCTACCTGGCTGCTCCGACCCCCATCGCCGACGCCTGCGCCAAGATTCAGGGACAGTTCACGTCGGCGCCGTCGAGCATTTCCCAAAAGGCCGGCGTGGCGGCGTACGAGATGGGGTCGGGGCCGGTCGACGACATGGTGGCGGCCTTCCGGGAGCGCCGCGACGTTGTGGTCGACCGTCTTCGCTCGCTGGAGGGCGTTCAATGCCCGATGCCGCAGGGGGCGTTTTACGTCTACCCGGACGTGTCCTCGTACTTCGGGGCCGAAACCCCCGGCGGAGAGACGATCAAAGACAGCAGCGACCTCTGCTTCTACCTGCTGGAGGAGCACCACGTGGCCCTCGTTCCCGGCACCGCGTTCGGCGCGGCCGACGGCCTCCGCATTTCGTACGCCTCCTCGATGGACGATCTAAAGACGGGGCTCGACCGCATCGAGGCCGGGCTGGAGGCTCTTCGGTAGAAGCGCGGGCCGTACCCGGCCCTCCGGATCACAGATCCTCGGACCCCAGGCCCGACGCGTCAAGAACCCGGAAAGGGGGCCGCGCGACGCCCGCGGCCCGGCACGCGTCGAACCCCCGCCGGGGCTTCGCGTTAGGCGTAGGTCCGTGTCTGCACACGGGCTCCCGTCGTCCCCGATGCATCGTCCCCTCCGCCCGGCTGTGGAACCCCGCCCCTCAAACGCCGATTCGTCGCCGACCGCCCCGCAGACGACCGACGCGCCGTCGCCCCCCGAAGCGTCGCCCCCCGAAGCGTTGCCCTCCGAAGCGTCGCGCGACCGGCCCTGGCTGCACCTTCTTCTCTTTGCCCTCGCCCTCGTCTCGACGATCTGGGCCGGGGGCGACTGGGCCAGCCGGCTCCTCTACTACAACGGGGAGGCGGCCTGGCTGGCCTTTGCAGATACCCACCAGAACCACGGCGCCTGGGTCTACCTGTTCAACACCGGATTCCTGTTCGACGGCCTCCGGTACGCCGTCGCCCTGCTCGGATTCCTGACCGTCCACGAGTTCGGGCACTACTTTACGGCCCGCTATCACCGCATCGACACCTCGCTGCCGTACTACATCCCGTTTCCGTTCAACGGAATCGGGAATTTCGGGGCGGTCATTCGAATCCGGGAGGCGATCCCGTCGATGCGCTCTCTGTTCGACATCGGGGTGTCCGGGCCCCTGGCCGGCTTCGTCGTGGCGCTCGGGGCACTGCTCTACGCCTTCGCAACGCTGCCCGGCCCTGAGTATCTGCTCGATCAACCCGGGCACGAAGCACTGAAAGCCTACATCCGTCAGCACGGCACCTTCCCGTCGACGCATCCGGAGCCCGAACCCGGCACCCTGGTCATCGTCGTGGGGCAGACGCCTCTCTACTGGATGCTGTCCCAGTTCTTCCCTCACGTCCCGCCGATGTATGAGATGTACCATTATCCGGTTCTCTTCGCCGGATGGCTGGGCCTGTTCTTCACTGCGCTCAACCTGCTCCCGGTCGGGCAGCTCGACGGCGGACACGTTTTGTACGCGCTCTTCGGCCGAGCCTGGCACCGGCGCCTGGCCCGCGGATTCGTGATGATTCTTCTTCTCTCCGGAGGGATCGGGTTCATCGAATGGATCCAGGAGATGGACCTGGGCGCCACCACGAACGCGCTCGCCTGGCCAGCCCTGGCCGGCATCCTCTACGGCTACATGCGCCGAACCTTCGGGTCGAACCGGTCGGCGGCGCTCCTCGCTCTGGCGGCTCTCCTTACCGGCGTGGGCATCGCCGACGCCGTCGGTCCCCCGCTGACCGGCTACGGATACCTCGGCTGGCTGATCTGGACGCTGCTCATCGTGTTTCTCGTCCGCGTCGAACACCCCCCGGTCCTCAACGAAGACCCCCTTACCCCGCGGCGACGCCTGCTCGGGTACGCAGCCATCGTCATTTTTCTGTTGTGCTTCAGCCTGCAACCCCTCTCCGTCATGAGTTGAGCAAGCCGCAGGCGCCCCGGCCGCCGTCCCCCCGATCCTCGACTGGCTTTTGCCCGACGGAAGTGCTTTCTTGATCGCCGAGCGCCTGTGCCACACACGCCGCCCTGCACGTTCCCACGAACTTCCCGTCCGCCCTTTCTCTGCCGGATCTCCGGTTCCTTGCGCCCTCTCATCCGCCCGTTCGCTTCCGTGACCGATCGGCCTCGCTCTGACTGTTCGACCGACCATGCGCCTCCCCGCTCGTCGGTCCGATCAACGCCTCCCTTCCCCTCGGCCGGGAGTGCGTGGACGCCCCGGTTGCTCCTGGCCGCGACCGTGGCGGTGCTGCTCGTTGTGAGCGCGTGCGATGAAACCCCCGGCCCGCAACCGCTCGACCGGCAGCCGCCGCGGGTGGTGGCCATGGACTATGCACCGGACAGCATCCGGGCGTCGGACCTTCCTCCCGAGCAGGTGCAGGATTCGGTCCTGCAAGCTCCCCTCGCCATCAACGCCCGAGTCCGCGACCCCGACGGCGACCTCTCCGCCGTTCTCTTCACCCTCGAGCCCGCCGCCGCTCCGCAGGCAACGGCCGTGGGTACGCTCCGCGTCCAGTCGGGAGCCGAGGACCTCTACGCCGTGCGGGCTGCGGTCAGCCTGCCGGCCGTCGAAGAACGCTACACCCTCCGGGTCTACGCCGTCGATACAGACAGCCTCTTCAGCAATCAAGCAGTCGGCCAGATTCGCGTTCTGCCGTCGCAGTAGGAGACCGCGCCCGCCGCGGGGCGGGGAGGGGGCCGACCGGTTCGTGTACGCTCCGTGAGACGGCGGGCCCGCACCCATCCGCCGCGGCCCGCGTTTCCGCAGCAGGCCGCGTTCGCTCGCCTCGGCGCCGTGGGCCGCCCCTGCCGAAGACCGGCCGCATCTGTTTCTTGAACCCATCTTCAATTGCATGCACCGCATCGTCTGGATGGTTCTGCTCCTCACCGCCGGCGCCTGGGCCGCCTCTTCGCGGCCGGCCGCCTCGCAACCGACCTCGTCGACGAAGGCGGCCCCGAACGGATGGAAACAGCAGGCCGAGCACCTTCAGCCGCTGCGCGGCCCCTCCAGCAACTTCATCCAGAGCACCGCCGCCGCCGGCGACTCGCTCTGGCTCGGCCCCGTCCTCACGCTCTACCTCGACCGGGCGGCCGAGCGAACGGCGGCCCCCGGGTGTGCCGATTCTCCGGAGGAGGACGCCCGCGACTGCTTCCTTCAGGTCGACGCCCCGGCCTTCACCGAGTCCAACAACGTCGTGTTCGGCCTCGACGTCGCCTCCGCAGATACGATCTGGGCCGGGCTCGCCTTCGCCACCCGCGACGGCACGGCCGGGGCGGGTGGATTTCTGGTCTCGCGCGACGGCGGGGCGACGTTCGAGCGCACCCGGGCTCAGCTCGACGGCGCGGCCGACACGCTCGTCACCTACGGCGCCAACGCGCTTCCCGCCATCCCCATCGTCGAGGAGGCCAACTCCGCTCCGCAGGCGATCGACCGAAACCCTCGAACGGGGCGCGTGTGGGTGGCCGGAGGGCAGAGCGGGCTCCGCTGGAGCGAAGACGGCGGCCAGACCTGGCAGCGTGCCGTCCTCCCGCCCGATACCAGCACAGCCATCACCCCCGCGCAGGACCTGAGCTTTACCGTCGGTCCTCCCGTCGACGCCGACCGCGGGTTCTTGAACCACGTCGCCTTCAGCGTGCTGGTGGATGAACGAGGCGTCGTCTGGGCCGGTACCCCCGACGGCCTCAACCGCTCCGACTCGCTGTTCGCCGGGGGCGGGCGGTCGTGGCAGCACCTCCGGTTCGACGGCCGCCTGGACGGGCTGACCGGGGCGAGCGTCGTCGCCCTGGCGGAGCAGCCCCGCCCCGACCGCCGCAACCCGGTCTGGATGGCCTCCTGGGCCGGCGGGGGGCGCGACACCGATCGGCCGGAGCGGTTCGGCGTCACCGTCACGGACGACGGCGGGGAGACCTACCGGCAGGCCCTGATCGGCGAGCAAGTCTTCGACTTCGCCTTTCGGGGCCGAACCGTCTACGCCGCCGCCGGCCAGAGCGGTCTCTTCGTCTCCGGCAACGGCGGGCGGCGATGGAGATCCGTGGCCACCTTCCCGCTCAGCGATGCCTCCGACACGCAGACGCTCCCCCGCGACGTGCAGGTCCGATCGGTGAGTACGACGTCCGAGGCACTTTGGCTCGGCACCAGCGACGGGCTGCTGCGTCTGCCCCGACCGGCGGAGTCGGATCTCCTCCGCGGAGAGGCGCCGACGTGGACGCTCTTCCGAACCCTCGTGCCGGTCAACCCGGAGACGCCCACCGACGCGGCCCCCGACGTGGAGACCTACGCCTATCCCAACCCGTTCTCTCCGGCCGACGCCGACGTCGTGCGGATTCGCATCGAACTGGAGGAGGCGACGGCTGTCGATGTGTCCATCCTGGATTTCGGAATGAACCGAGTCCGCACCTTCACGCGACGCCTGGATGCCGGCCAGCAAGAGGTGGTCTGGGACGGCACGGACGAACGCGGCCTCCGCCTGCCCAACGGGCCCTACTTCTACACGGTTGACACCGGCAGCCAGACCGTTCGGGGCAAGATTCTGCTCGTCGAATGACGCCTTCTCGTCCCACCCCGCTCGGCTCTCTCCCGCCTTCGCAACCCCGCCTGAACCCGCATGCCCCCGTCCCCGACACCGGCGATCGGAATGCCCGTTCGAAACGACCGTCGCCTCTGGACCGTCCTGCTCGCCGCCCTCATTGCGGGGCTTGCCTTCGCCTACACGAGGCCGGTGCACGCCCAGGAGGTCGGCGCCGGGGCGTTTGCCCGGCTGGGTTTCGGGTCGCAGGGGATGGCGCTGGGGAACGCCCTCGGGGCCGACCCGACCCAGGACGCCAGCACGTACTACAACCCCGCCCTCGCTGCGCAGGCGTCGGAGCAGCGGCTGGCCGCCTCCGCGGCGCTGATGTCCTTCGACCGAGAGCTGCAGTTTCTGGAGTTTACCACCCCGATCGGGCCGACGGCCGGCCTCGGCGTCGGCTTGATTCATGCCGGGGTCTCCGGCATCGACGGGCGCGACGCCGACGGCAACCGGACCGAGGAGCTGTCGACCGACGAGTTCAACGTGTTTCTGTCGTTCGGGAACCGATTTGCTGACCGGTTCGCCGTCGGGGCGACGCTGCAGCTGTACCAGGCCGACTTCGCCGACGATCTCGACGCTGTCCGCACGTTTGCGCTGAATGCCGGGGCGGTGCTGGATGTGACCGACGATCTGCGGCTGGCCCTCACCGTGGACGACGTGCTGGCGAAGTACGAATGGGACGGCACGGGCGGGCGAAGCAACACCGATCGCTTTCCGCTGCGCGTCCGGGCAGCGGCCAGCTACACCTTCCTGGACGACCGCCTGCACGTGCTGGGAGAGGTCGAGTCGCGGACGGTCGAGCGCGATCTGCGTGCGCGAGAGGTGATCATCACGTCGTCCGGACCCCGGGCGCGCCTCGTGGAAGAACAGCGGCGCCTGCACGACCTGCGCGGGCGCCTTGGGGCGCGCTACGAACTTGTGGATGTCCTGGAGGTGCGCGCCGGCGTGGATCGCCTGGGTGTGGACGGCACGGCCGGGGCGCGCCCCGGGGCCGGGTTCGGGCTCAACCAGACGCTCGGCAACCTGGACCTGCGCGTCGGCTACGCCTTCGTTCTGGAGCCGTACGTGCGCGATGCCCTGAACCTGGTCACTCTCGAGATCTATCTGTGACGCACCCTGCGCACGAACCGCGGAAGCGGTGAGCGTCCCCCCACCGCCACACGCCGACCCCACACGCCGACCTCGCACGCCGACCCCACGCAACGTCGCGATCGAGGCGCGGACGGCGACGAGACCGAAAAGGCCCCCCGCCTTCTTCCGGGGGGAAGACCGGCGGCCGAGGCCCGCCGGTGCTACAGCTGGGTGAAGACGCCCACCAGCGCGTCCAGCCCGATGCCGTCCACCCCGCTGCGCGCCCGCAGCGTGCACCACAGGTCCAGCATCAGCATCTGGGCAGCGTGAATCGGAACCGCAATCCAGAACGAGCGGCAGCGCCAGACGAGGGCCCCGAGCGCCACGCCGCCCACCACCGACAGCAGCGCCTCCGGCCAGGGTTTGTCGACGTGCAGGGCGGCAAACGGGACGGCCTGCACGAGGATGGCGTAGAGCCCCAGCGAGTGCATCGTCCCGAAGATGACGAAGCCGCGCCACAGATACTCCCAGCCGATCCAGTAGAACAAGAAGAGCGCCTCGTAGATCAGAAAGACGGTCCAGTCCGTCTTTGCCTGAGACAGGTGCGGGTACTGCTCCTGAAAGGCGGCGCTGTCGGAGAGAACCCACGTCGCTCCCAGCACGAGCGGGAGGTACAGCCCGGCGATGAGGGTGGCGAGACGCCAGTTGCCGAGCCCGAGGCCCATCCCCTGGGCGGAGGCGCCAAAGAGAGTGCGTAGGGCCAGTACCGGAACGACAAACCCCAGAACCCCCTTCATCCCAAACCACCACCCCCAGGAGGCGAGGGCCCGCCACTGCGCGGGAAGGTGGGCGGCGAACTGGTCGTAAAAGAGCTGGCGGCTGCCCAGAATGTACTGCAGCACCACGGCAACGGCGGCGAAGGTGAGGACGAAGACGGTCTGCGAGTCCAACCGGGACAGGGCCGCTCGCAACCGCGTCCACTCGTCTTGGAGGACGGAAAGCATGGGAGAAGACGTCGACGGTTCGTCAGAAGGAGGAGGACAGAAGGGCCCTCCGGTCCGGTCAACCCCGGAGCCCGGTCGGCTGTTCACGCGGCGAACGGCCGCCGCCCCACGCCCCGGTCGAAACGTTGACGAACATTCGCGGCGAGCCTACTTTGGCAGCAGGTCGGAGGCCGCCTCGCGCCGCCCGGCACCGCATGCGGTGTCGGAGACCGAAACCGCCGACCGCTCGCCCACCGTGTTCGCGTACCTTCGCCGCTTATGACTCGCCGTTTCAGGATCGCCGTGGTCGTTGTCGTTGCTACCGTGACGGGCCTGCTCTCCGGGTGTTCGGGAACGTCGGGGTCCGGCGAGCCGGGACAGGCAGATTCCCTCGCCGCGCCGGCTACCGATATCTACCTGGCCCCGCTTCAAACGGACGGCGGCCTTGCGGTGGGAGAACCGGCGCCGCTCGTTGATCGCCCCGGCTACGACAACCAGCCTGCCTTCTCCGCTACCGGCACCAGCCTCCTGTTCGTGTCTCGGCGGGACGGACAGGCAGATCTGCACCGCATCACGCTGGGGACCTTCGACGTCACCCGCATCACCGGAACGCCGGAAAGCGAATACTCGCCGACGCCCCGCCCGGACGAGCGGATCAGCGTCGTGCGCGTCGAAGAAGACGGGCGGCAGCGGTTGTGGCAGTACAGCGCCTTCGGGCGGCCCATCGCCCCGATGCTCCCCGAAGCCGACTCCATCGGCTACCATGCCTGGATCGACCGAACGCGCGTCGCCCTCTACCGCGTCGGCGACCCCGCCCAACTCGTCGTCGCGGATGTGACCACGGACGTCGACACCGTCGTGGCCGACAGCATCGGGCGGTCGCTGCAGCCTATTCCGGGACGGGCGGCGGTCAGTTTCGTGCGCGTGGCCGCCGACGCGTCGACGTCCGTCCATCTCGTTGCTCGCTCCGATTCGCTGACCCCCCGCCCCCTGGTCGACGCGCCCGCCGGTACCCGCGCCGTCGATCACGCCTGGACGCCGGACGGGACGCTCCTTCTGGCAGGCGGGCAGACCCTTTATGCCTGGCGCCCCGGACGCGCGGGCTGGCGGCAGCTCCGCGACCTCGCCCCGCTGGAGGTGACGCGGCTCGCCGTGTCGCCGGACGGGACGCAGCTCGCGCTCGTCGTCCGCGAACGAGGCGCTGGAGGTCGCTCCTGAGTCGTGGCCGCCACCGGCAACCCGAACCGTCGGCCCGCTTCACCGGTCGGCCCCGTCTCATCGGTCGATCCCGCTCCACGGGTCGATCCTGCTTCACGGGTCGGTCACGGAGCAACCGGGTCGACGAAGCGGGCCGCGAATTCGTGGATGCGCACGATTCGGTCGATGCGCTGCAGCGGGGAGGCGCTGCGGAGGGCGTTGTGCCCGGCGCCGGGATAGCGCACGTACTCGACGGGTCGGTCGAGGATGGCCAGCGTCCGGTACAGCCGGTCGCTCTGCGACGCGTCCGTTCGGGCGTCGGCCCCGCCGTGAAGAAGAAGGAGGGGCGTCCGGATCGCGTGGGCGTAGGGGAGCGGCGAATTCCGAAGGAGCGCCTCACGCGGCGAGAGGAGGGAATCGGCCGGGGAGGGGGCGCCGGTGTTGCCGGTGTCGGCCGCGGCCTGGGCGGAGGAGGGGGCCTCAGACGTCGTCCCCCGGTTCGTGCCCGACCGGGCGGTGGAGGAAGAGGGAGCGGTGGAGGAAGAGGGGGCCGACGCCCGGCTGCGAGCCGAGACGACCACCGAGTCGGGGCGGCCGGCGGCCGGGGGGGCGGGCCCGTCCCACGGGTAGCCGCCGAAGTGCCGGGGCAGGAGGCGCCAGGCGCTGCTTCCCAGGAGGGCGGGCAGGTCGTAGGCCCCGCGTTCGGCCACGGCCGCATCAAAGCGGTCGGTTTGGCTGATGATCCAGGCGGTCAGGTATCCGCCGTACGATCCGCCCATCACCACCTGTTGCGACGCATCGATCCCGGAACGGCGGGCGGCGGTATCGGCCGCGGCGAGGACGTCGGCGGCGGGGCCCGGCCCCCAGTTCCGGTTGGGGAGGCGGCGGAAGGCGGCGCCGTAGCCCGGCGAGCCGCGCGGGGCCGCCACCACCACCGCGTAGCCCTGCGCGGCGAGGTACTGCCCGTCGTGCCACGTGGTCGGCGCGGCCGGTCCGGCAAGGCCCGGGGGCCCGCCCCGAATGGCAAGAAGAAGCGGCGCCCGAGCCGTATCCGGCCGTGCGGGGGGATGGAGCACCCAGGCATCGATGCTCAGCGTACCGCTCGCCACCGTCAGCGGCTCCGGCGTTGCCAGCGTCCGGCGCTCCAGCCAGGCTGCGTTGTGGCGCGAGAGGCGTCGTTCGCGGGAGAACCCGACGGTGTTGGCGTAGAGCTCCGACGGGTTGGCGGCGTCGCTCGCTACGTAGGCCACACTGGCATCCGTCACGTCGAAGGCGTGGATTCCTCGGTCGGTCGTCGTAAGGGCCTCGCGCGGGACCCGCCGGGTCATGGACGAGTCGATGGCAAAGGTGTCGCGCGAGGCACCGTCCCCGGCCACGGGCACCGGTTCCGGCACGTCGGTCGTGTCGCTCCGCCCAAAGGGAGCAAGGCGAAAGAGCGGCAGGCCGCCCTCCGCCGGTGCCGTCACGTACAGGTACCAGCCGTCCGGAGACCATCGCGGGGGCGACACGTCGCGGTCGAAGTCGCTCGTCAAGAGCTGCGGCTTCGTGCGGCCGTCCAGAGCAAAGAGCCCGAGGTCGTGCTGGACGGGGCCGGGCGTGCGCAGGTCCTGCATCCGGAAGGCGACGGTGGTCCCGTCCGGGGTGATGCGGGGGTCGGAGAGGGCGTGATCCTTCAGGTCCAGAAGTCGCTGCACGCTCGACGTCCGCACGTCGACCAGGAACAGGTCGCGGTCGCGGACCCGGTCCGGGGGACGATCCGTCGCGGGGGCGGCGCTGACCACGATCTGGGTTCCGTTCGGCAGCCAGTCTGCGTCGTGGAAGGAGCGGGCGCCGCGGGTGACGGGGCGAGACGGCCGCGGTGCGGTGCCGCCGGTAAAGAGCGACGGCGGAACGGTCACGACCCGGTAGTGGCGGTAGGAAACGTCCGGTTGCAGGCCGCGCTCGCCCTGAAAGTCGAGCCGGCGAACCACGCGCGCCGTCTCGGTGGAGCGGCGGCCGAGCCACTTGCGCACCTGGAGGAGGTCGCCGTCGGCGGCGGGCTGGAGCCTCTGTCGCGAGGCGGCCTGCAGAACGGTGTCGCGGAGCGTTCCGAGGGAGTCGGACAGGGCCCGCAGACTGTCGCCGAGCGCGACGCTCAGCGTATCGACCGGGTCGAGGGTGGTCGAGTCGCGCAGCACCACCAGCGTATCGGGGGGGAGGGTGCGGAGCGTGTCCTGGGGCGACCGGCCGGGTCGGACGGTCCGGGGAACGCGGCCGGCCGAGCGAGAAAGGGCCCGTGCCGGGGTTTGCGTGGCGAAGAGCAGGCGGTTGCCGCCCGGAGACCAGGCCGGATTCGTCGCCCCGTGGGGCGCGTCGGTGAGCTGAACGGGTTCGCCGCCGGTGAGCGAGAGAACGAACACCTGCGGGGTTCCGTCGACGGGCCGGACGAAGGCGATCCAGTCGCTGTCTGGGTGCCAGGCCGGTTGGGAAGCGCCCGCCGCCGCCCGCGTCAGCGCGCGAGGAGGCTCTCGGCCGCTCGTCGGTACGACGTGCAGGTGCTGCTCCATCCGGTACCGAGCCCGTCCCGGCCCCGAAGAGTCCGCCACCACGCGGCGAACGGTGTAGGCGATGCTGCGGCCGTCCGGGGCGATCCGGGCCGAATCCAGGTGACGGACCCGCAGCAGGTCGGTTGCGCGTACGAGCGAATCGCGCACGAGCGAGTCGCGCACGATCGGATTGCCATCGGCCGCCGGCGCCGGGGGCGGCGCCTCGCGGGCCGGGCGGGCGGCGGAGAGAAGCGTGAGGGCGGCCAGTACGGCGAGCACCACCGCACTACTCGGGCGGGCGCGCCGGGCGGCCGGGGAGGCGAGGGAAGAGGGTGATTCCGACGTAGAGGAGGTTGGCATCAACACCGGGATTGATTTGACCGCGGAAGCCGTTGGACGTGTGATGATAGCGGTAGCCGACGGTAAGCATCGACGCATCCACGACCCGGACTCGAAGGCCGATACCGACGGAGGCGGTGAAATTCACGCTCTTGCCCTGCCGATCCGGGACGGGAGCGAAGAAATAAATAAAGCCGGTGTGTCCGCTGGCGAACGGACGAAAGCGGGCGGCGGCCGAGCCGGCCAGCTCCAGTCCGACGGGGGTAAGCCCCAGTCCGAGCGCACGAAAGTCCGAGGTCGGCCGGGTGCTGTCTGGGAGGGCCGGGCGGGCCGAGCGGGGAATTCGAAGATCGGCCCCCACGACGCCCCCGGTGTACGCCAGCGTCGGCCCCCCGACCCCGATCTGGGCCATCGTCTGTCGATAGCGCACCCCGAAGAGGTCGAACGACGAGTCGCGAATCTTCCCGATCACGCCCCCGGTCGCCATGGAGTGTCCGATCCAGATGTCGATTCCGCGCGTACCCACGGGGGGGTGGGGACGCGGAGCCGGTGCCGGATCCTCCGTTTTTGCATCCTCCGTTGCTAAATCCTCCGCTGCTGGGTCCTTCGTTGCTGGATTCTCCGCTGCTGCGGGTGCCGCTGAGGCCGGCTGCGTGGTGTCGGGGGCGGAGGACGGGGGACGGGTGTGGGTGGAAGGGCCGCCCAGAGCAGCAAGACCGATCGCGGCGGCGAGGCAAAGGGAGATCAACACGTTCGAAAAGAGGATTCGAGAGGACGACTCACGGAAGACAGCTCGCAACAACGGCTCGCGAAAGACAGTTCACGAGAGACGAAAGGCGGAGCGGCGGGCTGCCCTCCCCCGTCCGGTTTGTTTTTCGCAAACCGAGGGCACGGCGGAGGGAACGCCGAACACCGGCGACGAAGGCAGGTAGCTTTGTGCGGATCGGAATTGGCCGACGGCTTCGGTCTTGCCGCACACAGGAAGGCCGAACGGCCGCCGCAGCCGCCGGATTCGAACGCTATCGAAGTCACGAGAGGTTGCTTCGTCCTGCATGGATCTCTTCTACAAAGAATACAACGCCGCCGACGCGACGGACCCGTTGATGATTCTCCACGGCCTCCTCGGGGCGAGCGGCAACTGGTACACGCTGAGCCGTACGGTTTTTCAACACCACGCCCACGTCTTCACCGTCGATCAGCGCAACCACGGGCGGTCGCCGCACGCCCCCACGTTCGACTACGAGGCCATGGCGGCCGACGTGCGGGACTTCATCGCCCGCCACAATCTGGGGAGCGTCACGCTCATGGGGCACTCGATGGGCGGGAAGACGGCCATGCAGACGGCCCTCACCTACCCGACGCTCGTCGACCGGCTCATCGTGGTGGACATGGCGCCGAAGGCCTATCCACCGCGCCATACGGATCTGCTTCGCGCCCTCCAGCGCATCGACCCGTCCGACTACGACGACCGCTCCGCCATCGATGCGGAGCTGGCGGAGAGCGTCCCGTCGCGGCCCATCCGGCAGTTCCTTCTCAAGAACCTACAGTATGACGGGGAGAGATACACGTGGCAGATGAATCTGGACGTGATCGCGGCCAATTACAACGCAATCAATGACGCGATCACGTCGTCGAGCACCTTCGACGGCCCGACGCAGTTCATCCGGGGGGGAGACTCCGACTACGTGGAGGTGGAAGACATGGTGTACGCGCGGACGCTCTTTCCCGACGCCACGCTCGAGACGATCGACGGTGCCGGGCACTGGGTGCACGCCGACGCGCCGGAGGCGTTCGCAGACGCCGTCGTGGAGTTTCTGGAGCAGCATCCCGAAGCGGCGGCGTGAAGGGGGCAATTGGCGCATAGGTAGGTGCGCCGGAAAGAGATACGGGTATCAGGAGAATCCCGACCGCCGTTCCAGGTCGGGGAGCGAATATGGGTCCGCACGTCGCCCACGATGGATACGGCTCACGGGCCGCGTTTGGGCCCCTCTCACCCTGCCCCGTTTTCCGTCCTGCGGACTCCCGCCATGAGCCTCTCTTGTCGGTGCCTGTGCGTGCTGTTTCGATTTTCGCCCGCCCTCATCCTCCTTACGCTCCTCGTTGGAGGGAGGAGCGGGCCGGTTTGGGCGGCCCCTGCCGATGGAACAGTTCCCTGATTCGAGGCGGGGGACTGCCGCTTCGAGGTGCGTCCCGAGCACGGCGACGTCACGTGCGGTCACGTCACCGTCTACGAAAACCGCGACGACCCGTCCGAGGGCACCCTTCGCCTCGCCGTTGTCATTCTCGAAAGCCCCAGCGACGACCCGGCGCCCGACCCGATTGTCTTCCTCATGGGCGGCCCGGGCGGCGCGTCGCTCGACCGCATGCCCTGGCGGGCGACGCATCCGTTCTGGAGCCGGTACCGCGCCACGCGCGACATCATCTTCTACGACCAGCGCGGGACCGGCATCTCCGAGCCGACGTTCTGCCCGAACCTCAACCGTGCGCTGTTCACAGACGGGCTGCGTGGATTCTCGACCGAGGTGCTTCGCCAACGGCAACTGAAGGCCGTTCGCGAATGCCGGCAGGAGATGGAGGCCCGGGGGATCGACTTGTCTCAGTATAACAGCGTCGCGTCCGCCCACGATCTCGACGACCTGCGCGCCAGCCTGGGCATTGCGTCGTGGAACGTGCTGGGCATCTCATACGGCACCCGCCTCGGTCTCGAAGCCCTGCGACAGACGCCGGACGGCATTCGAAGCATCATCCTCGACTCCGTCCTGCCCGTCGACGCCGGGTACTGGCACGACGAACCCGCCGTCTTTGAGGCGTCCCTCCAGCGCGTCTTCGACCAGTGCGCCGCCGATCCGGCCTGCCGCGAGGCGTTTCCAACGCTGGAAGCCGATACGTACGATCTGTTCGCCCAGTTGGAGGAAGAGCCGATTGTCGTCGCCATGGACGACACCACCCGCTTTCCCGACCGGCGGATCGTCGTGGACGGAACGGTCATCGCCGCCGGCATCTTCCAGGGACTGTACTCGCATCACTTCGTGCCCTACCTGCCGTTGGTGGTGCGGGAGCTTCGTGCCGGAAACGCGGATCTCCTTGCGGCAATCGGCGAAACAATGGTTCGTGCACCGGACGCCATCAGCCGTGGGATGTATTACAGCGTCTCGTGCTACGAAGGGGCGCCGTTGACGAGCGCGTCGGAGCTTGCCGCCGAGCAAGCGGCCCATCCGCAGTTTGCCCCGATGTACGAGTGGACCGACCACCTTGCGGTGTGCGATGCCTGGCACCCCTACCGGGCCGACCCGACCGCGCTCGAGCCGGTTCGTAGCGACGTGCCGGCGCTCCTCCTGGCCGGAGAATTCGATCCGATCACCCCTCCGGCGTACGCCCGCCTCGCCGCACAGACGCTGTCGAATGGTACCGTCCTCGAGGTGCAAAGCCGCGGCCACAGCGTCGTGCACACCACCGCATGCACGCGGGGCGTCATGGAGCGTTTTCTGGACGATCCAACGGCGCCGCTGGACACGAGCTGCGTGGCGGAGGTTCCGCCGGTGTCGTTCGTAACGGACGTGCACGTGCAGGGCGGCGTCTTCCGAACGACACAGCGCTTTGCGTCGGGGCCCCGTACCGGGCAGATCGCCGGACTGGGCGGCCTCGGCGTGATTCTGCTGTCGGGACTGCTGGCCTGGCCGGTGGGATTCGCCGTGCGCCGAGTCCGCAAACGGCCCGTGGCAACAACCGGTGTCCAGCGCATGGCGCGCTGGATGGCTGCGCTGACTGCGACCGTGGTGGTGGGATTTGCCGCTGGACTCGCGACGGTCGCGGCGAGCGCCGCATCCGCGAATCCGTTTGTGCTTACCCTCGGCGTGCCGGCCGGGGCGGGCTGGCTCTTCATCCTGCCGTGGGTGGCCGTCGTGCTGGCCGTCGGCACGGTGGGCGCGGCGGGATGGGCCTGGAAAGAGGGATGGTGGACGCCCGCTCACCGTGTGCACTACACCCTCGTCGCCGGCGCCACGGCCGCCGCCTGCGTTCTCCTCGGCATCGGTGGATTCCTGTGAGCGGCCTGCCGACATCACGCGCCACTCCACGCACCGATGTCTGGATATCCAGCCCGGAGGTCCAACGGGGGAGAGGTCGAGCCTTGGCTGCTCGTCCACCGACCCTGAACCGACAGCCCTCCAACCATTCCCGTCAACCAACAAAGGACCCACAACGAAGAGCGGCAGCCTCCGGTCGGGAGACTGCCGCTCGTTGAGACGCGGTGGCGTACGGGTCGATAAGCCGAATTTGGTCTTTCCGGGCCGGATTCCGCACGTCCGGCTCCCGGAGAGGTCATCATCTATCTGGGACGCCCGTCGCCGAGCGCCTCGAGCGGCCTACCTGCGCCATTCAGCGGACCGCTGACGGATCCCGTCCGAAGACGGCCTCCCGGCGCGACTTGGCCTTACACCCCGTGGGGTTTGCCTGGCCGCCTCCGTCACCGAAGGCGCCGGTGCGCTCTTACCGCACCCTTTCACCCCTCACCAATCCGGCGCCCGAAGACGCCGGCGGCGGGTCTGCTCTCTGTTGCACGTGCCAGCACGCCCGGCCTCCGCGACGGGAGGACCCGAGCATGTCTTCCGGTTAGGAAGCACGGTGTCCTGCGGTGTTCGGACTTTCCTCACCGCCGACCGGGAGCCGACGGAGCGATGACCGAACCCGCACGCACCGTCTGAAACGCAGAAGCGGTGTCGTTCGGTTCCTGGTCTCCGGTTCACAACGGGAGAGCACCGGCGTAGAAAAGGCCGCAGGCGGCGAGCCGCTGCGGCATCGGTCTACACGCTCAGCTTCTCCTTCATGTCGTCGACCGTCTCGTTGTAGAGGTCCTGGTCGACGATGATGCGACCGGTGTGTTCGCACGCGATGATGCGCTTGCGCTGGCGAATTTCCACCTGTCGCTGCGGCGGCACGGCGAACCCGGCGGCGGCCCCGCGCTTCAGCGGAACGACGGCGCGTCCGTCGCGCAGACGATCGCGCAGCTTCGAGTAGGCCTTCAGGTACCGGTCGTCGACCTCGTCCTCGGCCTCGGCCCGAATCTCCTCCAGGGTCGTCTCCTCGTCCTCGGTGTCCTCCAGAACCTCGTCCAACTTTGCCTTCTTCTCTCCGAGCACCGCCTCGAGTTCCGACAAGCGCTCCCTGGTGTCCTCGATCGAGGATTCGTTGGACTGGATCGTCTTTTCGGCCTCCTCGATCGTCTCGCGGGCGTTCGAGATCCGCTCTTTCTGCCCCTCGATCTCTTTGGTGAGGGCGTCGTACTCGCGGTTGTTGCGGACCTGAAGCTGCTGGTCCTCATACTTGTCGATGAGTCCCTCCGCCTCTTTGATGTCAAGTTCCGCCTGTCGCTTCGCCACCTCTTTCTCCTTGACCTCTTCCTCGTAGTTCTCAAGACGGGTTTCAAGGCCGGCTTTCTCGTCCTCCAGATCCTGAATCTCCTCCG
Organism: uncultured Bacteroidota bacterium; assembly: GCA_937127285.1. Lineage (GTDB taxonomy): Bacteria > Bacteroidota > Rhodothermia > Rhodothermales > Salinibacteraceae > CAKZLV01. The sequence continues at coordinate 27,957 of CAKZLV010000039.1, forward strand.
GGAGGTCGCCGCGGAGCTTGCGGATCTGGTCGATCCGGTTGTCGATGTGCTGGAGGCGGACCAGAGCGCGGAGCTGGTCTTCGATCGTCGATTTCTTCTTTTCGGCCGTCGCCATGGATGGAAGTCGGGGTGGTCAGTCGGGTGGGATATACGCCAATCAATGAATACCCACAGTGCGGGTGGAGGTTCGACCGCGACCCGCCCGGCATCGGAACGCCCTGTAAATTTTGCGTCTTGCCGACCGGCGAGCCCGGGCCGGTAAGGGCGCCCCGTGTCGAGGCCGCCCCGTGTCGAGGCCGCAGGACCGTGCCGGAGGCGGGAGTCAGCGGGGGGAGAAGTGCTTCATCGGGCTGGTGCGATGGGAGGTCGGGTGGACGTCCACACCGGAGAAGCGCTCCTGGAGGAAGGAGGCAAGAAGGTCTTCGGTGAGGGCTTCCGTCTCGTAGTGGCCGGGATCCACAACCGCCATCTGCGGGATGCCGTCCGTCGCCAGCACGTCGAAGAACTCGTGGTAGGTTACGTCGGCCGTGACGTAGGCGTCGGCGCCCTGCGAGCGAGCGGTGCCGATGAGGTCGCTCCCGGCGCCGCCGCATACCGCAACCCGCTCGACGGCTGCATCCGCGTCGCCGGCGTAGCGGAGACTGCCGGCCTCCAGCCGGTCGGCCACGCGGGTCAGAAAGTCGGACAGCGGCTCCGGCGCCTCCAGCGTTCCGATCGTTCCGAGGCCCGCCCGCGTGTGCTCCTGCTCGACCGGGTAGAGATCGTACGCCACTTCTTCGTAGGGGTGGGCGTCGTCGAGGGCGCTGAGGACCGCGCTCAGATCCCAACGCGCAACCTCCACTTCGAGCGTGCGCTCATCGACCGATTCCAGGTCGCCGCCTGCCGTCCCCACGTGCGGGGAGGCCGCCTCGCCGGGACGAAAGAAACCGGTTCCGTCGGTGGAGAACGCGCAGGCCTCGTACGCGCCGATGCGGCCGGCCCCCGCGTCGGCCAGGGCGGCCCGGACGGTGTCGAAGGCCTCCTCCGGAACGAACGTGACGAGCTTGAGAAGAGACTGGTCCATCGGGTTCAGAAACTGAACCGCCTGCAGGCCGAGCCGCTCCGCCAGGGCGAACGAGACCCCGCCCGGGGCGGCGTCGAGGTTGGTGTGCGCGCTGTAGAGCGCCACGCCCGCTTCGGCGAAGGAGAGGGCAAGAGACGATACGTAGTCGTCGCCTGTCAGGGCAGACGGGGGGCGGAAGAGGAGGGGGTGATGCGTCACGACGAGCTGAGCATCCGCGGCGACGGCTTCCTGCAGCACCGCCGGCGTTGCGTCCAGTGCCGTCACCACCGTCGACACCTCCCGGTCGGCGCGGCCGACCTGCAGACCGACGTTGTCGTAGTCCTGAGCCGATCCGGTTGGGGCCCAGGCTTCAAGATGGCGAGCGATGTCGGCAACAGTAGGCATAAGGCGAGAAACGTCAAGGCAGAAGAGCAAGCGCAGAAGAGCGAACGCAGAGGAGAGACCCGACGGCACCGTGTTTCTCAACCCGTCGCCCCCATCTGCGTTTCGAGCTCGGTCCGCAGATCCGACACCCCGAAGGACGTGCCGACGGCGAGGCCGGCCTGGATCAGGTCGTCGTCGGTCGGCACGGTGCGCGTCCGGTCGGCCACCTTCTCGAGCGGGAAGGGCACGAACTCCTGGCCCTGCAGCGCCACCATGACGCCGAAGCGCTCCTCCGCTACCAGACGCGCGGCGTGAGCGCCGAAGGAGGTGGACAGGTTGCGGTCGTACGGTGTGGGCGTTCCCCCGCGCTGCATGTGCCCGAGCACGGTCGTGCGCACCTCGCTGGCGACCCGACCGGAGAGCTGCTGCGCCAGCACCTGGCCGATCCCGCCGAGGCGAACGGGGTCGGGGCTGTCGGCGACGATCTTCTTCACCGCCCGCTCCCCGCCGTCCGGCTGGGCTCCCTCGGCAATGCAGATGATCGTAAAGCGCTGCCCCACCTGCTCGCGACGCGCGCAGACGTCCACCACGTCGTCGATCTCATACGGGAATTCGGGAATGAGAACCACGTCGCTCCCGCTGGCCACGCCGGCGTGCAGGGCAATCCACCCGGCGTAGCGACCCATCGTCTCCACGATCATGACCCGGTGATGGCTCTGGGCGGTGGTGTGGATCCGGTCGATGGCCTCCGTGGCAATCGTCACGGCCGTGTCGAACCCGAACGTTCGGTCGGTGCCGACGATGTCGTTGTCGATCGTCTTCGGAACGCCGACGATGTTGAGGCCGAGCTCGCTGAGGCGGTGGGCGATGGACATGGTGCCGTCGCCGCCGATGGCGACGATGGCGTCGAGGCCGAGCTCGCGGTAGGTGTGAAGGCACTCCGCCGAGACGTCCGCCCCGCCCCGACGGTGGTAGTCGAACGGGTTGGCCTTGTTGGAGGCGCCGAGGATGGTGCCGCCCCGAGTCAGGATGCCGCTCACGTCGCGGTATTCGAGCGGCTCTCCGTCCTGCTCGATGAGGCCCTGAAAGCCGTCGCGAAAGCCGTAGACCTCGGCGTTGTTCAGGAGGATGAGGCTTTTGGTAACGGCGCGGATCACGGCGTTCAGCCCGGGGCAGTCGCCCCCGCCGGTCAGAATACCTACACGGAACGGTTGACTCATGGGAAGACGGTCGGCTTCGAGAGGAAAAAGGGACGCGACGGGTTGCCTGCGGGGGGCGAACTGCTCGCAAGATCGAAACGGAGGAGATGGCGGTCAAGCGCTGCGGCACGGTGCGGGCGAGGGGCACGCCCGCAGGGGGCACGTCCGCAGGGGGCACATCCGCAGGGGGCACATCCGCAGGGGGCACATCCGCAGGGGGCACATCCGCAGGGAGCGCAGGCGTCTGGCCGGCGGAGGGCAAAGGGCCGGCGGAAGCATCCGGGTCACGACGCCGAGAGGCCTGGAGGCTGTGCTGCGGCGTCGAGGAACCAGGACAGCTGCGATCGGGGCTGGATCTGGGCGGCGGGGAGGGACGGATCGGGGTCCGCGAGCACGCGGTGCAGCGCCTCCTGCTTGCGGCTGCCGGAGGCTAGGACGAGCGCCTGACGGGCCCCGTTGAGAACGGGGAGCGTGCATGTGACGCGCGTTCGCGGCGAGGCCTCAGGAGGCGCCTGCGACGCCTTCGCCCAGGCCTCGGGTGCCGACGGGTCGGAGGGTGCGTCGGTGCGATCGAGGGGCGGGAAAAGGCTGGCCGTGTGGCCGTCGCTGCCGACGCCCAGCAGCGCGGCGTCGAACGTGCTCGCGGGGGAGTCGAAGGCGCGTTGCAGCGTGGCGGCGTAGGCGCGGGCGGCTGCCTCGGCCGTCGGCTCCGTCTCCGTCGGGATCGGATGCACATTGCCCTCCGGAATGTCGACGTGATCGAGGAGCGTCTCTCGGGCGAGGCGGACGTTGCTGTTGGGGTCGTCGTGCGGGACGAACCGCTCGTCACCCCAGAAGACGTGTACCTGTTTCCAGGGGAGGTCGCCGCTGTACACCCCCGTCAGGAGTTCGTACAGGCGGCGCGGCGTGCTTCCACCGGCGAGCGCAAGCGTGTAGCGGTCCGCTTCGGAGAGGACGCGGTCCATGTGCGATACGATGTGCTGCGCCGCGGCCCGGCTGAGGGCCTCGATATCGGGGAAAACGTGAACGGAATTCCGGGGCGACTCACGGGGCGACTCAGGAGGGGAAGTCATGGGGGCGAAGGTTCAGGACGCGACACGGACACGGGCCTCCGGAGGAGAACGCTCGCGGAGAGGGCGGTGGAGGGGGCGCCCATGCCGCAGGCAATGAGTGAGAGGCAGGCCGACGACAGCCGAGGGAAGCCCTCAGGGTACCGGAAGAGACATCCGGCTGAAGGAGGGGCTGAGCGCCGGGGACGAGATCTGGTTGCTGTGGGACACGGTCCGTACAACACGGTCTGTACAACACGGTCTGTATGACACGATCCGCATGCGCAAAGGAAACGAATGGACGCGAGATGCGCAACGGGTTCGTGCTGTGCGGCCCGGCACCGCGCCCGCCCGTTCGCCAGCCCCTCGATCGGGCTTCCCCGACCGGGGGCCGGTCCGGGTCCCAGCCAGGAGTACCGACGCGCACGTCGGGGTCCGGTTACGACGGTTCGGCGGTGACGGCCGGATCCTCACGCGGCGTGGTGGTCCAGGTAGAGAGGAGGCGCGAGGCGGCGTCCGGCCCCCACGTGCCGGCGCGGTACGGGTGGACGGGGAGCGCGTCGGTGTGAAGGAGCGGGTTATACAACTGCCAGGATCCTTCGACCTCGTCCGCCCGCACGAACAGCGTCTGGTCGCCGGTGACGATGTCGCGGAGGAGGGTTTCGTACGCGTCGGGGACGGGACCGAACGCATCTTCGTAGGAAAAGCTGAGCTGCTGCGTTGCGAGCTCCATTCTCTCGTTGCCCGTGGGCCCTCGGCTCTGCATCCCGTTGTCCGGGGCTTTGACCTCGAATCGGAGATCGAAGCCTTCATTGGGCTGCAGCGTGATGAGGAGTTCGTTCGGCTCGGCCTCGCATCCGTCGTTGCCGGGCACGCAGGGCCGCCCCCCGGGCTGGAAGAGCGCAACCGGCGCGCTCCGAAACCGGACGGCGATCTGCGTCAGCTTCGTCGGCAGCCGCTTGCCGGTGCGAACGTAGAAGGGAACGCCCTGCCACCGCCAGTTGGCAATGCGGTACCGCAGCGCGGCGAACGTTTCGGTGGTGGAGTCGTCCGGCACGTCTTCTTCCTCGCGGTATCCGGGAACGGCCGTCTCTCCCACCCGGCCGGCGCGGTACTGCCCGAGCACCACGTCCTCCTCGATGTCGAGCGGTTCGACGGCGTTGAGAACCTTCACCTTTTCCTGCCGAATGGCGTCGGCTTCCATGGCGGCCGGCGGCTCCATGGCGACCAGGGTCAAGAGCTGCGTGATGTGGTTCTGGACCATGTCGCGAAGGTGGCCGGACTGGTCGTAGTACCCGGCCCGGCCGCCCACGCCCAGGTCTTCGGCCACGGTGATCTCCACCCGTTCAATCCGGTCCCGATTCCACAGGGACTCGAACAGGGCGTTGCCGAAGCGAAAGACGAGCAGGTTTTGCACCGTCTCCTTGCCCAGGTAGTGGTCGATGCGGTACACCTGATCCTCCTCGAAATGCCGGTGGATGCGATCGTTGAGACGCTGGGCGGAGTCCAGGTCCGACCCGAAGGGCTTTTCGATCACGACCCGCGTCCAGCCGTCGCTCTGGTTCAGGCCGGCGTCGCCCAGGCGCTCGATGGTCGGGGCGTAGGCGCTGGGGGGAAGGGAGAGGTAGAAGGCGCGGTTGCCGGGCAGGCTGTGCTCCGCCTCCAGGCGGTGGATGCGGTCCTGCAGCGCCCCGATGTCCGTACCGGAGTCGCCGAGGCACTGGTAGAAGAGGCGCTGTGCGCACCAGGCATCGACTTCATCGGTGGGGTGGCCGGCGTCGCGCAGCGCCCGGCGGGCGACCTCGCGGAAGGTGTCGTCCGACCAGTCGCTGCGGGCCGTTCCCAGCACGAAACAGTTGTCGGCACTCTCCCGACTTTTCATCAGGTGATACAGCGCTGGAATGAGCTTGCGCCGGGTTAGGTCGCCGGTGGCGCCGAATACGACGAAAAGGTGCGGGGAGATGGAAGGCATGGGAGAGCGGTGTGCAGAGGCGAAAGGGCGTCGGACGGAAGGGCGGAGAGCCCCGTTCAGGAAGAGCGCAGAAGAGCGATTGGGGACGGGCACCCCGGTGCGAAGAGGTTGAACGCGGAGCAGGGAGGACGGACCGCACGGCAGAAGACCGTCCCCGCGCTCCGCCCCGCCCCGTGTCCGGGCATCCGTCGGCCGTCCCTCCGTCGGCCGAAGCAGATCGGCCGCGCCGGTCGCTGCGATCTGCAACCGGGGAGAGAAGGAACGGCCGGCGGGGGGGCGAGATTGTGCGGCTCCCGTTATTCTTGCGCGGCGTCCGTTGCGCTTTCCTTCACCGCATGCCCACCGAACTGGTTGCGCAGGGCCGCCAGCAGCTTGTGGGCGTAGGTGTCCTCCTGCCGCGACTGCAGGC
>CAKZLV010000040.1 GCA_937127285.1 uncultured Bacteroidota bacterium
GGTCCCAAGGGTTGGGCTGTTCGCCCATTAAAGCGGCACGCGAGCTGGGTTCAGAACGTCGTGAGACAGTTCGGTCCCTATCTACTGAGGGCGTTGGAGACTTGAGAGGAGCTGCTTCTAGTACGAGAGGACCGAAGTGGACGGACCGCTAGTGCGCCAGTTATGCCGCCCGGTGTATTGCTGGGTAGCTATGTCCGGCAGGGATAAGCGCTGAAAGCATCTAAGCATCAAGCCCCCCTCTAGATTAGGTCTCCCTTATGGGTCGTTCGAGATGAGAACGTAGATAGGCAGTAGGTGTAAGCATGGCAACATGTTGAGCCGAGCTGTACTAATTACCCATCAGGCTTAACACCTCTATTTTGCAGATGCCATTCCTAGCGATGGCACCGTTGCACTCTCACATTCGCAGCGGACGGCTCTACACCCATCATGTCAGACATTCGCTGGCCAGAGCGCCAGCACCGAGTTCCTGGTGACTACAGCGCGAAGGAAACACCTCTCCCCATCCCGAACAGAGAAGTTAAGCTTCGCAGCGCCGATGGTACTGACCTTTCGTCGGTAGAGTAGGTCGTCGCCAGGTTTCCTTCAAAGCCCCATCGCCCCTTCGGGTGATGGGGCTTTTTTGTTTGGCCCTTCGGCTCTTTCCACTTCCTCTCTTTCTGCCCCCGACCCTTTCTGCTCTCTCCCGTTCTCTGCCTTCTCCTGTTTTCTGCTCTGCCCCATTCGTCATCATCGCCTCCTCGTTTGTCATCGTCTCCCGCTCGTTGACTTCCCGCACGGGTGCGGGATGGGCCGAGGGCGGCTCGTCCGGCGCCGGGCCTGCACGAATCCACCGGCCGTCGAAAGGCGGGGATCCAGAAATGCGCCCCGGCATATCGTACCTTGCGCATCCCCATCCCTCCTCCTCACGCACCCCCTCCGTCCTTGATGTCTGATGCCGCCCTCTCACCGCCCGAGGTTACTCGCGAGCTGGCCCGCGACCACGGCCTTACCGATGAGGAATACGACTGGATCGTCGATCGCCTCGACCGGACGCCCACGTTTGTGGAGCTTGGCATCTACTCGGTGATGTGGAGCGAGCACTGTTCCTACAAAAACTCGCTCCCCCTGCTGAAGACCCTGCCGCAGGAAGGCGATCAGCTTCTCGTCGAGGTCGGAGAAGAAAACGCCGGCCTCGTCGACATCGGGGACGGCCTCGGCGTGGCGTTTAAGATCGAGTCCCACAACCATCCCTCGGCGGTCGAACCCTACGAGGGCGCCGCTACCGGGGTCGGGGGCATCCACCGCGACATCTTCACCATGGGGGCCCGGCCGATCTGTGCGCTGAACTCCCTGCGGTTCGGGTCGCTGGAGCGGCCGCGCGTTCGCTATCTCTTCGACGGCGTGGTGCGCGGCATCGGCGACTACGGAAATTCGTTCGGCGTGCCCACCGTCGCCGGCGAGGTCTACTTCGACGACGCCTACGAAGGCAATCCGCTCGTCAACGCGATGAGCGTCGGGGTGGTAGAGAAAGACGGCATCGCCAGCGCTGCGGCCGATGAGCCGGGCTGTCCCGTCTACATCGTCGGCTCCGCCACCGGTCGCGACGGGATCCACGGCGCCACGTTCGCCTCCGAAGAAATCTCCGAAGACAGCGAAGAAGACCGCCCGAGCGTCCAGGTCGGCGATCCGTTTCAGGAGAAGCTTCTTCTCGAGGCCAGCCTCGAGGCCCTCAAGGCCGGTGTCGTCGCCGGCATCCAGGACATGGGAGCAGCGGGCATTACGAGTTCCTCGTTCGAGATGACGGCGTCGTCGGGGACGGGCATGGACCTGCACCTCGACCGCGTACCGGCCCGCGAGAGCGGCATGACGCCGTACGAAATCATGCTTTCCGAAAGCCAGGAGCGTATGCTCATCGTCTGTAAGAAAGGACGCGAGGACGAGCTCCAGGAGATCTACGGCAAGTGGGACCTCGAAGCCCAGAAGATCGGCGAGGTTACCGACGAGCATCGCGTTCGCTGCTTCTGGCACGGCGAGGTTGTGGCCGACCTCGACCCCTCGCACCTCGCCGCCGGGGAGGGCGCGCCCGTCTACGAGCGGGAAACGGAGCGCCCGGCCTATCTGGAGGACACCCGGTCGTTCGATGCGGCCGACATTGACGACGTCCCCCCCGAGACGGCCGCCGACGCCCTCCTCAACCTTCTCGCCGCTCCGAACATTGCCTCGAAGCAGTGGGTCTACGAACAGTACGACACGATGGTGCGGACGAACACGGTCGTCGGCCCCGGCCCGAGCGACGCCGCCGTCGTCCGCGTGAAGGACACGGAGAAGGGACTGGCCGTCAAAACCGACTGTAACGGCCGCTATGTGTACCTGCACCCACGGCGTGGCGCTCAGATCGCGGTGGCCGAGGCGGCGCGGAACGTCGTCTGTGCCGGCGGGCGGCCGGTGGCCATTACGAACTGCCTGAACTTCGGCAATCCCTACAAACCGGACGTCTACTGGACCTTCAGCCAGGCGATTCAGGGAATGGGCGATGCCTGCCGGGCTCTCGACACGCCCGTGACCGGCGGAAACGTGTCCTTCTACAACGAGCATCCGGAGGGAGCCGTCTTTCCGACCCCGACGGTCGGTATGCTTGGAATCGTCGACGACGTGCGCGCCTCCGTAACGGCCGCCCTGCAGAACGAAGGCGACGTTCTGTTTCTGATCACGCCCTCGACCTGGATGCACCGGAGCGAGATCGACGGAACCGAGTACCTGGCGACCGTCCACAACCGTACCACGGGAGACGCGCCGCATCTCGATCTCGATGAAGAGGTCGCCGTGCAGAACGCCGCACGGGCACTCATCGGCGACGGCCGGGTGCAGCACGCCCACGACGTGTCGGACGGCGGACTGGCGGTAACCCTCGCCGAGTCCGTCATTCACGCCGATGGCCTCGGGGCGGACATCGATCTTCCGGGCGCGGACGATCACCGCCTCGACGGCGTGCTCTTCGGGGAAGCCCAATCGCGCATCCTCGTCTCGGTGCGTCCCGGCGACGCCGATCGCGTCCACGCCCTCGTGCCCGATGACGCGGCCGCGCATCGCATCGGCACCGTCACCTCCGGTGGACTGCGCATTCGCGTCGGCGACGACACCGTGATCGACCTGGACCGGGAGGCCATCCAGACTCCCTACCGAGAGGCCGTTGCGACGGCGATGACGGCAGAAGAACCGGCGGACGGACCGACAGGATGACACCCGTGACTGACGCGACGTCGGCCTGCGGCGGCCTGCAGCGCGGCGGCCCCGGACTGGCGGCGTTGGCATACGCCTTGCTTCATCGAAAGGATGCGATGAAGTAAGAAACCGTGCCGTCAATCGGGCGGTACGCTTTTATCCGGCAACCTGTCGGATGCTTGCCTTTCTCTCACCAACACAATGTAAACATGGCTGATAACGAGAACGTAGTTACGCTGACCGACGACAACTTTCAGGAAGAAGTTCTGGAGTCCGATGTGCCGGTGCTGGTGGACTTCTGGGCGACGTGGTGCGGGCCGTGCCGGCAGATCGCCCCGATTGTGAGCGACCTGGCCGACGAGTTTGAGGGTCGTGCGAAGGTGGGCAAGGTGGACGTCGACAACAACCCGCAGACCGCCCAGGAATACGGCGTTCGCTCCATCCCGACGCTTCTCTTCTTTCACGACGGCGAAGTGAAGGAGCAACTCATCGGCGCGGTCGGCAAGGGTCAGCTGTCCAAGAAGCTGAGTGCGCTGACCGGACAGCCTGCATAGGACCTTCCGGTTCTTTCAATGGCGCGACGCCCGCCCCGCCGGCCTGACCGGTCCCGGGCGGTGCGTTCGTCGCCCCCTCGTCCTCTTCCGCAATCAATCTGGACCTGACGCACAGACATGGAGAACGGAACCCCCGAAAATGGGTCGGTCAACGGAACGCAGACCGACATCCTCCCCGACCTGTCGGCGTTCGACGGCGTCGACTTTTCAAACGCTGACCTGCACGACGTGGTGATCGTGGGCACCGGCCCGGCGGGGTGGACGGCTGCGCTCTACACCGCCCGTGCCGACCTGGAACCGGTTGTTTACATGGGGCCGGAGCCCGGCGGCCAGCTCACCACGACGACCGACGTTGAAAACTACCCGGGCTTTCCGGACGGCATCCTCGGTCCGGAGATGATGGATCGGTTTCACGAGCAGGCCGAACGGTTTGGAGCCGATGCCCGCTACGGCACCGTCACGCACGTCGACTTCCGCGAGCGCCCGCATCGGCTTCTAATCGACGAAGAGACGCCGGTCTACGCCCAGACGGTCATCGTCTCCACCGGTGCTTCGGCCCGGTACCTGGGGCTCGACAACGAGCAGCGCCTCATCGGAAAGGGCGTCACGGCCTGCGCCACGTGCGACGGCGCCTTCTACCGGGGCGAAACCGTGGCCGTCGTGGGGGGAGGCGACAGCGCCATGGAAGAGTCTACCTTCCTGACGAAGTTCGCCGACAAGGTCTACGTGCTGCACCGCCGCGACGAACTGCGGGCGTCGAAGATCATGCAGGAGCGGGCCTTTCAGAACGACAAGATCGAGTTCGTCTGGAACACGGAGGTCATCGACGTGCTCGGAGAAGACGCCGTGACGGGGCTGGAGGTGATCAACAACGAGACCGGCGAAACCCGCATCATGGACGACGTGAGCGGCCTCTTCCTCGCCATCGGCCACACGCCGAACACGGAGCCGTTCGAGGGCTGGCTGGATATGGACGACAGCGGCTACATCCTGACGAAGCCGGACTCGACCTATACGAACGTTCCCGGCGTCTTTGCCTCGGGCGATGCGCAGGACGACGAGTACCGCCAGGCCGTCACGGCGGCGGGTACCGGGTGCATGGCCGCGATCGACGCCGAGCGCTGGCTGCAGGAAAACGGACGGGTGTCTCCGGAGCCCGCTCGCCCGAAGACCTCAACCCACGACGATCCCGTTGAAGCCGCTGCCGCCCGCTCGTAAGTGCCTCATGCCCCATCGGTGCCCCGCGACGACTCCTTCCGGTGCCACTTCTTCCCGCAGCATGCTGCGATGGGCGCACGGCATCGTCCTCGTCCTGGCTGGATGGATGACGCTGGTCGGGGGAGGTCTCGGGTGTACGCCCGGGTCCTCTCGCCCGACCCCGTCGGAGGCATCAGCCGGCTCCCGGTCGGCTCTCGACCGGTCCGGCAGGCCCGCTGCCTCTGCCTCGTCATCCCCTGCTTCGCCACCGGATGCTTCGACGCAGGCGCCTCCGGTCGACACCCGGCCCCGGTCTGTCTCCGAGCGCCTGGCCGATGCGGCTCTGGAAACGCGCATCCGCCGCGCCCTCGTCGACCGGCGAGCCCTTCGGGTCTTTGATTTCGACCCGCAGGCTGTGGGGGGGCGCGTTCGCCTCCGCGGCAACGTGGCGACGCTTGAACAGCGGCGGCAGGCCGCTCGCATCGCCCGATCCGTCCGAGGAATCGACAGCCTCACCAACGAGGTTACGGTGCAGGGGAACGATCCGACTGAAGCGGCGACGACCTCGAACGCGCGCGCTGGCCCCGTCGAGTCCGATACCTCCCGCGATGCATCCGTCCTGTACTACACGGTGGAAGCCGGCGACACGCTCTGGAACATTGCCCGCGATCACCGCGCCTCGGTGCAGCGCATCAAAGATCTGAACGATCTGACCTCCGGCGATCTCCGACCGGGCGAACGCATCCGGGTGCGGTAGCCGCCTCCTTGCGCCCCGCTCCCGGCCTACGACTTCAGCAGGACGTTCTTGAGCACGAAGAGGACGTTCTCTTTCTTCTCGCGCAGGCGCCGTGAGAAGTAGGGAAACCATTCCGTCCCGTACGGCACGTACACGAGCATGTTGTAGCCGGCTTCAGCCATGTCCTGTTGCGTTTCCGGCCGCAGGCCGTACAGCATCTGAAACTCGAAGTCGGCCGGAGACACGTCGTTGTTTTGCGCGTAGCGCTTCGTCGCGTCGATGAGCTGGTCGTCGTGCGTGGCGATCCCGGAATAGGTTGTGTGGTCGAGCAGCCGCTCCATGTAGTCGGTGAACCGAGCCCGGATGACGTCCATGTTCTGGTAGGCGATCGCTTCCGCTTCCGCGTAGGCCCCCTTGCAGAGGCGCACGCTGGCGCCGAGCTCGCACATCCGATCGACGTCTCCCTCCGTTCGCTTCAGCATGGCCTGCAGGACCGGCCCGACGTGGTTCGGGTAGTCTGGATACACAGCCTCGAACAGGTCGAGGGTCGACTGCGTCAGGTCGCTGCCCTCCATGTCGAGACGGACGAAGACGTCCTGGTCCTCGGCCTCGTCGAGCAGCATCCGCAGGTTGCGGAGACAGAAGTCCTCGTCGATCAGCTGGCCCATCATCGACAGCTTGATCGAGATGCGGTTGCGGCGGCCGTCCGGAGAAGAACGCGCAAGGGTGTGGACGAGGTCGATGTACGTGTCGCGGGCCGACGCGGCTACGTCCCGGTCGTGCACGTGCTCGCCCAGAACGTCGAGCGCAACGTGTAGGCCGTTCTCGTTGAGGTCGCGAACGACGGGGAGCGTTGCAGAGAGGTCTTCGCCGGCAACAAAGCGGCTGGCCAGGAAGAAGGGAAGCTTCATGGTCGAACGGTGGATGGGTCCGGATACAGCGAGGGTCAGGGCGGAAGCGTTTCTATAGTAACATTATAAAAACTCGAAAGTTGAGATGCGGGGACAAGGGCCGGCCTCCCCCTTGCGGCCGCTGAGGGGGATGGACGATGGAGGATGGAGGATTGTGAGTTGTGAAGCGTACGTCGTGAATCGTGAGTTGTGAGTCGTGGGGGACCGAGGCGACGGCTCTCTGCAGCGAATCCTCCAGTCCCAGTACCCAATACCGAGTACCCAATACCGAGTACCCAATACCGAGTACCCAATACCGAATACCAATGACCAACGCCTCCTGGGTTGCCGGTGCCGACGGGTTTCGAGACGGCTGGGTGGTCGTGTTGCAGAATGGGGAGAGCGGGGCCGTCCGGGTGCGGACGGTCGCGGATGTGCAGGCGCTGTTTGACCTGCCGGAAAGACCGGTCGTCATCGGCATCGACGTTGTCATCGGTCTGCCGGACCGGGCGGAGCCTGGAGGGCGCACGTGCGATCGGGAGGCGCGGCGCCTGCTCGGCCATCCGCGCAGCAGCAGCGTCTTCTCGCCGCCCGCCTACCCGGCCCTCGCTGCCGACACCTACGAGGAAGCCCAGCGCTTGAACCGGGACAGCGGCCCGAATGCCCCGGGCCTCTCGATCCAGACCTTTCACCTCTTCGCGAAACTGCGCGCCGTGGCCGAGACGATGACGCCCGAGCGGCAGTCGTGGGTGCGAGAGGTCCACCCCGAAGTCGCGTTCGCAGCCATGAACGGCGGCGCGTCTCTGGCCGAGAGCAAACATACCGATGCCGGCTTGACGCGACGCGCCGGCCTGTTGGCGGCCGAGGGCTTTCCGGAAGCCGAAGAGGCGGCGCCAGGCCGAGCGGCTTTGGCGGCTTCGGCTACGCGTGACGATGTCCTGGATGCTCATGCCGTTTGCTGGACGGCCCGGCGAATCGCGGCGGGAGAGGCCGAGCGGCTTCCGCCGGCGCGCACCGACGCGCAGGTGCCGACGAACGCCCGCGGGCTGCGCATGGAGATCTGGCGCTGACGCCCATGCGGTGCACGGCTGGCACGCGTTCGTTCGGGCCGACCCGGAGCGGCGTGAAGGGACCGAAACAGTCTGCCCGGCGAAGAAACGAGCCGGTTGCACGCGGCGTAGCGATCCTCCTACACCGACCCGTCCTCTCCGCAATCAACCCCGTCGTCGCGTATGTCGGACATTGCCGATCTCAGGCAGGAGTACACCAAGCACGAACTTTCGGCCGACACGGCGGCCGAAGACCCAATCGAGCAGTTTCGCCGGTGGTTTGATCAGGCCCTGGAGGCGGAGGTCGAGGAGCCCAATGCCATGACGCTGGCCACGGCCGGCGCAGACGGACAGCCCTCGGCCCGAGTCGTCCTTCTGAAGGGCCTCGACGAGCGGGGATTCGTCTTCTACACGAATTACGACAGCCAGAAGGGATCGGAGCTGGCCCAGAACCCTCAGGCTGCGCTTGTCTTCTGGTGGGAACCGCTGGAGCGGTCCGTCCGCATCGAAGGCACGGCGGAGCGCCTGCCGTCGGAGGAATCGACCGACTACTTCCACAGCCGCCCTCGCGGAAGCCAACTCGGCGCGTGGGCGTCTCCGCAGAGTCACGTCATCGACGACCGCACGGTGCTCGAGGACAACCTCGACGAACTGCGGGAGACCTACGACGACGGCGAAGAAATCCCCCGACCTCAGCACTGGGGTGGCTACGTCGTCCGCCCCCGGAGGATCGAGTTCTGGCAGGGACGTCCGAACCGCCTGCACGACCGGCTCCGCTATCGCCGGGACGACGAGCGCGACGACGGAGGGTGGACGCTCGAACGCCTCGCCCCCTGATACCGCTGCCCACCCGCCGGTCTCGACCCCCGCGACCGGTTCGTCCGCAGCCGCCCATCAAGAGCCCCCCATACCCAGTACCCCATACCCAGTACCCCATACCCAGTACCCCATACCCAGTACCCCATTACCCCAAAGCAACAGGCGCCCCGGCCGAAGTCCGGCGAGGCGCCCGTTGCTGTGCGTCGTACGTTCTGCGGTGAGAGGTCAGCCCGCGCCATTGCGGCCGCTCTCGTCGTAGAGACCGGCGCTCACGAGGCTCGGATTGGCGCGGACGGTAGCTTCCTCCATGAGCGTCTCCAGCTCCGCGTCAAAGGCCTCCTGCTTGCGTTCCTGCATCATCTGCTGCCGGGCCCGCGACGTGTCCATGGCGGTCCCGGAGTCGGTCAGACGAATCACGTGAAAGCCGTACTCGGTGCGGACCGGCTCGGGGTACACGTCGCCCGAGTCGGACAAGGAGTACGCTGCCTCTGCGAACGGCTCCACCATTCGATCGCGCGTGAACGACCCCAGGCTGCCGCCTTCCGAAGCCGTCGGGCCCTCGCTGTGCCGGCGCGCAAGCTCGGAAAACGGGACGTCCCCCGCTTCCGCACTGTCGACGAGGACCTGGGCGACCTGCCGGACGGAGTCGGCCGCAGCTTCCGGTGCGTCGTCGCCCAGACGCAGAAGAATATGCTGGGCGCTGATGCTCCGGTTCTCGTAGGCGTAGTCTTCGATTTCCGAGGCGCTCGGGCTTTCGGCCGTGTTGGCCATCTGCTGCTGCAACTGCTGCTGGCGCAGGCGGGAAGCGATGAGCTGCCGAAGGGAGTCGACTGTTACGTTGTTCTTGGCGAGCTCCTCCCGGAACTGCGTTGAGTCCTGGTAGCGACTCCGGATCTGGGCAAACTGCGCCTGGATCTGGCTCGAATCGACCGTGATGTCCGCGGACCGTGCCTTCCCCTCCAGCACGTGCCGGCCGACGAAGCGCCGCACCACCTGTTCGTGCATGTCCTGCGTCTGCTGGCTCGAGCGCTGGCTCGGCGGCGTCTGCTGACGCATGTAATTGAGCTGCTGCTCGAAGGACCGCACCTGCACGGTGTCGACGCCGTAGTCCGACTCAATCACGAGCGCGATGGTCGAGTCCGAGAGGGCATCGCCCACCTGGTACGGTGGACCGTCGGAGCTGGAGGTGCCGTTGTTGGACTGGCCCTGGCTGCAGCCGGACCACGCCAGGAGACCGGCAAAGACCAGCGTGGAGAGAAGGGCGAACGAAAGAGAACGAGCCGAAGAAGAACGCATGTACCGGGTCATGTTGAAGAGAGATCGCGAACGAGCAACGGGCAGGCGGCGCGGTCCGCAGGGCAAGAAGACGAGGATGGAGACGGCACGAGACAACGGACGGCCACACCCCTGCGATGAAGACACAAGGTGCACGCCACTGGTTGGGAGGTGTTTCTAGGAGAGGCGTGCGGGAAGACCACCGCCTGGGGGCAGCGGGGCGGCCGCGCCCCGAGCCGACCCGCGGGGTGTAATTTCGATGAACGGGAAACCTCGACGGAGAAGAGAGTTATTACGTGATGCTTTGGTAGACAATCCCATCTGCCGCGTTCGTCTAGGGGTCTAGGACGCCGGCCTCTCACGCCGGTAACACGGGTTCGAATCCCGTACGCGGTACCATCGGCGCACCGAGACACGGTGTGCCACCGAGCCCCCTCGGGGCGCTGGCCTTCCTCCTCCCTCCCCCCAGGCCAGTGCCCCTTTTTTTGTTGTGGTTTCTGGGAGGCAGTCTCGTTCAGCGTTTGGTTTGCGGCGTTTGTTGGGTGAGGGCCGGTCGAGAGACGGGAAACGGGTCCCTCGGATCGAAGATTGCAGATCCAACGGTAAAGACACGCCCGGTTCGACCATCCAGCGGTCAGACGTACAGAAAGCGGCGGCCTCGGAGTTACCCGAAGCCGCCGCTTTTCTACGTCTACACCGGTTTGTCTACACCGGTTTGTCTGCACCGGGCTATTTGCACCGGGCTGTCTGTGCGGGACGCTTGTCTCCGCGGAGCGTTTGCGTGCGCGAAAGGGGGCAGCCGCTACTCGTCGTCATCATCGTCGCC
Organism: uncultured Bacteroidota bacterium; assembly: GCA_937127285.1. Taxonomy (GTDB): domain Bacteria; phylum Bacteroidota; class Rhodothermia; order Rhodothermales; family Salinibacteraceae; genus CAKZLV01. Next base: position 10,551 of record CAKZLV010000040.1, read on the forward strand.
GAGGTCGGGCGCGCCGTTTCCACGGATGCCCTTCAGGCCTTCGAGGTTCTTCGGATTGAGCACGTTGTCGACGAGGCCGTAGTCGGAGGCCTCCTGCGCGCTCATCCAGTAGTTTCGGTCGGCGTCGTCCTCGATCTGGTCGATGTCCTTGCCGGTGTGCATGGCCAGGATCTCGTAGAGGCGCTGCTTCAGCCACATGATTTCCTTGGCCTGGATCTCAATGTCCGAGGCCTGTCCCTCCGCGCCGCCGAGGGGCTGGTGGATCATGATGCGCGAGTTCGGAAGCGCAGCGCGGCGGCCGTCCTCTCCGGCGGCCAGCAGCACCGAGCCCATCGAAGCGGCGAGACCGACGCAGATCGTCGCCACCGGCGCGTCGACGTACTGGATCGTGTCGTACACGCCCAGGCCGCTGTAGATGACGCCGCCCGGCGAATTGATGTAGAGGTTGATGTCGCGCTGCGAGTCCTCGCTTTCAAGGTAGAGGAGCTGCGCGACCGTCAGGTTCGCGATCTGGTCGTTGATCGGCGTTCCGATAAAGACGATGCGCTCCTTCAGCAGGCGGCTGAAGATGTCGTACGCGCGCTCGCCCCGGGTGGTCTGCTCGACGACCATCGGCACGAGGCCGGACATGGGCTGGTCGCCCATGCCGCCCTGGTAGATGTCGCGCGGCAGCGAGGTGAGACTTCTGCTGAACTGAATAAAGTCTTCGGTGGAGGCCATGACGGGCTCTCTGGGTCGTTAGATGACTTCAACTCGTGGGGCGCACCGTCTCCGCACGCCTACAGTACGGGAAGAAAGAGGGGCGGCAGGCCATTCCTGCGCGTGCTTCCAGCGACAGCTCGCGGAAGACGCGGAGACAGTGCGGCATCCGAATACACGGCCCGTGATGGAGCCAACCTAAGGGGTCGGAATGGGTTCCTCTGCCGGAGGGCCCGGGAGAGAACCTTTCACGATCCTCAGGATCCGCACGTCGCGCGGGCGGGCCGGCTGGAGCCGGAGGCGCCCGACGACGCGCCGCTGACGGCACGGGCCCATGCTCCGGGCACCGTCAGTGAGGGTGGCCGCCGGCCGCCGGCCCTCCGGCAACGGGAGGCTGTCCGCCGGCAACCGCCTGACGGGTCTGCTGGCGCTGCTGCATTTCTTCTTCGAACTCCTCGCGGCTCTTCTCTTCCACCTCCATCTCGTCGAGCAGCAGGTCGTACACCTTGTCGCTGAGGACCTTCTGCTTCACCTGCTCCATCATCTGCGGCATCTGCCGGTAGAACTGCTCGATCTGCTCGGTGCTCACCTGGTCGTCGCCCTCCGCCTGCTCGGCGAAGAAGGCCTGCACGTCCTCGTCGGACGCCTCCAGGTCGTACTGTTCGATGATTTCGTCGCGGATGAGCATCCAGCGGCCCTGCTTCTCCGCATCGCCGCGGTTGCGCTGGCGGAAGGCCTCCTCGTCGAAGTCGTCCGGCAGGTCGCCGTCGTTTTGCTGCTCGACCTGCTGGACGAACTGGTCGAGGTTCATCTCGATGATCGACTTCGGAACGGGAACGGTGTGAAGGTCCAGAACCGTATCGACGATTTCTGCCTGCACCATCTCGCGCGAGCGCTCCGACCACGCCTCCTCCAGCCGATCGCGAATTTCCTGACGGAAGGCCTCCGGGTCGTCGAAGTCTCCTTCCGTAACGCGGCGGACGAACTCGCTGTCGACCGGCGGCAGATCCCGCCGCTTCACGTCGTTGAGCGTCACCTCGTAGAGACGGTCCTCCGAATCGCCCGACGCCTCGCCCTGCTGCGGCGACGGATCCTGCGGCAACCAGACGCGAAAGGTCGTACCCGGCTCCTGGCCGACGATGGCCTCGCGGAGCTCTTCCTTCAACCGATCGTCGTCGAGGAAGAACGTCAGGTCTTCGTCTTTGTCGCCGATAATCGGCGTGTCCGTCTGCGGATCGATGCGCTGCAGGTCGATGTTGACGTAGTCGGTGTCGCCGGCCGCTTCGTCCTCAACCGGGATTAGGTCGGCCTCGCGGGTGCGCAGCTGTTCGACCTCGTCCTCGACGTCTTCGTCGCCGACCTCGTGGACGAGTCGCGGAACGCTCGCCTCCGAGAAGTCGGCCAGGTCAATCTCGGGGCGCACGCCGAAGCGAATCGCGGCGGTCAGGTCGCCGTCCATTTCGTAGTCGAGCTCCGTCAGCGTCGGGCGCCCCAGCGGCTCGATGCCCCGCTCTTCGATCTCCGAATCGAAGATGTCCTGGACGTACTCTTCGGCCACCTTGTAGCCGATCGCCTCGCCGTGCATCTTCTTGACGAGGCCGAGCGGGACCTTGCCCTTGCGGAAGCCCTGCACGTCCATGTTCTTGCTCTGCTCTTTCAGAGCCTTTTTTAGCTCCGGTTCGATATCCTCTGCGGTGGCATGGATCCGCAGTTCGTACTCGACCGGGGTGGTCTCTTCCAGCGTCGTTTCCATCAGGCGTGGGGCGGGGCAGCGTTCTCAAAGAGTGAGTAGCATAGAAGTACAAAATGCGCGGCCCGTCGAAAAGATCACGCCCTGCCCGTCGACCCCCCCATTTCTCGCCCGGCATCCGCCGAATCGTGGATGAAAAAAGTGATCGGGGCTGGCGAGTCGGGGAGGTGGGGGAACGGGGAGACGGGGAGGCGAGGAAACGAGGAGGTGGCGTTCGGTCTTGGTCGTCCTGCCTCTGGTCACGGGCGGGCCGTTCCTCGGCGGGGGGCTGCGGAATCGATGATGGGACGGGGCGAGGAGGCGGCGTTGGACATGTCGACGCTGTAGGCCGGATCGACGCTCGACGGCCACCCAGCCGGCCTGGTTGGCGATGTAGGGGCCGACGACGGCAAAGACGAAGATCCACATCGGCCACGTCTGCTTGAACAGGATCCCTCGCCAGCGCAGAACGGCGGCCAGCACGGTGATCCCGATAAAGAAGACCCCGACACCATCAGAGGGTACGCCTGAAACGGGATCTGAACGGGCGGCTGGTTCTTCTCCTCGAACGGGTCGAGTCCGGTGACCGGCTTGCTGAAGTCTCCATACAGCAAGAAGCTCAGACCGCCAGGAACCGAGAGGCTGTCGTCGACGGATTCGGTCTCGTCGTTCGGGATGCCGAACAGGTAGAGGTCACCGGAACCGGCTTCGTACTGGCCTTCAAAGGCAGCGAGCTTGGCAGGCTGCTGCTCCGAGACCTCGTGCGCCTGACGGTGGCCGGAGATCGGCGCGGCCAGCGAGGCGACGAGCGGCACGACGAGCCCGGCGTCGAACATCTTCCGGGCGGCAGTGCCGCTTCTTGATGACGGAGTAGGCGGAGACGCTCATCACGAAGAACCCCGCCGGAATACACGCGCCGATCCACACATGGATAGAGGCGGTGCACAGCCGACGGGTTGAACACCATCGCCCAGAAATCGACGATCATGATCGTCGAGAAGAAGCGCTTCTTCGGTACTGGTGCGCTTCTTGATGGTACGGCCGATGGACTCCCCGAAACTAGAATGTGCATGAAGAGCTTTGTCCGGAGAGTCCGGCCGGCTGGCGATGCTCTCGTGGGTCCGGCTGCTTTCCCCGGTCATTCCTTCCCCGTTCTATTCTTCCCCCACCATGTCGACCCTGTCCGAATCACAGCGCGCCCTCGTCGACCGGATCGCCCGGTTTCTGCCCGACGTTGAGGCCCGGATGATGCTCGGGACCATCGGTCTGTACGCGAACGACGAACAGTTCGGTTTGCTGGACGGCGAGGACGTCTACCTGCGCGCCGGCGAGGCCCATCGCGACGCCTTTGAGGCCCAAGGCGCCACGCCCTACAGTTCCAGCGGCGGCATTGCTCAGGCGTCGTACTTCCGGGTGCCCGACGCCGTCCTCGATGAAGACGAAGCCCTGAGCACGTGGCTCACCTACGCTGCCGACGAGGCCGGGTGACCGTCGGCTCGGCTGCCTCGACCCCGCTCTGATTCAGGCCGCTCGCCGCTACCGGATGGGTAAATGTAATAATCATGATGTGTTGCACGAGCAGGCAGCGCTGACCGAAATGGAAGCGCTACCAGTCGAAGAGAGAGCAATTTCTGTATAAACTTTCGGTGAGAAGCGTCGTAGGCGTGCGTCCCCTGCGACTAACCCGGCGGCTTGCGCTGGCAGGCCCCTGCCTCCTCCCCCGGGTCGGTTCTTCGTACACGTATCGTCATCTCGCGCGGCGTCCGTCCCTCTTATGACCTCACCGCTGAACGCACCGTTCGATGAGCGCGACGCCTGTGGTATCGGATTTGTCGCTCACCGCAGCGCCGGGCCTTCCCACGACATTGTCGATCACGGTCTTCATCTCCTCGAAAACCTCGAGCACCGCGGGGCCTGCGGGTGCGACGGGGAAACCGGCGACGGAGCCGGCCTCCTGCTCCCGCTCCCGGATGCCTTCCTTCGCGCCCGAATGCAGCGCCGCGGCATCGACCTTCCGGCGCGCGGCGACTACGGGGTTGCGATGCTCTTTCTGCCGGCGGACGAGGCGCGCCGATCCGCCTGCATAGAAGAAATCGAGGCCGTGCTCTGCTCCGACGGGCTGCCGGTTCTCGGCTGGCGGCAGGTGCCGACGCGCGCACACGCCCTCGGAACCTCCGCCGCTGAAACGGAGCCGGCCGTCTGGCAATGTCTGGTTCGCCGCCCCCGCCGGCTGGCCGGCGCGTCGACCGCCGCCCTGGACCGAGCTCTGTATCTTGCACGGCGCGGGATCGAGCAGCGCATCGCCGCCCGCCTTCCCGACGCGGAGGTCCACGTCGCCAGCTTCTCCGCCCAGACGATCGTCTACAAAGGGATGCTCACGGCCGGCCAGCTGCGGTCGTACTACCCGGACCTGTCTGCGCGCGACTTCTGCAGCCGCTACGCCCTCGCCCACGCCCGGTTCAGCACCAACACGCTGCCCCGGTGGGAGTTGGCGCAGCCCTTCCGTCGCATCTGCCACAACGGCGAAATCAACACCCTGCGCGGCAACGTCAACCGGATGCGCGCACGGGAGTCGCTGCTGGGCGACGGCGTCTTTCAGGACGACCTCGACCGGCTGCGCCCCGTCGTTGACACCCAGGGCAGCGACTCGCGCGCCGTGGACAGCGCCGTGGAACTGCTCGTGCACGGCGGACGCTCCCTCGACCACGCCCTGGCGATGCTCGTCCCCCAGGCCTGGGAGCACGACGATTCGCTGCCGCGCTCGCAGCGCGCGTTCTACCGCTATCATGCCTGCCTCATGGAACCGTGGGACGGCCCGGCCGCCATCGCCTTCGGCGACGGGACGCAGGTCGGGGCGCTGCTCGATCGAAGCGGGCTGCGGCCGGCGCGCTACACGGTCCTGGCGGATGGGCGCTTCGTCCTCGCCTCCGAGGCCGGAGCCCTCGACGTTCCCGCCTCGCAGGTCGACGCCCGGGGGCGGCTGGGGCCGGGACACATGATTCGCGTCGGCCTGGACACCGGCCGGCTCGAAACCAATGCCGCGATCAAGCACCGACTCAGTCGCCGCCGTCCGTACGCAGAGTGGCTCGACGCCCACCTCGAAGAGCGCAGCGTGCTTGCCGCGCCGGCGGGCCCCGCGGCGGCAGGCGGCAACGGCCAGAGCGAAGCGGAGAAGATACCGGCCGGGCCGGCGCTTTCCGGAGCGGAGTTCGGGGCGGGATCCGGGGCGACGGGAGAAGCGGCCGACGCGTCCTGCCTGCACCGGCTGCACCACACGTTCGGGTACACACAGGAAGACCTTCGCCTTCTTCTCGCTCCCATGGGAGGAAAAGGCAAAGAAGCCATCGGCTCGATGGGAGACGACACGCCTCTGGCCGTGCTGTCAGACCGCAACCGGCTGCTCTACGATCACTTCCGCCAGCTCTTCGCTCAGGTTACGAATCCCCCGCTCGACGCCATTCGCGAAGAGCAGGTAACCGGGCTGGACGTTTACCTGGGGGCCGAAGGACCGCTGCTTACGGAGACTCCGGAGCATGCATCGCGCCTTCACCTCGACCATCCCGTCCTGGACGTCTCGGAGTGCGTGCAGCTCCAGCAGGGAGCGGCCGATTCCCTCACCCCGGCGGTCCTCGACGCCACGTTCGACGCCGACGACTCCCTCTCGGACGGCCTCCGGCGCCTCTGCACCGCGGCCCACGAGGCCATCGACGACGCGGCGTCGCTCCTCCTCCTGTCCGACCGCCGGACCCTCGGCCCCGAGGCGGACCGGCGACTTCCCATCCCGATGCTCCTTGCCGTGGGAGCGGTTCACCATGCTCTCGTCCGGGACGGGCGGCGAACCCGAGCCAGCCTCGTGGCCGACAGCGGCGAGCCGCGAGAGGTTCACCACCTCGCCGCGCTCCTCGGGTACGGAGCCGACGCGGTGTGTCCCTACGGGGGCCTCGCAACCATCCGCCGACTGGCCGAGACGAAGCACCTGGCCGCGACGCCGGCGGAGGCGAAAGCCCGCTACGTGTCTGCCCTCTGCAACGGGGTGCTCAAAGTGATGTCCAAAATGGGCATCTCCACCCTCCAAGGCTACAGCGGCGCCCAGATCTTCGAGATCGTCGGTCTCGCCGACGCAGTCGTCGACACCCATTTTTGCGGCACCGTGTCCCGCCTCGGAGGGGTCGGACTCGATGTGCTGGAAGAGCGCGTCCGGTCGCAGCACCGGCGCGCCGTCGACGCGGTCCGGCGCAGGGACGGCGCGGCCCCCGACGCCGGGCTCGACGCTGACCTCGACGTGGGCGGACGCTATCAGTGGCGAGAAGACGGGGAGCAGCATGCCCTCACGCCGTCCAGCATCGCGTCGCTGCAGCACGCGACGCGATCCGACGAGCCGCGCGAGCAGAAGTACCGGGAGTACGCCCAGGAGATCAATGCCTACAACCGGGACAGCGGCACCCTGCGCGGGCTCCTGCGGCTCCTGGACGCCAACGGCCAGGCCCTTCCGCTCGAGGAGGTCGAGCCGTGGACCGACATCGTGACCCGCTTCAAAACCGGGGCCATGTCCTACGGCTCCATCAGCAGCGAGACCCACCAGACGCTTGCCCGCGCCATGAACGAGCTCGGCGGAAAGAGCAACACCGGGGAGGGCGGAGAGCATCCGGACCGGTACGCCGACGACCATCCGGCGCGAAGCCGAATCAAGCAGATCGCTTCCGGACGGTTTGGGGTGACGCTGCCCTACCTGGATGCAGCGGACGAGATTCAGATCAAGATGGCGCAGGGCGCCAAGCCCGGAGAGGGGGGGCAACTCCCGGGCGAGAAGGTGTACCCCTGGATTGCTGAAGTGCGGCATTCCACACCCGGCGTGCCGCTCATCTCTCCACCGCCGCATCACGACATTTACTCGATCGAGGATCTGGCCCAGCTCATCTTCGACCTGAAAAATGCCAATCCCGATGCTCGCATCAGCGTCAAGCTCGTCAGCGCGGCCGGGGTCGGCACGATTGCCGCCGGGGTGGCCAAGGCAAAGGCCGACCACATCCTCATCAGCGGCCACAGCGGCGGCACGGGGGCGTCTCCCCAGGGATCGATCATGCACGCCGGACTCCCGTGGGAGTGCGGCATCGCGGAGGCGCACCAGATGCTCGTCCGCCAGGGACTGCGCAACCGGGTGACGCTCGAGGCCGACGGCGGGTTGCGAACCGGGCGCGACGTCGCCGTGGCGGCGCTCCTGGGCGCGCAGGAGTTTGGGTTTTCGACCGCCCCGCTGATCTCGCTCGGATGCATCATGATGCGCAAGTGCCACCTCAACACGTGCCCGGTGGGCATTGCGACGCAAGATCCCGAACTGCGCGACAAGTTCGACGGCCGGCCCGACCACGTCATTAACTTCTTCTACCTGGTCGCTCAGGAAGTGCGCCGCCTTCTGGCCCGCCTGGGGATGCGCTCGGTCGAAGAGATGGTCGGTCGCGTCGATCGGCTGCAGCCGGCGCCGGCGGCGTCCGAGCGCGGCCTGGAGCTCGCGTCGCTGCTCCGCCGCCCCACCGTTCCGCCCGCCCTCCGCGCCGAAGCCGCTCGCACCGAACAGGACCACGCGGTGGACGACGTCCTCGACCACGCCCTCATCGAGGATGCCGCACCGGCGCTTCGCGACCAAACCCCGGTCCGGCTCGACGTGCCGATCACCAATCAAGATCGGACGGTAGGAACCCGCCTCAGCCGGGCCGTCATTCGCCGTCACGGCCGCGACGGTCTTCCGGACGATACCATTCGGCTTCGGTGTCGGGGCACGGCCGGCCAGAGCTTTGCCGCCTTCGCCGCCCCGGGGCTGACGTTCGACGTCTACGGGCAGGCCAACGACTACCTCGGAAAGGGGCTCTCCGGCGCACGCATCACGCTGCAACCGCCCGACGAGGCTGCCTACCGCGCCGAAGACGCTGTCGTTGCCGGCAACGTCGCGCTGTACGGAGCGACGTCGGGGCAGCTGTTTTTGCGAGGACGGGCCGGGGAGCGGTTCGCCGTCCGCAACAGCGGCGCCGAAGCCGTGGTCGAAGGCATCGGCGATCACGGCTGCGAATACATGACCGGCGGCTGCGTGGTCGTTCTCGGTCCGATCGGGACGAACTTCGCTGCCGGCATGAGCGGAGGCGTCGCCTACGTGTGGAACCGCGACGGGTCGTTCCGTCGCCGGTTGTGCAACCGCGACATGGTCGAACTGGAGTCCGTTTCTCGCGGCACGGACGACGCCCGCCGCCTGCGATCCCTCGTCGAACAGCACCACGCCGCCACCGCCAGTCCGGTCGCGGCCCGCTTTCTTCAGCGCTGGCCGCAGGTCCTGGAGGAGACGGTGAAAGTCATTGCCACCGCCTACAAGGAGGCGATAAAGAATGAGGCGGTGCAGAAAGAGAAGAGGGAGGACGAAGAGGCAGCGGCGACGGTCTGAAGCCTGTCCTGCACGCGCCGCCTCCCCCCTTCGCATGCCGGCCCCTCCGGGTCGACCCTCCCCGTATCGACACGCCCGGTGTCGATGCGCAACGCGATCTGCGCCCACGTATCAACGACCTCACCGCGTCATGCCCGATCCGAAAGCCTTTCTTCACGTCCCGCGCCAAGAGCCGGACAAGCGCCCCATCGAAGAACGCGTCCACGACGACGAGCCCGTCTACCTTCCCGTCGTCGATGAGCGTGCCCGCACGCAGGCAGAGCGGTGCATGGACTGCGGGGTGCCGTTCTGCCAGCACGGATGTCCCCTGGGCAACCGCATCCCGGACTGGAACCGGCTGGTGACGGAGGGCAACTGGAAGCAGGCCTACGAACAGCTCGCCGCGACCAACAACTTCCCGGAGTTCACCGGCCGCATCTGCCCGGCCCCGTGCGAGTCTGCCTGTGTGGCCGCCCTCGTTACCGACCCGGTGACCATCGAGCAGATCGAGCAGGCCATTATCGAGCGGGCGTTTCGAGAAGGGTGGGTGCAGCCGCAGCCGCCGGATACGCGGACCGGGCGCCGCGTGGCGGTTGTGGGCAGCGGTCCGGCCGGCCTCGCCTGTGCCCAAGAGCTCAACCGCGCCGGCCACCGCGTCGTCGTCTTCGAGCGCGACGACCGGCCGGGTGGGCTCCTCCGGTACGGGGTGCCGGACTTCAAGCTCAAGAAGGACGTCATCGATCGGCGCATCGACCTTCTCGAGCAGGAAGGCATCGCGTTCAACTGCGGCGTCGAGGCCGGGGAGGACGTTCCGGTCGAGCAGTTGCAGGCTGAGTTCGACGCTCTCGTGCTCTGCGTCGGCGCCGCCGACGAGCGGGATCTGGAGGTGCCGGGGCGCGACCTCGACGGCATCCACTTCGCCTGGCCGTACCTGCACCGCCACAGCAAGCAGGTGGCCGGCGACGACCTGGAGTATCTGCCGGAGATCGATGCCGAGGGCAAGGACGTGGTTGTCGTCGGCGGGGGCGACACGGCGAGCGACTGCATCGGCACGGCGCACCGGCAGGGGGCGCGCTCGATCACGAACGTGACGCACGGGCCGCAGCCCCCGAACGATCGGCCGGCGCACCAGCCCTGGCCGGCCGATCCCGACACGCTGCGCGTCAGCATCTCCCACGAAGAAGGGGGCGAGCGGCTGTGGACCGTCGACGTCGTCGGCTTCGAAGGAGAGAACCGCGTCGAGGGCGTGCGGCTGGTCGACGTCGAGTGGGAGACGGACGCCGACGGGCGCCGCACCGACAAGCACCGGGTTCCCGGCACGGAGCGCACCCGTTCGGCCGGGCTCGTCCTTCTCGCCATCGGCTATCAAGGCCCCGACGCCGACCCCTTGCTCGGCCCCCTGGGCGTCACCCTCGACGACCGCGGCCGCGTCGAAACCACCGACTGGCAGACCGCCGCCGACGGCGTCTTTGCTGCCGGCGACGCCACCCGGGGGGCGTCGCTGGTGGTGTGGGCCATCGCCGACGGTCGCGAGTGCGCCGCGGCGGTCGATCGTGCGCTGCGCTCCAGCCGGGACGAGGCTCCCGTCGGTCCCTCCCGTCTCGCCCGTCAACAACGGGCACGACCGCCGTCCGGAAAGCCGAACGAGCGCTAGCTACACCGTCCATCCCCGTCGGGCGGGACCGTTGGGGCGGAACCGTGCGGCCCGGCACCCGGTCAGGTCGAGGATTCTGTCCCCGTCTCCGACGCGTTCCCGCTTGCATTCCTACTCGCATTCCCACTCGTAGGGCGGCTCGCCGTGTCGCTCTCGTCGTCGCCCCGGTCGGTGGGATGGCGGGGTGCTTCCTGGAGCCCCCGGTGCCGGATGTCCGTCCCCTCGATCATGAAGACGATGCTCTGCGCGATGTTTTTCGTGTGATCGGAGATGCGCTCCAGCGACTTGCTCGTTGCCAGAAGGTAGGCGATCGCCTCCGACCGCTCCGGCGTGCTGCGAGACCGATCGATGAGCCAGTCGAACGTGTCGGCATGCAGGCGGTTGATCTGCAGGTCGCGCGCGATGACCTTGCGGGCCTTCAGCCGGTCGCGTTCCAGAAAGGCCGTTTCCACCTCGCGCAGCATGCAGCGCGACATGTCCGACATCTTCGGGATGTTCGTTTCGGCGATCAAGTCCTGGGCGTCCACCAGGATCTCCGCGTTGTGGGACAGGTTGCGGCAGTGATCGCCGATCCGCTCGAAGTCGGTGTTGATTTTGACCGCGGTGATGAGGGTTCGCAGATCGGCCGCCACGGGGGCGTGCAGCGCCAGGATTCGTTCGCACTGCTGATCGATCTGCATTTCGAGGTGATCGACGGCATCGTCGCGCGCGACCACCTGGTCGGCCAGGTCCAGGTCGCCCTGAAGCAGCGCATTCATCGCGTCGGCGAACTGCTCGTCCACCCGGCCCGCCATGTCGACGATGAGGCCGCGCAGGGACTTGAGCTCTCGGTCGAGCGTGGAGCGATGGGCCATAAATCGGGTGACAAAGAGTCATCGAGAAGCGAACGCGCAGCCCGTCGGGGCGCGCTCCGGGGAGCGGGCGATCAGCCGAAGCGTCCGGTCACGTAGGCTTCGGTCCGATCTTTTTCCGGCCGGGTGAAGAGCTGTTCGGTCGAGTTCATCTCCACCAGCGCTCCTATGTACAGGAAGGCCGTCCGGTCGCTGATCCGGGAGGCCTGCTGCATGTTGTGCGTGACGATGACGATGGTGTAGTCTTTTTTCAGCTCCGTAATCGTCTCCTCCACCTTCGCGGTGGCGATGGGGTCGAGGGCGCTCGCCGGCTCGTCCATCAAAACGACATCCGGCTCCACGGCCAGCGTCCGGGCGATGCAGAGGCGCTGCTGCTGGCCCCCGCTCAGGTCGTAGGCGTTCGTGTGCAGGCGGTCTTTCACCTCGTCCCACAGGGCGGCCTGGCGCAGGGATTTCTCTACGAGGTCGTCCATGTTGCCCGTGTATCCGTTCACGTTCGCCCCCCAGGCGACGTTGTTGTAGATCGTCTTCGGAAACGGGTTGGGTTTTTGAAAGACCATCCCGACCTGGCGTCGCACCATGACCGGATCGGTTTCCGGCGCGTAGATGTCCTGCCCGTCGACGCGCACGGTGCCCTCCAGCGACGTTCCTTCGATCAGTTCGTTCATCCGGTTGAAGCACCGGAGGAGCGTCGACTTCCCGCATCCGCTCGGGCCGATGAGGGCGGTGACGGCGTTCGGCTGCACCTGCATGCTGATCCCTTTCAGGGCATGGGTGTCTCCGTACCAGAAGTGCAGGTCGTCGACGTCGATTTTCGGTTCCGCACCGGCGGGAGGGGCCGGCGGGGAAGTCGACGCGGCGGCGGAGGCGGCTGGAGACGGCGTCCCCGACAGCGGTGCCTGCTGCGCTGCGGCGGGCGTTCCGTTGCCGGCCAGGTCGGCGTCGCCGGTTTCATCCGTTGCGTCGCTCTCGGCGTCGCTCTCGGCGTCGGACGGATCGTCCGGGGCAGAAGCGTCCGGGGCGGAAGCGTCGGGGTCGGTGGGGTCGGAGGCGGGGTGGTCCGTCATGGTCGTGGGGGGTCTGCGGCCGGGAGAAGAACGAAGCGGAGGGGCGGAGGGCCCGGCGCCGCGCAGGCAGGCGGGCTGCCGGGCCGGTCAGCCGGCACGCCGGCCTTCGAAGTAGTTGCGAAGGAGGATGGCGGTCAGGTTCATCGAGAGGAGAAGGACCATGAGCACGACGATGGCTGCGGCGGCCAGCCCCTGGAATTCGTCTTGCGGGCGCGCCGTCCAGTTAAAGATCTGGATAGGCAGCACCGTGAACTGGTCCATGATGCTGTCGGGCGCAACCACGAGGCCGGCGGCGCCGACCATGATGAGCGGGGCGGTTTCACCGATGGCGCGGCTCAGCGCGAGGATCACCCCGGTCATGATCCCGGGCGCGGCGGCGGGAAGAACGTGATTCCAGATGACCTGCCACCGGGTGGCGCCGAGGGCGAAGGCCCCTTCGCGAATGCCCGTCGGGACGCTGCGCAGGGCCTCCTGCGTACTGATGATGATGATGGGGAGGATGAGCAGGCTCAGGGTGAGGGCGCCGGCCAGGAGGCTGCTGCCCAGCGCTACGAAGCGCACGAAGATCGCGAGGCCGAGGATGCCGTAGATGACCGACGGGACGCCGGCGAGGTTGGCGATGTTGATCTGCACCATGCGCAGAAACCACCCCGACTCGGCGTACTCTTCGAGGTAGATGGCGGAGGCGACGCTGAGCGGAACGGAGATCAGCGCTGTGAGGCCCATCATCCAGAGCGATCCCAGGATGGCCGGCCAGATGCCGGCGCGCTCGGGCAGGCGAGAGGGCGATCCGGTCAAAAACTGCTGGTCGAGCCAGGGAGCGGCCTGCAGGGCGACGTCGACGAGCAGCGTCACGAGGACGAGCACGCCGAACACCGTTGCCAGAAAGAACAAAACGGCCAGCGCAAGCCCGATTTGCTTTCGGCGGTCGCGCCGAATGTCGAAGTGGGCGGTTTCGTCAACCATTCTGAATCTGGATTCTGGAGTTCAACCGGTCGGGACGCGGGGTGCAGAAACCGTTCGGGTCAGTACTTCTCTTGATACCGGCGCACGATGCGGTTGGCAAAGATGTTCATGGCCAGCGTGATGACAAAGAGCACCAGGCCCACGGCGAAGATGCTCTTGTACTCGATGGTTTGCTGCGCGACATCGCCCTTGCCCATCTGCACGATGAACGAGGTCATCGGCTGGATGGACTCCGTCGGGTCGAGGGTGAGGTTCGGCGTGGAGCCGGCCGCCAGCGTCACGATCATCGTCTCCCCGATGGCCCGGCTGAGGGCGAGGATGAAGCTGGCCACGATGCCGCTGAAGGCGGCCGGTACGATCACGCGCAGCACGACCTCGAATTTGGTGGCACCGAGTGCGTAGGCGCCTTGCGACAGCGATTTCGGGACGGACTGGATGGCATCCTCACTCAGCGAAGCCACCATCGGGATGATCATCACGCCGACGACGAGGCCGGCGCTGAGGGCGTTGAACACGCCGAGGCCCGGCAGCACGGTGTTCTTCAGCAGCGGCGTCACGAAGGTGAGCGCAAAGTAGCCGTACACCACGGTCGGGACGCCCGCGAGGAGCTCCAGGCCGGGCTTCAGCCAGGCGCGCACCCACGACGGGGCGTACTCGGCAATGTAAATCGCGCTGGCCAGCCCGAGCGGCATGGCGACCAGGGCGGAGATGAGCGTGATCACGAGCGTACCGGCGACCAGCGGCCAGATGCCGAAGTCCTGGTCGGCAAACTGCGGGGTCCACCGGGTGTCGCCGAAGAACTCCACGAGCGACACCTCCTGGAAGAATCCAGCCGACTCCACAACGAGCACCGTCGCGATGCCCAGCGTCGTCAGAACGCTCAGCAGGGCGCACGCCCCGAGTGCATACTTGATGGCTTTCTCCTTGTGGCTGTCGTACACCTGCCGGGTCAGATCCGCCGTGCGCGATGTGCGCGGCGACGCATCCTCCGATTCGGCCTCGGGCGCCGTCTGCGTGGGAGGAGAGGGCTCGGTACTCATTGTGGGCGCGGGGAAAAGTCGAACGAACGGACGCAGAAAGGGCACGACCCGGCCGAGACGGGCGCGGTCGGTCCGTCACCGCACCGACCGCCCTGGAGGCGCGGACGGCCTACTCACCGGCGGATCCGGCATCCGCCTCTGCGGCGTCTGCCTCTGACGTCGTCTCTGACGATGCGCCGGCGGACGCTCCCCGGCGGAGCACTTCTTCCACGCGGGCACCGGCCCCGACGTCTTCCTGCCCGAAGAGCGTGCCGGTTACACGGTTCTCAAAGCGCTGACGAGCGAGGTCGTAAGCCTCCGGAGACAGCGGGACGTACCCGACGGCCGCGGCCAACTCGTCGGCATTGTCCATGTAGAAGTCGAGATATTCTTGAACGACCTCCTGGTCGGCCACGTCGGCACGAATGTACATGAACAGCGGGCGCGACAGCGGGCGGTACGTGCCGCTCTGAATGGTGGAATCGGTCGGGGCCGTGCATGAGGCGCCGCCGTTCAACGAGTCGGGGTCGATCGAGACGCGGCGCAGCTTGTCGGCGTTGTTCTTGTAGTAGGCATACCCGAAGTAGCCGAGCGCCCCCGGCGTTCCGCTCACGCCGCGGACGAGCACGTTGTCGTCGGTGCTGCTGGTGTAATCGGACCGGCTGGCACCGCTCTCCCCGACGACGGCCTCCGTGAAGTAGTCGTACGTGCCACTGGCCGTGTCCGGGCCGTAGAGCTCAATCGGCAGATCCGGAAACCCGTCGCGCACCTGGCTCCAGTTCGTCGCCGGGTCGTTCGGGCGCCAGATCGAGCGCAGCTCTTCGGCGGTCAGGCACTCAAAGAAGTCCACCTCCGGATGGGTGGTGACGGCGATGCCGTCGTAGGCAACGGGAATCTCGATGTACGCAATGCCGTTCTCGCGGGCCTGCTCGCGCTCGGTGGTCGTGATGGGGCGCGAGGCGTCGTTGATAGCGGTTTCCTTCCGGAGGAATTTCGAAAATCCTCCTCCGGTACCGCTCTCCCCAACCGTCACGCTGACATCTGGATGCGCGTTCAAAAATTCTTCCGCCACGGCTTCGGACAGGGGGTACACCGTACTCGACCCGTCGATGCGGAGGGTTCCCGATAATCCGTCGGAGTCCTCACTGCCTCCACAGCCGGCAAGCAGAAGGACGGCGAGAAGACCGCCAATCCAGGAGAGAAAGCGGCGGGACGGCCGAAGGGCGGAGGCAAGACGCATGTAGGTAGAAGATTGGTTGGGATCGGTATGAAAGAGGAGGGTGCATCCGCGTCTAGGCGGATCGAAAGCGTGCCGTAGAGTTGCCGGAGCGCGCCTGCAGCCGGGGCCCCGGCTCGGTGCTGCGGGCGCTCAGTGCTGCGGGCGCTCTCCGTCCGCAGGCATCGGTCGTCAAGAGCAGAGCGGCAGATCGAAGGCGCCCCCGGCGGTTCGTGGAGGTCGTTCGGATCCGGGACGGAGACGCCTGCGGTTGGCGGCAGGAGGCTGAGCCCTCGGAAGCGCCCGCCAACCGTCTCGCGACCGCCCCCCTTCACTACTCCTTGAAGCGGTAGCCCACACCTTTCACGGTCTCGATGTACTCGCTCCCGATCTTCTCCCGGATCTTGCGGACGTGCACGTCCACCGTGCGGTCCACAACGTACACATCCTGTCCCCACACGCTGTCGAGGATTTCTTGCCGCGAGAACACCTTTCCGGGGTGGGAGGCGAGGAAGTAGAGAAGCTCGAATTCTTTGCGCGGAAGCCGCATCTCCTTCTCGCCGTCGCCGTTCTGGCTCTGGTACACGAGGTACCGATCGCGGTCGATGCGCAAGTTGTGCACCGACAACTGGTCTGGCGGCACCTCGTACCGGCGAGCGCTTCGGAGCAGGGCCTTCGTCTGGCTGAGGATGACCGACACCGAAACGGGCTTCGACAGGTAGATGTCGGCCCCTACATCCAGACCCTGCACCTGGTCTTCCTCTTCGGAGCGCGCGGTCAGCATCATGATCGGGATGGTGCGCAGGTGGGCGTCCTTGCGCAGCCGGCGGCACACTTCGATGCCGTCCATCTTCGGCATCATGATGTCCAGGATGATGAGGTCGGGGGCATGGGCACGGGCCTTGTCGAGGCCTTCAACGCCGTCTCGCGCCAGCAGGGCCTCGAACCCGGCCTGCTCCAGGTTGTACTCAAGCAGGCTCAACAGGTCTTCCTCGTCGTCAACGACGAGAACTGACGGTACCGACTCCCCATCCTGGTTCGCTCCCACAGTGGTCGCTGGCCTTTGTCCGAAAATAAAGTACACCGTACAACCGTACTCCCAGGTGAACGCAGCTGTTGTTATCGGAGTTTTATGTTCTTTGGAAAGCCCCCCGGCTCCGTCAATTCTTTGCAGTCTTCGCCGGCACCGCCCACGAACGCACTGCCCATGAACGCACCGCCCACGAACCGATGCCTCCCGCCAGATCTCGCTGCCCACTGCGGGGCGCGGCGGTGCGCTGCGGGTGCTTGTCCCCCTACGCGGCTTCTGACGCCCGGGGAGGTTCGTCCGATCCCGGCGGAAGCGCGTCAACGGAGCAACGCAACCGTGCAAGCGGACGCGGGGAATGCGGTTCCGGGGGTGTCGACTGATTCGCCCGGTTTCGATACCGGTATCGGATGAGGGCGGCCAGGTCGGCCGGCGTCGCGGCCGATGCCGTCCATCCCGTCAGGCGGTCGTAGGCAAGAGTTCGCAGCGAGCCGCGGCGCGACTGCCCGCTCCCGGGGGCGTCCGAGAGGGAGGCATCGGCATCACCGGCCGATCGAAAAGCCGAGGAGACGTGCATGACGACGAGCCACCGCTGGGAGACCGCGTCGGTCGGCCCCGCGTCGACCTCCCACAGGGCGTCGGCGATCAACCACTGATGATCGGGGCACCCCTGGATGACACCCTGAAACTGGACGGACGCACGGATGTCGGAGCGACTGAAGAGCGAAGACGAACTCATGAGAACCGGGGCGACGAGACAGTGGATATGCGGAACCGGACGGGAAGCAGGCGCTGCAATGCAGTCGCTGCCGCCGTGCACGAGCCTTCAGCAAACAGCCGGCCATGCCCGATTCCTCGCCCCGTCCGCGCTTCGAATTCTCGTCCCTCCCGCCTCATTTTCCGGGCTCTTAACACCCGTACCCAGCCTGCGGCCGAAACGAGCCGGCGGGGCTCCGGTCCCCCCCCGCCGGCGGTCTGTCGGCCGGCGGTGGAGGCGGCAGGGGGAGAGGGGCTTTTTTCCGGTTCAAGTGCATCCGTAACGCCGGCCGGCCGTGAGGATCCGGAAGATCCGGGAAGGGGCGGCCTGCAAAACCGTCGTCTTCGATCCTGCCTCTCGAATCATCCTGAGCGCGTGCGGCGTGTTAATAGACCATGCTGCTTAATCGATCATGCTGCCACGCAGCCCGCCGGCAGGAGGCCTCTGCGGGATCGCCTGCAGGCTATCGCCCGTCCCTGTTCGTCCGTAAGATTCCAACTGGATCGTGAGCATGTCCTCCTCTTCTCCCGGCGACCCGTCGCCGGGCTCCCGGTTTCCCGGTCTCGGTGCATCCGGCGGCACGGAGGCTTCGACCGACGCTGACGCCGGATCGCGATCGGCCGCTCCGCGGGAGGCGCCCGCCGAGGCCGAGCCGTCCAGCTTCGACTTTGCCGAAGACCGCGAGGCGGAGCAGCAACGACTGGACGCCCTGGACCGGTACGACGCTCTGGACACGACGCCGGAACCGGTGTTCGACGAGATCACCGAACTGGCGGCCTATCTCTTTGATGCGCCGATCGCCATGGTGTCGTTCATCGACGAGCACCGCCAGTGGTTCAAGGCCTGCATCGGGCTGGAGCGAACCGAAACGACCCTCGACGCCTCCGCCTGCATCTACACGATCCAGTCGGAGGGCGTGACGGTCATCTCCGACACCCGGTCGGACGCGCGACTCGCCGACGCCGGTCCTCTTCTTGACGAACCCGGCATCCGCTTCTACGCCGGCGCGCCCCTCACCACCTCCGACGGACACCACGTCGGCACGCTGTGCGTGATCGACGAGACGCCGCGTGCCGGCACGAACGAGCGCCAGAAGCGGCATCTGCAGCGCCTGGCCGATCTGGTGGTCGATGAGATGGAGCTCCGGCGGGAGGTGGCGGTGCGAGCGCGCCGAGAAGAGCAGCTGAACGAGGCCCGCCGGGCGGCCGAGGAGGCCCGCCGGGAGGCCGAAGGGGAACGCCGCGCCGCCGAGCAGGCGCAGCAGGAGGCGGAAGCGGCTCGGGAAGAGGCCGAAGAGGCCAACGCCGTCATGACCCGGTTCTTCGCCGGCATCGCGCACGACCTGCAGACGCCGCTGACGCGGATTCGGCTCTTCGCCGACCTGCTCAAGAAATCCCTCGACGACGGCGCAAACCGCTACATCCAGAAGATCCACGCGTCCAGCGACCGCATGAGCTCGATGGTGGAATCGCTGCAGGACCTGGCGCAGGTGCGATCCGGACAGATTGCCGTCAGCCCCGAACCGACCGACGCGGTCGACGTCGTCGCCTCGGCCTGCGAGGCGGCACAGACCGATGCCGATGCGTCTGGGCAAACCCTGGAGCGGCGTCTGCCGGAGGCGCCCGTCCGCGCAGAGATCGCCCCCGACGCCTACCGGCGCGTGGTCGACAACCTCATCGCCAACGCACTTCAACACACCGACGACGGCGACCGGATCGTCGTCGACATCGGCACGGACGACGGCGCGGTGCGCCTGTCCGTGGAAGACACCGGCCCCGGCATTCCGCCCGACACGCTGGACACGCTCTTCGAACCGTTTACGCGGGGAGACTCCGACGCCGACGGGATGGGGCTCGGACTCGCGATCTCCAAAGACCTGGTGGAGGCGATGGATGGAAAGATCACCGTCGAGTCGACCCCGGACGTCGGGACGCGGTTCGACGTGGTCGTCCCGCAGGCGGACCCCGCGTAAACGACCCGTTCATCCCGTCGATCCCATCTGCCGCCGTCCGGGCCCCTGGTGCCCACCTATGCAGCGGCACGCGGCCTCCGCACACCGGTCCTCGAGTCGGCCCCGCTTCTTCGGGGCGGGGGACCGGGGGACCCTCATTCCGGGAGGCGGGGGAGCGCCAGGGCCGCCGACGGGTCGAGGCGGCAGAGGCGACGGTACGCCGCGGCGGCGGCGTCGCGGTGGGTCTCCGGTTCGCCGGGCGATCCGGCGTGGCCCCGCTCTCCGTCCGTATGCAGCCGGAGGTGACAGGTGTACAGCGGCGCCCACACCGCGGCAGCCAGAGATGGCTGCCACCGGTCGAGGTGATAGGTGTCGACCTCTGCGGCGAGGCCCTCCAGCACGGGCAAAGCCACCCCGAGCCGGCCGCCCTCCATGCAGAGGCGTGCGGTGTAGAGCCGCCGACGAAAGCGCGATTGCGCCGACGCGCCGTGCGGGACGGCGCGAAGCCGGTCGAGGGCGTCGTCGAGAGATCCATCCGCAAGAAGGGCCCGCGCTTCCTGAAACGCCGGCCCGAGGTCGTCGCCCGCTCCGTCGGCCCCGTCGCTGCCCGCCCTGTCGCCGCCTGCCTCGTCGCCGCCCGCCCCGGACGATGCGGCGGCAGAGCCGGCCTGAAGCGCATCCAGCCATCCCTGGGTGGCGGCGTCGGCGAACGGGGTGCCGTCGCGGAAGGCCAGGGTGGGAAGCGCCGGAAGACGCCGCACGAGGCGGGTCGTCTCCGCCCGCACCGCCTCCGCGACCCCTTCGTAGGCGGGCCTGAGTGCGGAGGCGGCCTGGACCTCCATCCGCTGCAGGTCCAACCAGAACCAGAAGTTGCCGGCCTGAAAGGCCTGTTCGGCGGCTGCCAGCAACCGTTCGTGATCGTCCCGGCGGGCCAGATCCTGAAGGGCAGATCGCTGCGCCGTGTCGGGGGGCGCCACCTGCGTAACCCCGTCGGACGCCGTCGGGACGTCCGACAGCGCCCCCCACCGAAGCAGGCGGAGGAGGCGGTACGACTCTACGCGCGACAGGTCGTCGTCCCGCACGGAGGCAGCCCGCTGAATCACCACGCGCCTCCACTCGGTGTCGCCGAGCTCGCCGTCGGGGTCGCGGACGGCGACGGTCGGCTGCGGCTCGGACGGGACGGAGGCGTCGGAAGCGCCATCGCCCGGGCGGGGAGACGCCGGACGGCTCGAGGCTGCAGCGGCAGGATCGGGGCTCTCCGCCGCATCCGCGGCGTCGGCTGCCGCCTCGGACCCATCGGACGGCGATGCGTCGGCTTGATCGGCGGCCCGCTCCTCGAGGCGCGAGGCAGCGCCTTCGAGCGTGTGCAGCAACCCGCTCCAGGCCGGGGCGTCGTCGCCGAGGCGGTCGAGCGCCTGCGCGTGGAGGGCCGACCCCGCCTCCAGAGCTGCCTTCACGGCCGGGGCCTCGGCCTCCTCGAAGGAGTGAGCCTTCACCCAGGGGCCCAGATAATCGGCAACGAACTGGAGGGCATTTCTGCGGGCTGCAGTGCGGCGGGCGGGCGGGTGCATCTCCTCCCAGAACGCATCGAGGAGGCCTCGCAGCCCGGCGAGGCTCGCAGCCAGGCCCTCCATCCCGCGGGACTGCGTCTGCCCGACCACCAGATAGGCGGCCACGCGCAGGTCCTTCGAGGTCGTCTGCAGGATCTCCAGGCTCGTCTCGGCAATCCAGTCGAAGTCGACGGCCCCGGTGGCGGTCTGGAGCCCGTCCACCTCGTTCTTCAGCGCGCGGAAGTCGTCGTCGTACGTGATGTCGGCCCCCACCGGGGCGTCCGTCGAGATCGGGGCGGTCAGGGCCGTGCGAAGTTCCTGAATGGATTGTTCGAGAGAGTCGGGCATGGATGGGCGGCGCGGGGGGCGGGGGAGGCGGCTTCGGGGAGCCGTTAGCGGAGGGTGGCGAGAAGGTCGCCGGCGGACCGGCTGGTGGCCAGCGCCTCGCGAAGCCGGGGCGGCAGCGCAGAGAGGGCTTCGTCGGCGTGTCGGGCGGCGACGCGGGCCGGAGCGTACACGAACGAACGATCCGCACCCGGATCGAACAGGTGAGCGTACAGGTGAGGGGGAGGCGTGGTGGTGAACAGAAGGAGGAAGCCCGACGCGGCGGCAACTGGGTCCGGCGGGAGGGGCTGCGCGACCCCTTCCGAGTGAGCGTCCTCCGGGGGAGCGTCGCCCGAACGCGCTGTGCCCGGCGCGTCCGATGCAGGTGCGTCCAGGCGGGAGGCGGGCGGCAGGGACCAGAACAGCGTCAGCG
This sequence comes from uncultured Bacteroidota bacterium, assembly GCA_937127285.1. Lineage (GTDB taxonomy): Bacteria > Bacteroidota > Rhodothermia > Rhodothermales > Salinibacteraceae > CAKZLV01. The sequence continues at coordinate 32,203 of CAKZLV010000040.1, forward strand.
GTACGGCGCGGTCATCGACGAGCATCCGGGTGGCGTCGAGCCAGAAGGCGGCCGCGTCCAGCGCGGTGCCGTCGCGGGGCAGCGGAAGCTGAAGGCCGTACTGCAAACGTCGCAGGGCGGAGGCAGACCGGTCGAGCAGCGTATGCAGCCACGTCCCCAGGATACGAAGGTGGGCCTGTGGGTCGTCGTTGCTCGAGGCAGGCAGGAGGCGGTCGAGCGGTTTCCGGCCGAACGACGGGGCTGCGCCGGCCCGCCGGGAGAGGCGGAGGGTGTCGACGTGCCGGCCCAGCGACCGGGGGAGAAGGTCTCCCCGCACAGCGCGCTCGGCAAACGAAAGGGCGTCGACGAACAGAGACTGATGCAGGGAGGGGGCGGCCGGTTGCCAGGCCACCCAGAACGGGTAGCGGCGACGGGTGGCGTCGTGGCTGGGATGCATCACGCCCTGCAGAGACGGGCCCGATTCCGTAGGAAAGACGAACCCAAAGGCGGACGACCGGTCGTAGGCGGCCGTCGGGCCGTCTCCGGCGAAGGCGTGCCGATGTCCGGTTTGGACCCACTGGTCCAGCGGGGCGACGTCGAGGCCGCCGGCCTGGTGGTGGACGTACTCGCGCCCGGTGGGCAGCTTGCCGTGGCAGGCGATGGGAGGAGCGGCAGCAGTCATGGAGCACCGGGGGAGGGGGTGCGGGAAGCGGGAAGCCGAGCGGGTCGAGGCCGGGCGTTTACGAGCCCAGGGCGGTCGGTGCCGACAGGCGGAAAAAGCTGCGGGGATCGGCGAACACGTCCAGGCCCCGCGCGGAACGGAGGTCGTAGCGCACCTCCACCCGGTATGCCGGAGAGGTGTCCGCGGGCGCTTCGAACGTCCAGCGGACGCGCCCGTCCGTAGACGTGGTGGGCCGTACGCGGGCGTCTTCGAAGAGTCGGATGAGCGCCCATTCGCCGGGAAATCGTTTCTCTGGGATGGCGAGGCGTCGCTCCTCCACCTGCAGCGAGGCACCCGGACGCCCGGGCCACGCGAACTCAATCGGGTAGACCGTCCCCATGCTGTACGTATCGGACACGCCGTGAAGGCGGATCCGGACGTGGGGGAGGACGAGGGAGGCGGGGCGGAACTCCGGCACGTCCGGCTGAAGCGTGAACGTCAGCCGGAGGACGCGTCCCTCGAAGAGCACGCGCTGCAGCCGGTCGGACTGATCGAGAAAGCGCACGGCCGGCGGCGACAGGTCCAGGCCCCGGCCGGCCCAAGTGCGCGGGTGCCGCCGGTCGACGTCGTAGAAGGGGCGAAGCTCGGCGTCGAGGAAGGCGTCGAGGGTACCGGTGTCGGGGGCGAAGAAGGTTTCGACATCGATGAGCGACGCGTCGGCCGCGGCGTCGACGCGGAAGGGGTAGGTGGCGGCGAGGCGGGACGCGAAGGGACGAGCGATCTCCGCCTCCCACCGCGCGTCCAGGAGCGTCTGCGCCTGGGCGAGGGCCGTCTGCCACGCCGCCTCCAGGGGCTGCTCGAACAGTTCGCGGCGGAGGGCGGGGTCGAACCGGGCGAGCCCTTCGCGCACGGCCGTCCGGCTCCGGTCCAGGTCGCCGCCGTCCTCCGCCAGGACGGTGGCGACGAAGTCGAGCACCGGCTGCGGCTCGCCGGTGAGTTCGTCGAGCGTTTCGCCGGTGCGGCGAAGCGCGTCGAGGGCGCTGCTCAGCTGGGGGGAGGGGTCGCTCACCGCCTGCCGCGGGCGCAGGGCGTGCAGCCAGGCAAAGGCGTCGGTTACCGGGTGGGCGGCCGCGCGCGCAACGGTGTCGGGCCGAACGGTCTCGGCGGAAGCGCGGATGGCGTCCCCGATCGTTTCGGCAGCGCCCTCGCTCCGAAAGTCG
>CAKZLV010000041.1 GCA_937127285.1 uncultured Bacteroidota bacterium
CTACTGGTCGGTTCCCCTACTGGTCGGTTCCCCTACTGGTCGGTTCCCCTACTGGAAGTCGAAGAGCAGGGAGAACCGGAGCGTGTTTGCGAGCGGGTTGTTTTCCTCGAGCGTGTAGATGTAGGAGATATCGACGCCGATGATGTTGTACCGCAGGCCGGCGCCGAAATTCAGGAACTCCCGGTTTCCATTGTTCGGGTCTTCGTAGAAATACCCCGTTCGCAGTGCCAGGAGATCGTTGTACCAGTACTCCAGCCCGAGACCGATGGTGAACTGCTCTACGAGGCTAAGCTCGGCTGCCTCGTCTCCTCCGCGCTGCAAGCCACGGGCTGTCCCCCACGAGTTAAAGATGGCCTCGTAGAAGGGATCCGGGTCGGTAATCACGTCGCACTCCTCCCCCTCCTCCAGGTCGGCCGGATTGCAGTTTGGGTCCACGCGACGGTCGACGCTCACGAGTTCCTTGTTGAAGTCGTTCGCAAACGTCAGGGAGTTGTACTCGTCGAAATCGAACGTAAACGCGTATCCGAGGCGAAGATTGGTGGGAAGGGGCTGTTGGTCTTCGTCGTAGGTCATGAAGCCCCCCATGTTTGCCAGGTTCACCCCGGTGGAGAACGTCGTCTGCGTGCCTCCAAGGGAGAAAGGCGCCGTTCGGTACAGGGCCGACAGATCGAACGCAACCGTCGCCGCGGTGCCGTCGTCAATCTGCAGTTCCGACGTCGGATCCGTCAGCTTCGAATAGATGACGCGGACGCTCGTCCCGAGCCCCAGGCGCTCCGAGACCCGCCGTCCGTAGGAAACGCCAACGGCCAGTTCGTAGGAGCGGGACTCGCCCAGAAGCTCGCCGTTGCCGTCTCGCCGCTCGATTTCTCCGAGGTTGAGGAAGGTGACGTTGCCGCCAAATGTGCCGACACCGTCGACGTGGTAGGTGCCGACCAGGTACTCATAGAAGAGGCCGGCGTCGAATTCCGGCAGCCAGTTCGCGTGGGTGATTCCAAGCTGCGTGTTCTCTTGAAAGGCCAGGCCAGACGGGTTCCAAAACATCGCGTTCGCATTGTCCGCCACGGCCACTCCGGCATTCCCCATTCCGGCAGACCGGCTGTCGGGTTCGATGCGGAGAAAGAGGGCGGTCGCTTCCCCGAGCTGGGCGCGAGCCGTCTGCGTCATCCCCAGTGAGAGGACAACCGCAGCCACGGCGATCAGCAGAAAGCGGTACAGACGCACTGGAAGGGTGGAAGACAAAGTCATGGGGAGTCGCTGTTGGTGCAATCGGGATTGAATACAGGGCGGACGTGGTCGAGCGCGCAGCGGTCGATCATGCAGCGGTCCGTCGTCGTCCTCCCCACCGCCGGAACGGGGTCTGTCCCTCCGGAACGGATCCGTTCGTTATCGCGGCAGTGGAGGGAGAAGCGGTAGCGGTTTTTCCCGATAGGCAACCGTGGGGACTGACGAAAAACAATGTGAGGAGAGACATCCTCTTGATTCCAATCGTATCCTAGCCCGTGCCGGTGACAATGTAAATGGTTGGCACGAAAGAAACGGAGAAACCGCCCACAGACGTTTGGACAACTTCCAGACCGAAGCGGCGGAGCAGACGCGGCAGAAAGCCGACGCGACAGGAGACGAGCAGATTCATGCGTCCTTGCCGATTGCCCTCTTCAGGCGGTTGAGGCGCTCGAGCGAATCAGCCATCTGCTCTGCTGCTTCCTTGATGTCTTCGGCGGAGGACGCAAACTGATCGTCGAGGCCCTCCTGCCGGCTTACCTCCAGCAGAAACTGAGCGTTGCCGGAGATAATCGATAGCGGGTTGTTCAAATCGTGATACACGGAAGAAATCGTCTCCTGTGCATCCTCTGCCGAGTCCAGGGGGGAATTGTTGCTCATTTCATCGGTGGGTTCGTTCGTGATAGTGACACCTCCATGAAGGGCGCCCGTTCCGGGACGAGATCGTCAAACGACGCCGGCGACCGGTCCGCCGGGGAACACTGTCTGCCGCTGCGGAGGCATAGCCGCTGAAGGCACCGTTGTTGAGGGTGCCCTTGTTGAGGGTGCCCTTGTTGAGGGTGCCCTTGTTGAGGGTGCCCTTGTTGAATGCACCGTTGCTGAAGGCACAGCCGCGGCGAGGCTCACGAGCCCGTTCCGTCGCCGCTCGTTTGCCGAGCGCTCCTCGATCCGGGGCTCGGAGATCACGGGGCGGCTACAGCGCGCTCAGGGGCCGGGGCCGGATCGGTTCAATTCCGTGCTCCGTTTCTTCCAGCGAAGCCACAGCAACGTCGGGATCGTGTTCGAAAAAGAGGTCCCAGCCGCTGCGGGCCGCCTCGTGAAGAAATTCCGCCTTCTCTTCGATGGTGCGCAGCGGCTCAACGTCGTACGCCATCGTCCACGCCGCAGGCAGGTGGTGCGTCGTAGGAAGAAGATCTCCAACGTACACGAGGGTAGACGCCTCTCCCGCGATTTTCACCATCTGCTGGGCTCGCGTGTGCCCGTGAACCGGGAGGACCTCGACGGCATCGACGATCTCGGTCCGTCCGTCCACAAGTTGCAGCTGCCCGCTCTCCGCCAGAGGCTGGATGTTGCGCGCAAGGAAGGACCCGGCTTCCTTCGGATTGGGGTCTGTCGCCCACTCCCAGTGGTCGCGCTGAACGTAGAAGGTCGCGTTCTCGAACGCAACCTCGTGATCGTCATCCCCAACCCGACGGGTGCTGCCTCCGCAGTGATCAAAGTGCAGGTGGGTCAAAATGACATCGGTGATCTCGTCGGGCGCAATCCCGATGTCGTTGAGAGACGTTGCCAAGCGGGTCTCGGATCGGTCGACGGCGTAGATGTCAGCATATTTCGTGCCGTCGAACGTATCCCCGATCCCGGTGTCGATCAGGATGGTTCGGTCTGCCCCGTTCAGGAGCAGGCAGCGCATGTGGAGGGAAATTCGGTTTTGATCGTCGGGGGCGATGCGCTGCTCCCACAGCGGCTTGGGGACGATGCCGAACATGGCGCCGCCGTCAAGACCGAAGGTGCCGGTGTCCACGGTATGGAGGCGATACGGGCCGAGGTGTGTCATGCAGCGGGTTGAACGTCGGGGGGAACCGTGGGAGAAGGTTTCTCACTGTCCCCATCATCCCAAATCCGACGACCAATGTCCATCCGGCCAGGCCCCGTGCGGCGAGATGCTTCTTCGGCGAACCGCTCTTCCGGCTACACCTCCTCCGGCGGGAAGTCCTTGAAATGGCCGTTGGACCGGATACGTCGCCGGAGGTCTTCGGTTTGCTCCACCCGTGGGATCAGAGATTCGAAGTGGTCGATCAGGTACTCGATCCGCTCGCTTTCCGTGGAGAGGCGCAGAACCTCTTGTTTCTGCGACGGATCCAGTCCCGCGTTCTGAGCCAGCACGAACGACAGGTGGGCGACGTCGTCGTAGAGGTCGGGTCGGACGGTGCGTCCGGCCAGTTCGAGGAGCTTCATGTGCTGGGTGATGACCCGCTCCTTGAGGTCGAGGTCCAGGTCTCCTTCTGCTTCGCGCAGGAGGTCGACGTCGGCCGTGTAGTAACTTTTGTCGTCGTGGACTTCCACAATGCGAAAGCGCTCCTCCCCCTCCACAACAATGTCCATGCGCCCGTCGTCGTACTCCGTCACGACGCGCTCGATGCGGGCCGTCGTTCCCACGTCCGCAATCCGGCCGTCTTCGGCGAGGACGATACCGAAGGCGACCTCGTGATCGAGGCAGTAGTGGGTCAGGTCTTTGTAGCGCTCCTCAAAGATGTGCAGAGGAAGCTGCTCGTCCGGGTACAAGACAAGCCCCAGCGGAAAGAGGGGAAGTGAGTCGATCGACGCCATAAGCCGTTCCATTTACCTGCATAACGCGGGAAATCGAACGACCCGGTGGAAACCGGTGTTTCACTTCTTTTCGCCAGAGAACAGGGATGTCACAGCCGTCTCCCGTTTGCCAGGGGGAGAGGCCCTTTCGTCGGGGGGCGGCGAGCCGGAGGCGGGCGGGGGCGGATCTCGAAGGAGAACGAGAGCGATGCTGCCCGTGACGGCAACGCCCAGCAGAACGGCGGCCGTTGCCCACTGCAGCAAGAGCAGAGCGCCCACCCCGAACATGGTGCCGTACAGGACGGGGACGGCAGCGGCCACCCGCAGGAGGCTTCGCTTCAGGGAGATGGCCGGGGGGATTCCCGTGCGCCGCCGCTGCCGCGCCCATCCCGGTCCCCCGGGGCGGGCGAGGCGATAGAAGCGATCCAGCGTTTCGGGACGCTCGGGCGGGGTGAGGAGCATGGTGGTGATCCAGGCAACGGCCGTGGCGCCGGTGATGAACAGGAGGCGGAGCCCGAAGTCGTCGATCGTCACCACGTCCACCACGGTGGTGAGCAGGCCGAGGACGAAGCCGGCGATCATGGCTGCGAGTTCTGCCCAGGCGTTGATCCGCCACCAGAACCAGCGGAGGATGAGCACGACGCCCGGCCCGGTTCCGATGGCCAGGACGAGTCGAAAGACCGTCGCGACGCTGTCGGCAAAGAAGGCGGCGGTCGCGCCGAGCGCGGTGATGAGGACGGACGCCGCCCGGCCGACGGCCACCAGTTCGTCGTCGTCGGCCTGGGGGTGGAGAAATCGCTTGTACAGGTCGTTCGTCAGGTACGACGCCCCCCAGTTGATCTGCGTCGACACGGTGCTCATGAAGGCTGCCACGAGCGACGCAACGACCACGCCCAGCAGGCCGGTGGGAAGAAAGTCGACCATAAGCCGGGGGTAGCCCATCTCCGGATCCTCCATGTCCGGGTAGAGCACCAGTGCGGCGAGGGCCACGAGCACCCACGGCCAGGTTCGCACCACGTAGTGCATGATGTTGAAGAACCAGGCGGCCTTTTCGGCGCTGGCCTCGTCCCGCGACGCCGCCAGCCGCTGGATGAACTCCCCTCCCCCGTCGGAGCGCCGGAACGTCCACCACTGGATGCCGACGTAGGCGAAGAAGGTGGTCGCGCTGATTCCGGCGAAGGAACTCCATCCCACCCCCAGCCACGTGTCGGCGCTCCAGGTGATGGGGATGAAGGCGAGGACGTCGAACTCCGTAAAGCGCTGCGACTTCTCGACGAGCCCGCTCAACCCCCCGACGTCCGGGCTCTGGATGGCGAAGACCGCAACGAGGACGGCGCCGAAGAGAGCAAGGAAGAACTGAAAAAAGTCGGTGGCCACCACGCCCCACAGTCCGGACAGTCCGGCGTAGAGAAGAACGAGGAGCGACACGCCGATCACGATCAAGAGTTTGGGATCGACGCCCAGCACGGTCCCTCCGGCGGTGGAGGCACCGGCGACGCCGAGGCGTTCCCAGATGCCCAGCGCGCCGATCACCTTCACGGCGGCCAGCATGATGTAGCCGATCCCGATGCAGTTGATCGGGACGGCGAAGAGAAAGGCCTTCGTTGCGCGCAGGATGGCAGCCGGTCGTCCCCCGTACCGCTTTTCGGTCAGTTCGGCGTCGGTGACGATTTCGCTTCGGCGCCACAGACGGGCGAACAGGTAGATGAGGGCAACGTGCCCGAAGCCGAACGCCCACCATTCCCAGTTGCCGGCAATCCCGCGGCTGCCGACGACGCCGGCCACGTAGAGCGGGGTGTCGATGGAGAAGGTCGTGGCCGCCATCGACGTGCCGGCGAGCCACCAGGGCAGCGACCGGCCGGAGACGAAGAAGTCCTCCAGAGACTGGGACGCCCGCCGGGACAGATACGCCCCCAGCCCGAGCGCGGCGGCCATGTACAGACCGACGATCAGCCAGTCGACGAGGGCCATGAAGGGAGAGCCGGTGAGGAGCGGCGGTGCCCGCCGCCGAAGGAACGAAACCAGGGCATGGATGCGGGCCGGGCGGCCCCGGTCGAGCCGCTACGGCGTCGGGACGGGCGTTCGCTCTCCGCGGGCTACGGGTTGCGAGCGCCCGGCTAGCCGTTCCGGAGCAAAGGCGTCGCGAGGGCTCGCTGCCGCCGCCGAGCCGGCATGCTTCCGCATGAAGTAGTCGAGGTAGGCGGCCGCTACGTGCGCCTCCTCCTCTTCAGCGCACAGGTAATACTCCTGCTTGTAGGGCTTGTCCCACTGGCTGGGAAAGAAGAGTTCGCGGCACGGGTCGGCACCGATTTGGAGCGCCCGGGCGGCTTTCTTCCAGAGCGTGCCTCCGGTGTGAAATCCTCCTTCTTCGAGGAGATCCCGCTCGTCGTGGCTCCCGTTCTCCAGGAGGACGTGCCCGGCAATGCAGGCCCGAAACCCGTCCGGCACGGCCCCTTCTCGCAGAACGCGCGTCGCGTTGCGGGCAAAGGCCCACTGCGCGGCGCAGAACCGGTCGGGGTACAGAACGATTTTTTTCCGGACGGACTCAAGAAGTTGGACGTTCATCGCGTACAACGGTGCGGTTCGAGTAGGGGTACGAGGTGGCGGCCGTCCCATCGACCCGTCCGTTCACGGTCCGCTCCGGTACGTACAGCTGTCGCGGAGGGGCGGGAAGCAGCAGCCCGGTCGGGGGACAAGGGCACAGCTGAGGCGGGGGTCGAAGGCACGGCCGGGAGGCGCGTCATCCGCAGGGCCCGGACTGCGGGGCGGCGTCGGCCGCCCCGGCGAGACCGACGAACGGGGTGTCCGGGGGCCGGGAGTGCGCGGTCGATTCGGGAAGGGTGCGGTCTACTTGACGCCCTCGCTCATCTCCAGCATGCGTTCGATCGGTTCGAGGGCGCGCCGGCGAAGGTCTTCCTCCAGGGTGACCTCCGGCTGCTCGTGCCGCAGGCACAGGTACAGCTTTTCGACCGTGTTGAGGCGCATGTGGGGGCACTGACTGCAGTTGCAGCCGCTCTCCGGCGGGGCCGGGATGAGTTCGTTCTGCGGCTCGTCCTGCCGCATCTGGTGCAGGATGCCCTCTTCGGTGGCCACGATAAACGAAGCCGGGCCGTTCTCCCGAGCATAGCGGCGGATCTGACTCGTCGACCCGATGAAGTCGGCGTGCTGAAGAACGGCGTCTCGGCACTCCGGGTGCGCCAGCACTTCGGCATCGGGGTGCCTCACCTGCAGCCGCAGGATGCGCTTCTCGCTGAAGGTTTCGTGGACGATGCACACCCCGTCCCACAGCACCATGTCGCGCCCGGTTTCCTTGATCAGGTACTTGCCCAGGTTCTTGTCGGGGGCGAAGATCAGCGGCTGATCCTCCGGGAACTGGTTGATAATGTGGGCGGCGCTGGAAGAGGTACAGGTGACGTCGGACAGCGCCTTGACGGCGGCGGTGCTGTTGACATACGTGACGACCTTGTGGTCGGGGTACTGCTTCAGCCACTCGGCAAACTCGTCGGCCGGGCAGGTGTCGGCCAGCGAGCAGCCGGCGTTGAGGTCCGGCAGAATCACGCGCTTCTCCGGGTTCATGATCTTGGCCGACTCGGCCATGAAGTGCACGCCGGCGAAGACAATGATCTCGGCGTCGGTGGCGGCGGCCTTGCGGGCCAACCCCAGCGAATCGCCGACGTAATCGGCCAGATCCTGGATCTCAGACTCCTGGTAGTAGTGAGCCAGGAGGATGGCGTTTTTCTCGTCCTTCAGTCGCTCAATTTCCGAGAACAGGTCCAGCGTCGGGTCTACGTCTTCTTCCACGTAGCCGATCTCGGGATCCAAAACGGCAGTGTCGGGCATGGTGCAGATGCTGCGGATCAATCGGTGAGGTGTCGATGGCTTGCGAGGGCAGCCCGTGCCGGTGCCGCAAGGCCGCCGGTGGGTGAGCAAGCATATGATTGCACCCACGTCCGCCGAAGATGTTCGGCCCGCCCGCGTCTGTGCGCGGACGGTACCAGACAGACGACAAGAGACGCCCGGGATGCCGGAGCAAGCGGCACCGGTTTCGTTTCACGACGGCGGTTCAGGCTGCGGGCGCTCGTCCGCAGCCGACGGTCTTCTCCTTCGATGAGTGTGCGGGGGCTAACCGCGGTGCGGTACCAACCGGTGCGGTACCAACCGGTGCGGGTACCAACCGGTGCGGGTACCAGCCGCGGTGCGGGTCGAGGAGCGACCGGCTCACCCGGGCCTTCGCCGATCCAGCCTTCGCCGATCAAGACGACGGGGAGCGCTCTGCGTCCGTGAGGGTCACGTCGTCGGCGTGCTCTACCTCCCGGAGCCGGCCGTACTCAAGGCGGAGGATGCGGCCGGCGATCCCCGCGAGGGCCGGGTTGTGCGTGACAATCACGAACGTCTGCCCCAACTCGCGGCTCAGGCGGTCGATCTCGCGGTGCAGGGGCTCGGCCGTACGGGCATCGAGGTTGCCGGTCGGCTCGTCGAGCAGCACCATCTCCGGTTCGTTCATGAGCGCCCGGGCCACGGCCACGCGCTGCTTCTCGCCCCCCGACAGCGTGCTGGGCTGATGATCGGAGCGATCGTCGAGGCCGAGAAGCTGCATCAACTCGCGCGCCCGCGGCTCCACCGTCGAGAGCGACTGGTGCTGAATCAGCGCCGGCATCGCTACGTTCTCCAGCGCCGTAAATTCGGGAAGCAGGTGATGAAACTGGAAGACGAAGCCGATCGACCGATTGCGGAAGGCGGCCAGCGCTTCATCGTCTTTCGCGAACACATCCGTCCCGTCGAACCGAACCGTGCCCGCCGTCGGCCGGTCCAGCGCGCCAATTAGGTGAAGCAGGGTTGACTTGCCCGTTCCGCTTTCTCCCACGACGGCAACAATCTCCCCGCGATCGACGCGCATCGAGAGATCGTCCAGCACGGTCAGCGGCGTCTCGCCTCCGGTGTCGTACTGCTTCACCAGTCCCTGAACGTCGAGCAGCGCCATGGTCGATACCGGATCGATGCCGGGTCAGTGTCCAGTCAGTCTCGGGTCAGTCTCGGGTCGGTGCCGAGTCGGTGCCGGGAATCGTCGTCGGGAATCCGTCGTCGGGAATCGTCGTCGGGAATCGTCGTCGGGAATCGTTCAGTCGTCCCGTTCAATCCCGTACTTGTTCAGCTTGTTGTAGAGGTGCGACCGCTGGATGCCGATGGTTTCGGCCGTCTGGCTGACGTTCCAGTCGTGCTCGTTGAGCTTGCGCTCGATGAAGAGCTTCTCGAAATGATCGCGCGCCTCGGTAAAGTCCTCGTACGCGTGGATGAGGTCGTGGGCCGGTCCGTTCGTGTGGCCGGTCGGCCGAACGAAGCGCTCCACGTCCGATGCGTCAATTTGCGGACCGTCCGACAGGATGAGCACGCGCTCCAGCACGTTGTGCAGTTCCCGCACGTTGCCGCGCCACTCGTAGCGCTTCAGGCGGTGGATGGCGTCGTCGGTGAACGCCTTGGGGGAGAGTCCATTTCGGCGGGCGAGGTCGTCGGCGATGTGACGCGTGAGAAGCGGGATGTCGTCGCGACGCTCCCGCAGCGGCGGAACGTCGATGAGGATCACCCCGATCCGGTGGTAGAGATCCTCGCGGAAGGAGCCGTCTTCGATTTCGGCCATCAGGTCCTTGTTCGTGGCCGCCACGACGCGGACGTCGACGTCGATATTTCGGTCGCCCCCGACGCGCTGGATCTTGTTTTCCTGGAGCACCCGCAGCACCTTTGCCTGCGCCGAAAGGCTCATGTCCCCGATTTCGTCGAGGAACAGCGTCCCTTCGTGTGCCTGCTCGAACTTGCCGATGCGCTGCTCGGTGGCGCCGGTAAAGGCCCCTTCTTCGTGCCCGAACAGTTCGCTCTCGATGAGTTCGCTGGGGATTGCGGCACAATTGACGTCCACGAGCGGCCCCTCCGCCCGTGCACTTTCATGATGGATCCATTTTGCGACGAGCTCTTTGCCGGTCCCGTTCTCGCCCGAGATCAGCACCCGGGCTTCGGTCGGGGCCACGCGCGTGATCGTCTCTTTGATCTCCTGGATCTCCTCGCTTTCCCCGATGATGGGCGTCAGTCCGCTCGAGCTCTGCTCGCTGATCGCCTGACGCATGCGCCGGTTCTGCGTCTCGAGCTGGCCGTGATCGAGGGCGTTGCGCACCGTCAGGAGCAGCCGGTTGAGGTCGGGCGGCTTCTCGATGAAGTCGTAGGCACCCAGCTTGGTGGCCTCGACGGCCGTTTCGATCGTGCCGTGCCCGCTGATCATGACGACGGGAAGCTCCGGGGCCTCCTCGGCGATGGCCTTCAGCACCTCCATCCCGTCCAGCTTCGGCATCTTGACGTCGAGCAGGACGAGGTCGTAGGCGTTCGACCGGATGGCGCTGAGCGCCTCTTCGCCGTCGACCACGGCGTCGACGCCGTAGTCTTCGTACTCGAGAATCTCTCGCAGCGTCCGGCGAATGCTCGCCTCATCGTCAACGACCAAAATGGTAGCCATGGGTCACCGGCGGGCATCTTGAAGAAAGCACTCGGTCGGCCGGAGAGCAGCCGGCCCGACACCGGCCCGGCACCGGGTCGCCGCCGCGTCCGCCGGCCCGGCCGTCGCCGGGGAGCGGACTCGGAGGCCGGGTCGATCAACAACAGACCGGCCGGAGCGACCGCTCTGCGCCTGAGACGCACGGTTAGGAGGCGGAGGACCGTTGCGTGGCCTGCTGCTTGGCCTGCACGCGGGCGAGGTAGACCTCGGCGTCCTGCACCTGCTGTGCGTCGGGATACTCTTCGGTGATCTGGCGGTAGGCCTGGGCCGCGGCGTCGAAGGCACCGGCCTGTTCGTAGGCTTGACCGGCGCGGAGAAGATACCGGGGCGTGGTGAGGTCGCTTTCGAAGTGCGACGCGGCCTGCTCGTACCTCTCTCCCGCCCGGTCGAAGTCGCCGCGCGACTCATGGATGGCCGCCTGCGCAGCATACGCACTGGCTCCGAAGAAATCCTTCTCCTTGTCGTACCGCTGAAAGTACGTCAGCGCCCGATCGTACTGATCCGTCTGGTAATAAGCGTGCGCGGCGTAGTAGGTAGCCAGATTGCCGGCGGAGGTCCCCCCGAAATCGTCGGCGATCTCTTTCAGGCCGCGGGCGTCTCCGGTCCCGTCCAGTGCCTGCTGATAATTGCCCTGCTCGTAGACGGGCAGGATCTGGCCGAGCAGCTGATTGGCCTCTTCCTGCTGTTGCTGCTGGTAGTACATGTAGCCGGGAATTGCCAGGATGGCAGCCACCAGCACGCCGAACCCCGTCAGCACCGCCGATCGATGTTCGTCCCAGAGCAGGAGTGCGCGTGCATAGAGCTCCACAATCTTGTTCTCTCGGAGCTCTTTCCGTCGCGAAGATTTTTCAGGGGTTTGAAGCGCGGACATAGACGATTCGTTCAGTCGACAAGGAAGGAAGAGGGTGGGTCGGCGATCCGCAGCAGCAGCCTACCGCTACCGCCCGATGCATGTTCGCACCGTGCCTGTGCACCGTGCCAATCGGGATCAATCGGGGGTTCGTTGGTGGACCGTTGGACCCGTGCGTGCCGGGGGAACGCACACCGGGGCGCTGCATGCCGGGTCCGCGGGAATCGGAGCCACAGGGGCCGGAGCTACAGGGGCCGGAGCCGCGTCGAACAGGGCGGGAAACGCAGCCAGACATCTGTCACTACCCGAGCCCCGTCGCTACCCGAGCCCCATCGCTGCCCGAGCCCCGCGGCTGAATCTCTCCCGCTCCCCCTACGGAGGCCCCTCGCGGTTCGGGGAAGGAATACCGCCCGACACGGCCGGGATCAAAACGGAGCGGATCGAGGCAGCATTGATCAACACGGCCCTGGTTGGTCGAAGCCGCCTGCATCGGACGGCGGCGCTGGAGCTTTTGCTTTTTGGTGCACAGACAACAAACCAGTGCCGTTGTACGCGACTTCTCCGGTTCGTTTCCGGGCTGTTACGATCAAAGAGAGGGCCCTACACTTTTGCATGTGATCTTTATTAAGTTACCGAGGTCGGTTTTCATACCTTGACAACCGGATTCACACATGGACGCGGCCCCGACACGAGCGAAGCACCGTGATCGAAGGGAGCACGCACTCCTGGGGTGCGACGGACGCCGCAAACACCGGGGGCGAAGCCTCCACGGAGCGCTCAACCGAGCCCTGTAGGGGGAGCTGAGCACAGCGAAGAAGTGCCCGTGGGGGGCCGCAGACCGTCCGCCAAACCGGTTCTGACAGCGCAACGGGGCCGGTTGCTACGGGTGCCCCCCGGGATTTCGCCGGCGGCAGGCGCCGTAAACTTCCCATCAATCGACTCCAGCACGGCACCATCCGAGACTCCACCGGTAGGGAGCGCATGCCTGTCCGGTCTCTTGCCAACCAACGCCACACCCAGACGCAGTCCGACGGGCCGACGAACGGACCGAACATGCACCCGGACAGGCCACGGAGCCCCGGCCCGCACGGCTCCCCGATTCGGGCCGGCTTCCGTCACTGCCCCCACCCCGTGCGTCGCCTCCCGGCTGCCTCGAACCCACTCTTATTCAATCAATCCCGTCTATGTCTATCAAGCTTGGTATCAACGGATTCGGTCGCATCGGCCGCCTGTGTTTCCGCTCGATTCTGGAGCGTGAGGACGATGCGTTCGACATCGTGGGCGTCAACGATTTGACGGACGCAGAAACGCTGGCGACCCTTCTGAAATACGATTCGGTTCACGGGACGCTGGACGCCGACGTGGCGCTCGACGGCGACGCGCTGGTGGTAGACGGCGACCGGTTCCCGGTCTTCGCCGAGCGCGACCCCGCCTCGCTGCCCTGGGGCGACCTCGGCTGCGACGTCGTCATTGAATCCACCGGCATCTTCCGGACGCGCGACAAAGCCTCCGCCCACCTCGACGCCGGCGCCGACAAGGTCGTGATCAGCGCCCCGGCCAAGAGCGAGGTCGACGCCACCGTCGTTCTGGGCGTGAACGGTCACGAAATCACCGGCGACGAGGAAATCGTCTCCAACGCGAGCTGCACCACCAACTGCCTCGCCCCGCTCGTCAAGGTTCTGAACGACGAGTTCGGGTTGAAAAGCGGACTGATGACCACGGTGCACGCCTACACGTCGTCGCAGAACCTTCTCGACGGCCCGCACAAAGACCTCCGGCGTGCGCGCACCGCCGCCGAGTCGATCATCCCGACAACCACCGGCGCGGCGAAGGCGGTCGGCCTCGTGCTGCCGGAGCTGGACGGGAAGCTGGACGGAATGGCAATGCGGGTGCCCACCCCGGACGGATCGATCACCGACCTGGTGGCCAACCTCGACCAGGACGTCACCGTCGACGACGTCAACCAGGCCTTCGAGGCCGCTGCCCAGGACGAGATGGAGGGCATTTTGCAGTACAGCGAAGAGCCCCTCGTCTCGCGCGACATCATCCACAACCCGCACTCCTGCATTTACGATGCGCCGGCAGCGATGACCGCCGGGTCGATGGTCAAGATCCTCGGCTGGTACGACAACGAGTGGGGCTACGCGTGCCGGACCGTCGACCTGGTCAAGCACCTGATGCATGCTGCCTAACCGCCCTCCGACGTTGCTTCCTCGGGTCCGCGCTTCGGCCCGCCGGCGCCGTCCTCGCGGCACCGGTGGGCCGGCCGCGCCCTTCCATCGCCTCCTGTCGAATCAACGGTTGTACGAATGAACAAGCTCACGCTCGACGACGTCGACCTTCAGGGCCAGCGGGTGCTGGTCCGGGTGGACTTCAACGTTCCGCTCGACAAGCAGGAGAACGGCAGCCCCACGGTCGCCGACGACACCCGAATCCGAGCCGCCCTGCCGACCATCCGGCACATCCTGGACGGCGGCGGCAAAGCCATTCTGATCAGCCACCTGGGGCGCCCCGGCGGTCAGCCCAACCCCGACCTCAGCCTCGCCTGCGTGGCCGACCACCTCGGCACGCTGCTGAAAGAGCGCGTCCGCTTTTCGAGCAACACGGTCGGCGACACCGTCCGCGAGGTCGTTGACGGCATGAGTGAAGGCAGCGTCATCCTCCTCGAAAACACGCGCTTCGAGTCGGGCGAGAAGTCAAACGACGAAGCGTTTGCCCGCTCGCTGGCCGATCTGGCCGACATCTACGTCAACGATGCGTTCGGTACCGCCCACCGCGCGCACGCCTCCACCGCCGGCGTCGCCGAGTTCGTCGATCCCGCCGTGATGGGCCGGCTCCTGACCAAGGAGATCGACATCCTGACGAAGGTTCGCGACGAACCGGAGCACCCCATGGTGGCCGTCCTGGGCGGAGCCAAAGTCTCCGACAAAATCGGAACCGTCCGCACCCTCTCGAAGGTCGCCGAGAAGATTCTGATCGGAGGGGCGATGAGCTATACCTTCCTGCAAGCCCTCGGGCACGAGATCGGATCCTCTCGCGTCGAAGAGGACCGGATGGAAACGGCCTCCTCCCTGTACGAGGAAGCCGACGGCGCCCTGGCCCTCCCCTCCGACCACGTGGTGGCGGAAGAGATCGATGCCGGTGCGGCGTCGACGGTCGTCGAGGGGGACATCCCGGAGGCGCAGATGGGGCTGGACATCGGCCCGGCAACGGTCGACACCTACCGCAGCGCCATCCTGGAGGCGGAAACGGTGATCTGGAACGGTCCGATGGGCGTCTTTGAACTCGAACCGTTTGCCACGGGAACGATGTCCGTCGCCGAAGCAATTGCGGATGCGACGGACGCCGGGGCCTACTCGGTCGTCGGCGGCGGCGATTCGGTGTCGGCGCTGGCCCGCGCGGGCGTGACCGATCGCATCAGCCACGTATCGACGGGCGGCGGCGCGATGCTCACGTTTCTGGAGGGGGCCCCGCTCCCGGGCGTAGAGGCGCTCACCGACGCAGAATAAGTCCGCCCCCGGTGGCCGGCCTCCCAGCCGGGTTGGTTTCCTGGGCAGCACCTCCTATGTTTTGATCTCTCCCCGGCCGCGCCCTCCCGGTTGCTCCTGACCGGTTGCTCCCGACCGGTTGCTCCCGACCGGTCACATGCCGGGGTGCTCACCGCCCCTCGGCGCGGCCCCTCGCCCGCTCTTCTCTTCCGCCTTTCCCCCGCCGCCCCCATGGCTTCGGTCTATCGGACCCTCGACGGTATCGACTTCGACCGGACGGACTGCCCGGCCCTGCCCCGGCCCGATACCGTCTTGCTGACCACCCCCGATTACTACGACGTTCAATACGTAATCAACCCGCACATGTCCGGGCACGTCGGGTCGGTGAACCACGGGGTGGCCATGCAGCAGTGGAAGGCTCTGCGCGCAGTGTATACGGCCCTGGGCATCGAGCCGCACATCGTCGACGGCCAGCCCGGACTTCCGGATATGGTGTTCTGCGCGAACCAGACGCTCCCGTTCTTCGACCCGCTTGCCGAGCGACACGGCGTCGTCCTCAGCCGCATGCAGGCCGAGCAGCGACGCGACGAGGTCCCCTACTTTGCCGATGCCTTCAGCGACCTGAACTACACGGTGGAGTCGCTTCCGGAGTCCGTCAACAGCCCGTTCGAAGGCATGGGCGACGGCATCTGGCATCCGGGCCGCTACCTGCTGTGGGGCGGCTACGGGTTCCGATCCGCTCCGGAACCGTACGAGGTGCTGGCCGGACTCCTGGGGGCGCGGGTCGTTGCCCTGGAGCTTACCGACGCCGACTTCTACCACCTCGACACCTGCTTCTCGCCCCTCGACGAACACAGCGTCCTGATCTATCCGGGCGCATTTACGGACGACGGACTTGCCCTCATCGATCACTTCTTTACCACGGTCGTGGAGGCACCCGAGGAAGAAGCCCGCCACCAGTTCGCCTGTAACGCCCACTGCCCGAACGGGCACCACGTGCTGATCCAGGAGGGCTGCACAACCACGGAAAACCGCCTGCGACGAGCCGGATTCAAACCGATCGAGCTTGACACGAGCGAGTTCATGAAGTCGGGCGGATCGGTGTTCTGCATGAAGCAAATGATCTGGTAGACCGCCTCGGCACGCTGCCGCGCCGCTCGTCTCGCCGCTCCGCCCGGCGACGTGAGACATCGTACCGACGCGTTCGTGCCGGCCCCGGATGCAGCCTCCCATGACGGTTTCGATTATCATTCCCACGCTGAACGAGGCCGACGGCCTCCCCGCAACCCTTCGGCGCGTCCAGTCGCAACCCGGCCCGAAGGAGATCCTGGTCGTTGACGGGGGGTCGACCGACAGAACGCTGTCTGTTGCTCGCGAGGCCGGCGTGCGCACCCTGCGCGCTCCCCGCGGACGGGCGGTTCAGATGAATCGCGGCGCGGCGCACGCGTCCGGAGATGTCCTGCTTTTCCTCCACGCCGACACCCTCCTCCCCCCCACCGGGCTCGCGACCGTACGGCGGACCTTGGCCGACGCGGACGCGGGAATCTTCCGTCTGCGCTTCACCCGCGAAACCCCGCTCTTGCGCCTCTACGGCTGGGCGACCTCCCTCGACTGGATTCGCCTCGCCTTCGGCGACCGAGGCCTCTTCACCACCCGATCGGCGTTTGAGGCCGTCGGTGGGTACCCGGACTGGCCGATTTTCGAGGACCTGGAGATGGCCGACCGCCTCGATCGTCACGGCAGCTTCGACTTCGTCGATTCCGCCGTCCGCACCTCTCCCCGGCGGTTCGAACGGAACGGGCCCGTCCGGCAGCAGCTTCGTAATGCCTATCTCTGGCTGCACTACTGCCTGCGGACGGAGCCAGAATCGGTCGCGCATCTGTACGACGACGGATGAGCCGGCAGCGACCCGCCGCCGCATAGGAAGGTCCGGGAAAAGGCCGATGGCGGGCAGGGCGTCTCCAGCGTGCCGACCGAATTACCGCACCACCTGCCGGGCGGGGTGGCCGGGGTCGGGCCCGGTGACGCCGCGCTCGGCCGGGTCGCCGGTCGTTTGGAGCGTGCGGTTCCAGTAGAAGATACCGACCGCGAAGAGAAGCGCCGCCCCTAGGCTGATGGCGGCGTTCATCATGGCGATTCGGCGCTGCGTATCCACCACGGTCGTCGACCCGATGGCTTCCGTCACCACCACTTCGCGGGCCGCCCCCGGCTGCACGCGTACCGAAACGGTCTCTTTCTCCTGGAGGGCGGGGACGAGCGAGTGCGGAAGGGCGAGCCGGTCCTTCGTCAGGGTGCTTCCATCCGGCAGCGGTACCTGCAGGCTGATGTAATCGTACGTCACGTCCACTCGTCGCTCCACGTGAACGTCCAGCACCTGAGCCGTGGCCTCCGTTCCCTCCGTGCGCGTCGAGGTAAGGTCGCCGGCCACCTTCGCCTGGTGGCCGCACAAAACGACGAGAAGGACGGGCAGGGCCCAGGCGCTGCGGGCGGCAATGCGGAGGAGAGACACGGGCGGTCGGGCTCGGTGAAGAGGGATGCGGAGGGGGATGGATGGCAACACCGTGCCGCGCCCCCACGGGATCGCGGCAAAAAGGGCTTACGACAGGAAGAGGTACGGCTTCCAGGCCTCGTTGACCGTCCCCACAAAGTCCCGCAGAAACATCACGTAGCTGGGGCGGAACGGCTCGCGATCGAGCTCCATCCCCGCCTCTTCGGGGGTGCGGTCGCCTTTCCGATTGTTGCAGGAAACGCACGCAGCGACCAGGTTCTCCCACGAGTCGCGGCCGCCGCGCGACTTCGGCAGGACGTGGTCGATCGTAAGATTATCCGTGGCACCGCAGTACTGGCACGTGTTGCGGTCGCGCTTGAGGATGTTCTTCCGGGAGAGCATCACCCGCTTGTACGGCACGCGCGCGTACGCCTTCAGGCGCACGATGCTCGGCCACGGGACGCGGGTGCTGGGCGACCGGACGTACTCTCCGTCGACCGCCTCCACGACGTGCACCTTCTGCAGGTGAATCAGGATGACGGCCCGTTCCACGCTGCAAACGGTGAGAGCGCTGTAGTCTTGGTTTAGGACGAGCACGTGACCGTTCATGACGAATCACCCTCCCTCGATTCGCCGCGACACGGCCCACGAGAATGGATCGGACGGATGGACTCTACGCACGGGGTCACGGACAGATCAGTCTTGAAGGGGTCACCTCCACCGGGTTTCCGGGACATGTGATGAAAAGCGGAAGACACCAGGAAAAACCGCAGCCGGCAGATGGGTAGGCCGACTGCGACCTATCACTAATGCCATATTGGCCGTTTCAGACTTTGTTTCCGCACGGCTACGGCGGACGGGCGGAGCGTTCCCGGGCGGAGCGACCTGGGGCGCTCCCCGGTGCTCGGTTCGCCGGAAAGGGTCCTGGAAAGGGTCTTGCCCCGGGTCTCCCTCACCCGGTCGCTTCCAGCGCCAGATGCGTGTTGAAAAACGCAGCCGTTCGGTCCCATACGTACTGCAGCGAATCCGGGATGTCTCCCTCGTGAGGGTGAGAACCGCCGAAGGTGTGGCCGCCGCTGGCTTCCACCAGCAGGGCCGACCCGTTGCGCTCGGCGAGGAGTTCGGCCTCGTGGAAGGGGACGGATGCATCATCGGGTGCGTGAACGAGGAGCCAGGGCGTATCCAGCCGTTCGGCAGCGGCGCGCACGTCGAGGGCGTCCTGGTGCGCCATCGCGTCGTCGAAGAGCACCTTGTCGAGTCGCAAAACCTGCCCGGTCCGGCTGTTGACGACCTCGGTGTAGCCTTGTGTCTCCCAATCCTTCTTCTGCTCGTCGGTGAACCGCTCGACAAAGCCCGACACGGCCGCCCACGTAGCCAGTGCAGATACGCGGTCGTCTCGCGCGGCCTGAAGGAGGGCGATGCCGCCGCCGCGCGAATGACCCATCAGGCCGATTCGCTCGGCGTCGATCGGGGCTTCGCGCAATCCGCCCGTGGCAGCCGCCTCCACCACGGCGTCGACGTCGTCCAACTCGCGGGTATACGTGTTCTGAGCAAACGCATCGAGGGCGGTGAACTCCGTGGGCGCCTCAGGGGTGACGCCGTTGTAGCTGAAGTTGAGGTGCACCGCAACGAACCCCGCCCGGGCCAGAGCCCGCCCCCAGGCCGGAAACGGCCCCCAGTCCTTAAATCCCTTGAAGCCGTGACAGAAGAGGACGGCGGGCTTGACGCGCCCGTCCTCGACCCACCGGACGTCGCCGTGCACGGCGTCTCCGCGCGCATTGTCGACGGCGAAAGACACCTCGCGCAACGATTCGGACATGGCCGATGAACGGGGTCGATGGATGGGTCGGCGATAGACTGTCGAAGAGGCGGCCGTCGCGCCGGGCGGGCTGGAACGAACGGCAGAGGGCCCTCCAGCGGTGAAGACTCCCTGCGGCGAAGACCCCAGCGGCGGCTCTTCAACGGCGGGGCTCTTCAACGGCGGCGGCCCTTCAGCGGCGGCCTCCGTACGGGTCTTACCCGGACTCCGGGATGACCTGGAGGTCGAGGTTCGCCTCCACGCCTTCGTGAAGCTGAATGCGGGCGGTGTAGGCGCCGACCGTCCGGATCTCCTCGTCGAGCGTGATGTCGCGACGGTCGATGTCGAAGCCCCGGTTGGCCAGTTCCACGGCAACCTGCTGGGTGGTTACCGTTCCGAAGATGCGGTTTTCTTCCCCCACCTTCGCCGAGAAGACCACCTGCATGCTCTCGAGCTCGTCCTTGAGGTCGACCGCCTGCTCGCGCTTCGCGGCCTGCTTGCGGGCCTGCTGCTTCTCTTCTTCCCGCAGTTGCTTCACGGCGCCATCGGTAGCCACGCGCGCCATGCCCTGCGGAATGAGATAGTTGCGGCCGTAGCCATCAGCGATTTCGTGGATTTCCCCCTTTTCACCGAGGTGCTCCACATCCTGCATCAAAATTACCTTCATGGGTTCACAGCGTAACCATTCAACAAACGTTTTCGGCGGCGTGCCACGGGTGCTGCCCGCTTCCCTATCGGATGTTCCTATCGGATGTTTTCGGAGACGTACGGCAGCAGAGCCAGGTGGCGCGCCCGCTTGATGGCCTTGGTCAGTTGCCGCTGCACGCGGGCGGGCACTCCCGTCACACGTCGCGGCAGAATCTTGCCCTGGTTGTTGATAAACTGCTCCAGGAAGTCGGTGTCCTTATAGTCTACGTACTCGATGTGCTCGTAATCGACGTCGGTGTCGTTCGCCATGGGTCAGTCGTTGTGTCGGGTCGTTCGAAGTCCGTTCGATGCGGGAAGGCAACCGGTCACGGTTTCGGGCGACTCGCGGCACGGGGGGTCGCTTCCGGTCCGCCGCCCTGCAGAGACGGGCGATACGGCAGCAGTTCCCTCGTCGCGAGAATCCCTCGTCGCGAGAAGAAGACAAGGAGGGGACTATTCGTCTTCCTCTGCGCCGGAATGCGCCTGCCGCTTCTCTTTCCCCTTCTGCTTCTCGTAGTGCCGCTGCATCTTCGCGTCCATCCGGAGGGTGAGGAACCGAAGGACGTCGTCGTTGATCTTGAGCTGCCGCTCGAGCTGCGGGACGAGGCTTCCCGGCGCACGGAAGTACATGTTCACGTAGTATCCGCTGCGCTTCTTGTCGATCTCGTAGGCAAGGCGCTGATTGCCCCACTCGTCGACTTCCAAGACCTCCCCGTCGTTGTCCTTCACGAACTGGGTGATCTTCCGGACGATGTCGTCGACCTGGTTCTGCTTGACGACGCCGCTGATGACGTACGTCAGTTCGTACTGGTTCTTGTCCTGAGCCATAGATCGGTAGGTCCCTGTGGAATGACAATGAATCACGCCCCTCGCCGCACGGGCCGGGCGGTGCCCGGGCCGTAGCGAGGAGCAGGGAGGTTCGTGCAACACGCATCTACAAGCGCGCGCCGGCGAGGTGGCACGCCGCCCGTGAAGACCCCATTAGTTCATCGATTCCGCCGGACGCGCCCGTACCCGGACGGGGGCGGGCACGGTTACCCGGAGTACCGACCCAGACTCCCTGAAACGGGCACGCAGGCACCGGAGCGAGCGCGCAGGCGCTCCCGGCTACAGATTGGCTCAGGCTACAGATTGGCCAGACGTTCCGCGTTTTCTTCAGCCCGCAGGGCGTCGAGGATCGGGTCGAGCGCCCCTTCAATGACATTCTGCAGGCGGTGGTCCTTCTGGTCTCCGTCCAGGCGGTGATCCGTAACGCGGTCCTGCGGAAAGTTGTAGGTGCGGATCTTGGCCGACCGGTCGCCGCTGCCCACCATCGATCGCCGCGCCTCGTCGCGCTCCTTTCGCCGCTCCTCCCGTTTCTTTTCGTAGATGCGCGAGCGAAGGACGCGCATCGCCTTCGCCTTGTTCTTGTGCTGGCTCTTTTCGTCCTGGCACGACACGACGACGCCCGTCGGCTCATGCGTGATGCGCACGGCCGAGTCGGTCGTGTTGACCGACTGCCCACCCGGACCGGTGGCGCGGAAGGTGTCAATCTTCAACTCGTGCTGTTGGATGTCGACGTCCACCTCTTCGGCCTCGGGAAGCACCGCAACCGTGGCGGCCGAGGTGTGGATGCGTCCGCTCGATTCGGTGTCGGGCACGCGCTGCACGCGATGCACGCCGCTCTCGTACTTGAGCGTTCCGTACACGTCCTGTCCCTCCACCGTGAAGATGATCTCTTTGAAGCCTCCATGCGACCCCTCGGATGCATCCATCAGGTCGATGTCCCACCCCTTCTTCTCGGCATACTTCGAGTAGAGACGAAAGAGGTCGCCGGCAAAGAGCGCGGCCTCGTCGCCGCCGGTGCCGGCGCGAATCTCCACGATGGCGCTCTTCTTGTCCTCCGGATCTTTCGGGATCAGCTGCATCTTCAGCTCCTGCTCCACGGCGGGCAGGCGCGCCTCCAACTCCTCGAGTTCCTCCTGGGCCAGATCTTCCATCTCCCCGTTTTCGGTTCGCACCATCTCCTGGAGATCCTCCCGCTCCTGAAGCAGGTCTTCGTAGGTGCGAATCGTCTCGACGACCTGTCGCAGTTCTCCATGCTCCTTTCCGAGCTCCTGCATCCGCTTCGAATCGGTCGCGACCTCCGGGTCGGCCATCATCTGTTCGACCTCCGCGAAACGGTTCTTAATCTTTTCCAGCTTTTCCAGCTCGATCATGAACGGCGCTGTGCCTACCCGTGGATTCTGTGCAACCGTGCTGTACGTCGGCGCAGCACGACTGGTTCGTCTTTTGCATCGCCGCCGGCAGGAACCGGGCGGTAGCCGGTATTCTCACATATCTTACACCATCCTTGCAAACTGGTGTCTGCGTGCGGCGTTGGGGCGGTCCCTCCGAATTGTGCTTCTCCTCCATCCGTCGGTTCTGCATGACGTTTAAGGACTTCCAGCGCGCGCTCGTCGTTCTCGGCCTCTTCTTGATTTTGCTCTACCTCCTGGGGCAGCCCTCCCTGGCGGACTTCCTGGCCGAGATCGAGACGCGCGTCGGCTGGTAGCGGGTGCGCTCCCCTGTTCGGGCGCGCCTCCCCTGTTGAGGCCCACTCTCCTGTTCGGGCCGGGTCAGTCGGGAAGGAAGGGCTCGGCCTTCTCGGTCACGTCCAGCGTGCCCTGAAGCGGGTCGCGGAGCCGGAGGTACTCCCGGTCGATGAGCCAGTCGATCAGCGCGTCGACGCGGTAGGACGTCGGGTCCGCATGCCCGTCTCGTGCCTCCGCCCCGTCGAACCAATCCTCCCGGGGGCGCTCCCCGGCCACCCCCTCCAGGATGGCGCGAAGAAGCCCTTCGTCGGCCGGCGTGACGGTCTGCGGCCGGTGCCGCCCCACGCAGACGTCGCAGGAGCCGCACCGCTCCGGGCTCGTTTCGCCGAAGTAGGTCAGCAGGAAGCGTCGCCGGCACACGAGCGACCGGGCGTAGCGGAGCATGGAGCGAAGACGCTTCTCCGCGCGCTCTCGGGCCACGGTTACGTGCCGGTCGTCGACCGGCAGGCGCCGAGAGCGAGGAAACTGCAGCTCGACCTGAAGGGCATCCCCCGGGGGCCGCCACCGCAACAGGCCGCGTGCCTCCAGGTACTTCAGCCCCCGCAGCAGCCGCTCGCGCTCCAGGTCCAGGCGCTCCTCCAGGATGCGGAGGTCCATGCGCCACCAGTCGCTGAAGGCATCGGCATGGACCGTACGGAGAAGCGTGCGGATGAACCCTGCCAGCGCCTCGTTGTCGAGCTGGTCTGCGGTGCGCCGCACGGCGTTGGCCGGTTGAACGAAGCGGATCTGCCCTTTGTGGGTGCGTTGCGGAAGGACCCGCCACGCCTCCTGCCGCTCCAGAAGCTCAACGGCCGTTCGCACCTTGCCGACCGAAAAGCCGGTAATCTTCAGCACCGCGTCCAGGTTCACGCTGACGGGTCCGTCGGGCTCCGCCCCGATGGGAACCTGGCCGACGTTGCACACCGCATCGTACACCTCCCGCACTTCCTTCGCCGACGGGTGCGAGGCGTCGATGAGCGCCTCCTGCGTGTCCCCGTCCGGGGGCTGAAACAGAAGGACGGCGTACGCCGTGTCGCCGTCGCGCCCGCCCCGCCCTGCTTCCTGATAGTACGCCTCGATGGAGGAAGGCAGAGCGACATGGACCACGAAGCGGACGTCGGGCTTGTCAATCCCCATTCCGAACGCATTCGTGGCCACGATCACGCGGGTGTCGTCCTCCACCCACGCGGTTTGCACGGCCTCGCGGCGCGACGCGTCCATTCCGCCGTGATAGGGGCGGGCGGTGTGTCCCTCCGCTCGCAGAAAGCGCGTCCACGTCTCCACCTCCCGTCGCGTAGAGGCGTAGACGATGCCGCTGCCCTCTACGGCCTCCACCACGTCCCGCAGTTTCTTCTGCTTGTTCTCCGTCCGAAACACGGACCACAGCACGTTCGGCCGGTCGAACCCGCGCACGACCTCGGCCGGATCGTCCAGGTCGAGCAGGTCGATCACGTCGCGCCGGACGTCCGGGGTGGCCGTGGCCGTCACGGCCACCATCGGCGGCCGCCCCAGGTGCTCGGCGGCGTCGGCAATGTCGCGGTAGGCCGGCCGAAAGTGGTGGCCCCACTCGCTCACGCAGTGTGCCTCGTCGACGGCAAGCAGATCCACGTCCAGACGCTCCGCCCGGGCGCGAAAGAAATCTCCCTGCAGCCGCTCCGGGGCCAGATAGACCAGGTCGTACCGCCCGTGCTCGGCGTCCGTCCAGCGCTGGTCGACCTCGTGATAGGCGAGGGTGCTGTTGATGAAGGCCGCCTCGATGCCGCGCGCCCGCAGGCTGGCGACCTGGTCCTGCATGAGTGAGATGAGGGGAGACACGACCAGGACGAACCCGTCCGTGAGCAGGGAAGGAAGCTGGTAGCACAGAGACTTCCCGCCGCCGGTGGGCAACACCCCCAGCACGTCGCGCCCCTCCAGCACCGATTCGAGGATC
Source organism: uncultured Bacteroidota bacterium (assembly GCA_937127285.1). Lineage (GTDB taxonomy): Bacteria > Bacteroidota > Rhodothermia > Rhodothermales > Salinibacteraceae > CAKZLV01. The sequence goes on from CAKZLV010000041.1 coordinate 24,139, forward strand.
TCTTCCTGGCCCGGACGAAAGGACGGATACCCCCACCGGTCACGCAGCACGGTGCGCGCATCGTCGAGGGTGGGGGCCGTCGAATTGGGGGCATCGGCAGCCGACATGGGCCCGGAGACCGGTTGGTCGAGGACAAGGAGACGAAGAGACAAAAGACACGGAGTGAACGACGGGCAGAAGGAGGAGGTTCGCGGGTTGAATCGGAGCCGACCACGGAGGTCTCCTCTGAAAGGGGCGCGGTCGGTGGGGTCGGCGCGAACGGTGGGGTCGGCGCGAACGGTGGAGTCGGCGCGAACGGTCGTCTGCCCGTTTCTGGCCCCTGTTCGAATCACGCGCCAGGGGAGATCGGTCCTGCGTCGGCGGGACCGTTGGACCAGGCTCCCTCCGGCCCCGACTCCTCCACGGCTGACCTTTGACCGCCCGAAACGGTTCTCTCTGGAATCTTTACGCCGGTCCCTTTCATCCCGCATCCCCGGCCTTGAACGTACACCTGATGCACGTCCGCTTCCGCTTTCTCCCCACCCGACATGGCTGCCCCCCGCGTCTCTATCGTCATCGTTTCCTGGAACGGCCTTCCTCTCGTTCGGAGGTGTCTCCCGTCGGTCGTCGCCACCGATTATCCGGACCTTGAGATCATCCTGGCGGACAACGCGTCGACGGACGGGACCGCAGCCTGGGTCGCCCGCGAGCACCCGTCCGTGAAGATCGTCCGTCATCCGAAAAACCTCTTGTTCGCGGCCGGCAACAACCGCGCGCTGCCCCACGCCACCGGCGACTACGTCTTGCTGCTCAACAACGACGTCGAAGTGCCCTCCGGCTGGCTTCGCCCCCTCGTCGACACGATGGAGGCGATGCCGGACGTGGCCGCCGTGCAGCCCAAGCTTCTTCAGGTCGACAACCGGTCTCGCTTCGAGTATGCCGGGGCGTCGGGGGGCTTTCTCGACCGCCTCGGCTATCCGTTCACGCGGGGGCGGGTCTTTGACACGATGGAGAGGGACCGCGGCCAGTACGACGACGCCCGCGACGTCTTCTGGGCGACGGGGGCCGCGCTCCTCCTCCGCCGGTCGGCCCTGGACGAGGTCGGGGGACTGGATCCGCGGTTCGAGATGCACATGGAGGAGATCGACCTGTGCTGGCGCCTTCAGCGCGCCGGCCACCGCATCCGCGTCGAGCCGCAAAGCACCGTGTACCACATCGGGGGGGCGTCGCTGCCGCAGGGAAGCCCGCGCAAGGCGTACTACAACTTCCGAAACTCCCTGCTGATGCTCTACAAGAACCTGCCCGACAGGGCCTGGCGGTCGACGCTTGCGCTGCGTGGGGTCTTCGACTCGGTCGCCGCGGCCCGCCTCCTGGCGCAGGGACGAACCGACGAGGCGTGGGCGGTCGTTCGCGCCTACCGAGATGCCCGCCGCATGCGCGGGAACTATGAAGACGAACGGCCCGCCGGCCCGGACCCGGTCGTGCGTCCCCCCTACCGGGGCCTTCTGCCGGTCGACTATTTTCTGCGCAGGCGGACGACGTTCTCGGACCTGCCGCAGTCGCAGTTTCGGGACGGGTGGGCGTGACGCTCCCGGTGGCGCGGTCCGCTATCCCTCCCCCTGTCTCCGCTCCCAGACGACGATGGCGACGCCGGCCATGACGACGGCCATCCCCGCGATGGCGGGGGCAGGAGGCACCTCGCCGAAGAGAAGGTAGGCGAGGATCGACGCCCCGACCGGTTCGAAGAGAGCCAGCATGCCGACGATGGCCGCCGGCAGGTACTGAACGGCATAGTTGAAGGAGCCGTGGCCGGCGAGCTGCGGCCCGATGGCGAGGCCGGCGCAGAGCGCATAGAACGTCCAGGAATAGGAAAACAGGGGGACGCCCTGCCACCAGGCGGCGGCAACGGCCGTGGCGGCGGCCGCGGTGTACAGGGGGGCGACGTAGGCAAGCCACGACACCTTCTGGCGGACGACCCGCCCGATGAGGAGATAGACGCTGACGAGAACCGCCGCCCCGAGGGCGAGGCTGTTGCCGAAGAGAGCACCTCGACCCAGGCGGACCCGCCCCGCATCCCCCCACCCGATGAGCGCCGCCCCGGCCACGGCAACCCCGATGGCGGCAACGGTTCGCGCCGAGAGGCGGTCTCCAATCAGCAGGTATCCCAGAACCGCCAGAAAGATGGGGCTCGTGGTGACGAGGACCGACGCGCTGGCGACCGTCGTGTGGTACAGAGATTCGATCCAGGCAATGAAGTGCAGCCCGAGGAAGACCCCCGCCGCCCCGATCAGAAGGACATCCCGGCCGTGAAACTGCCGGATCTCCTCTCGGGAGCGCAGGGCGGCGAGCGGGACGACGGCTCCGGCCGCGATCACCGTTCGCCAGACGGCAATCGCAAGGCCCGGGGCGTCGTCGGCCCAGCGAACGAAGATCGGGGCGAACGCGAAGCTGAGGACGCCCACGGCAAGAACGACCGCGATCCGAACCGACCGGTTCGTCGCAACGCCGGATTCTCCTCCACGCATCGATCAGCGTCCGTTGGGAAAGGAAGGCGGAGACCGAACACCGGGGCTCCGGGGCCGGGGCGAGGGGCGGGCCTGTTACCGGAGACGGTCCATGGACTTGACCAGTTCGATGTCGTGGTCAATTCCCCGCCGGGCGAGGAGAAACAAAAGGTAGGCGAGGATCGGCAGGCCGAGCATACCTGCTTTCGCCCAGTCAAATCCGTCGGCGGCGCGGACGGCCAGCTCTCCGGTAAGATAGAGCCCGCCGTAGAGAACGGCCGCCACGGCAACCGTCAGGAGTTGCGCCCCGACGACGACCGTACGTTGCGTCTGGCGGTTCTCGTAAAGGAAGATCGCGGCCACGGCGGTGACGCCCGTCACCGCCGAGAGCCCGATCACGGCCGGCAGATACCACCCGTGCGATGCCGCGGCCGTGCTCGACCAGAGCGAGTCAAAGAAGAAGAGGCCGGTGAGGGCGACGGCTCCGAGGAACAGGTAGACCGTTTGGATACGCTGAATCATGGACAATCGACAATCTTGGTGCAGGGAACGGGTCGGGAGAAGGCGTCCTTCAAAGCGTGGCGCGGGCGTTTCGTCCACGGCCGTTCGCTGAACGGCTGCTTGCTGAACGGCTGCTCTCGCTACGCAGCAGCTCGCTACGCAGCGGCTCGTTAAGCGGCCTTCGCGTGGACGGCGCACAAAAAAAGCCCTGCCGAGGAAGCAGAGCTTTTTTGCCGCAAGAATACGTAGGGGCCGTTAGTTGGCACCGGCTTCCCGCGAGGACGAATAGTTGATGCGGAGCGTACCCGCATCCCGGAGTTCCTGTTGCACCTCATTGACAGTATTCATCTCAGACTCGCGATCTACCTTCATCGACACGATCAGCTTCGGCTGCTCCTGCAGCTTCCGGTACATGATCTGCCGAATCGCATTCCGGTTTTCGATGAGGGCGTCGTCGATCTGAATGGCCGTGTCCCCCTCGTTCTCCCCCGACTTCAGGGGGCCGATGAAAAGCTTCGAGATCAGACGCTTCTGGTCGATCTTCGTGAGGGCTTCCGCCTCCGGGAGCTGCGTTCGCACCTTCAGGTCCGTCTCCCGCAGAACGGTCGAGACCATAAAGAAGATGAGCAGCATGAAAACGATGTCGGGGAGCGAAGCCGTCGTGAATCCAGGTTCGGAATTGGAGCTTCGCTTCTGAAAGCGTTGGGAAGGCATACGGTTGAGAACTTGTCAAGATCGGTGCGGGACGGGCGGATCGCAGGACAGGGCTACTCGCCGAGGTCCGGCTCGGCGATCGAGATGTTGGCCCCGAAGTTGTCGCGGATGACGTTGTCATCTTCCGGCCCCAGCGTCGACCGGTAGGCTTGATAATCCGGGAACGTCTTCTGGAGGATCTGCTCGCCGTTGGGCCCGGGAAGGGTGCCGCTGCGGGCAATGCTGTTCCAGATCTCGCGGTAGGCCATCCACACCTCGTCCAGGGTATCGATGTAGATCCGGTACGGCGTCTGCGCATCGGTCTTGATCGAGATGACCGCATCGCTGGGGCTGACCGCCAGGTCGGGGTCCTCGCCGAAGTTCAGGACGTGCTCTTTCACCCGGTCGCGGATCTGGTTCATCGAGGCGCGCTCGCCTTCGATGAGCACATCTCCCTGCGAGTTGACCAGAACCTTGAACATATTCCGGTCCTTTACGGGGGGAGGATCTTGATTCTCCAGCTTCGGAGGCAGGGTCATTCCGATGCCAGTGTCGACGTTGATCGTCGTCGTCACCAGGAAGAAGATGAGGAGCAGAAACGCGATGTCCGCCATCGAGGCGGTCGGGATCTCGACGTCCTCGCGGTCTTCGCGTCGCTTGTCGAGAAGATCGGCCATGAGAGTGCGGCGTCGGTGAAACGAGTGCGGGAACAGGCGGGGGCGACCCGGAGGCCCGGGTGCGCGGGGAACGGAGTCGACCCGGTGAGAAACGCGCATCGGCCCGAAAAGATGCCGGGTCGCGCCGGATGCCGGGTCGGATCGGACGTCGACCCGTCCGTGCGTCGCCCCGGACGCGCCGCCCGAGGCGGCTTCCGGAAGGGCTCTACCAGATGAGGTTTGTGATCCCCGTATACACGAGGCCCAGGAGCGCCAGCCCGAAGAGGATGATCGTGGTCATGATCCCGGCCTGCACCCAGGTTTCCATGGTGAAGCCGAGGACCAGCAGGATGACGGCCGGTGAAGAGATCGAGGCGATCGTCAGCGGCTCGCTCTTTCCGTAGGTCAGGTTTCGAAGACCAAAGAGTGCTACTCCGAGGAGGCTCACCCCCGCAAGGATGATGGCTGCCCAGATGGCGATGTAAAGAACCATGTTGCCGTCCATGAGTCGTGTTCGTTGGAGTCGAAGGTGGGTGGAGATCGGGCCGGTGCACAATCGGGGCCGGCCGGTGCGCCGGTGACGGCAAGCAGAGGAGGGGTCCCCTCTGCCTGCGGCCACCGGGGCGGGCCGGAACCCGGCACAGGCCGCGATCCGCGCGGCGACGGCGTCGCCTTACTCTTCTTCCGTGGCGACGGCTTCCGGCACCGACTTCTCGCCCGTGACCGACTCTCCCTGCCGCAGAAGCACGAGCGAGTCGATGAGTTCGATCGATGCATCCTCCATCTCCGCCACGATGCGGTCGATTTTCGACACCGCGTAGTTGTAGAAGAACTGCAGGATGACGGCAACGATCAGGCCGAACGCCGTGGTGAGCAGAGCGATCTTAATTCCTCCGGCCACGAGGCGCGGGGAGATGTCGCCGGCGTTTTCGATGGCGTCGAACGCCTCGATCATCCCGATCACCGTTCCGAGGAAGCCAAGCATGGGCGCGACGCTGATGAAGAGCGAAAGCCAGACGAGGCCGCGCTCCAGGAAGCTCATTTCAATCGATCCGTACGAGACGACGGCCTTCTCGACGGCGTCGATGCCCTCGTCGGCCCGCAAGAGGCCCGCCTGGAAGACGGATGCAACCGGACCGCGCGTGCTGGCGCACTCTTCTTCGGCAGCCGGGATGCCGCCCTCGTCGAGCGCCTGCTTCACGCGCTGCAGAAAGTCGCGGGTGTTGATGTCGGCACGGTTCAGCGAGATGATGCGCTCGAAGGCGATGGCCAGACCGATGATTAGGCAGATGAGCACCGGCCACATCCACGCCCCGCCCTCGTTGAAACGTTCGACGAGAGCATTGATGGCCCCTCCACCGCCCTGTTGGGGCAGCATCATCAGGAGCTCGACCGTCAGTTTATTCAGAATCACCATGGGTGGCTAGTTCCTCAGTGGGGTAGGTCAGTGATACAGCGTAAGTCGGTTTCGGTGAGAGCCCACTCGGGGCAGCGAGGCGCACCAGAAGCGGCCCAGGCGGTACCCGTCGGCACGAACAGGTGCGGCCGGCGGAGGCGGGAGGCAACCCGCCCCGGCCCGAGCCGCGGCTTTGTGGAGGAGTCGCCTCCCGGGGAGTCGAAGGATTCCCCAGCCCCCGAAGGAGAGGTCCTCCTCGTTCTCCATCAGCGACGCAGTCGCCCGATCGAGATGCGAGAAGGCCCCGGCGTACAATCGAAAAGCAGTTCGTTCGCGCGTCTGTTCGCGGTTCGAGTGGGGTGTAACGCCGCAGCGCAGCGACGAAGCGTCCGTCCGTGGGTAGACGACGGCGGATCCGAAGCGGATGCATGAGCACCCTCATCTTGATCCACATTCAGAAAGTATAGGCAGCGCTGTGCACCTTGTCAAAATCTTTGCAACGGTGTCACATCCTTGCCTTTCATCGGCAGCAGACCGGGGAATCGGACCGGAAATCGGTGCAGCCGCCGTCGGCGTGGGGCAGATCGGCGGGGGCAGATCGGCGCGGCGAGAGATCAGGCGCGGGGGAAGATCGCCGCCGGGGTCGCGGCCCGCGAGCGTCCTCGAAGCTGGACCGCCTCCGGCAAACGGGGCCGTCCGTGTCTCGTTTGGGTCTCGATGGTGTGCGTGTCGGCGTCGCCTCTGCCTCGACCATAGACCGGCCTACTCGCTGTATGTATCGGTGGCCGGTTGGGGTGGGGAGACAACCGGATAGCGACTGGCCAGCATTCGGGCCTCGCTCCATGCGCTTCGCGCTTTCGCAACGATCGGATCGACGCTGTTTCGAACTCGGTGCCACACGGGCGTTCCAAACAGCCGCCGGCCGACGTAGCTCTTCATGACGGTTTCAATGTTGCGACGCGACCGGGCGACCTCTTCGGAGGTCACCGGCGGCCGGTCCGCGAACCGCTCGGCCGCCTGCGAGTCTGCCGGTGAGCCGGGGTCCGGCCCGTAAACGCGGGATTCGGGGCGACCGGCGGCGGCGCGGGCGGCGTCGGGGATCGGCATACCGTGCCGTTTCGCGTACCGCAGCAGAGACGGGTAGGCGTCTTCCGGCATCGCGAAGGCATCGACGAACGACGACGGGCGCCCCGCCCAGGCCTCCCGCAGCGACGCCACCCGTACGTCCACCCACCGACGCACAAAGTCGTGCACGATGCCGTGTCCCTCCAGCAGCCGTCGGAGCCGGTGCTCGGCCGTGTCGGCCGGGACCAGCACGTCCGGTAGAATGCCGCCCCCTCCCACGACCACGCGGCCGGCATCGGTGCGGTGGCGCAGGGAATCGGGCGTCTTGCGGAGCAGGTCGCCACGATCTGTGAGAGAGTCTCCGGCGCTCAGGTCGTGCTTGTGTTCGTGGTAGGACTGTCCGTCGTCTCCATACGGCGTCTGGATGAGGCGCCCGGACGGGGTGTAGAACCGCGCGATCGTGACGCGAAGGCCGCTGCCGTCGCCGAGCTGAAACTGGCGCTGGACCAGCCCCTTCCCGAAGGTTCGCCGGCCGACGATGAGGGCGCGGTCGTGATCTTGCAGGGCACCGGCCACAATTTCGCTGGCAGAAGCCGTTCGCCCGTTGACGAGCACCGTCAACGGCCCCTCTTCAAACACGCCGCCCGAGGTGGCCCGCCGCGTCTCGCTGTACTCCGCATGCCGGCTCTGGGCGGAGACGATGACTTGGTCGTCGGTCAAAAACTCATCGGCCACCTTCTCGGCCATCGACATGTAGCCGCCGGCGTTGCCGCGCAGGTCCAGAACCAGGCGCTGCATGCCGTCCTCCTTCAGCCGAACGAGCGCCTCGTGCACTTCGCGGTAGGTGGTACGAGCAAACCGGTTCAGCCGCAGGTATCCCGTCTCCTCGTCCATCATGTACGCCGCGTCCACCGTTTCGATGGGAACGTCGTCCCGCGTGATGCGGACGCGCAGCGAGTCGGGGCCGCCGGGACGCTGCAGGACGACCTCCACGCGGCTTCCTTCGGGCCCTTTCAGGCGCTCCTGCACCCGGTCGTGCGACCACCCCACGGCCGACCGCCCGTTGACGGCGACGATGCGGTCGCCGGGCCGAACGCCGGCCTTGCTGCTCGGGCCGTTGGGAACGACGGTGACGACCGCGATGGTATCTTGATCGGCCGGGCCGTCGACAAACTCGTACGAGACCCCGATTCCTTGAAAGGAAGCCCGAAACGATTCTTCGATGGCCTCCATCCGATCGGACGGGATGTAGGCGGAGTGGGGGTCGAGTTCATCCACGAAGCCGCGGACGGCACTGGCAGCGACGCGCTCCGAGTCGATCGGCTCCACATACTCTGACCGGATCATCTCGTACGCATTCTGAAACGCCTGGAAGGCCTCGGGCGGCGGTTGCGGAGACCGGGAGGCGGCCAGCCCGAGCCCGAGAGCGACGCCGATGACGATGAGTGCCAGACCGCTGAGGGTAGTACGGGTGGAGTGCTTCATGGACCGCCGGTTGTGAGGGCACCGATTGACGCGTGCAGTCGTACCGAAGTTGCATTCCAGATCCTGTGCGTCGGATCCTACAAGTCGGATCTTACAGGCCAGATCTTACAGGCCGGATCCTACGGGCTGCATACATGGGCCGAATCCGGTGCGCGGCCCGCGCGGACAGGACGCGCCCTCCCGATGGCACCGGGGCCGCATCAACGGCACGGCACCCGCCCAGGAGATTCCGAGAAGTTCGGAGAGATTCCGAGAACCCAACGGACCGCAGATTCAGGCCGCACAGTCTGGATGTGCACCAGGTTCAACAGGTATACCCAGCGGCCTCCAGACAGGATCCAACCCGGCGCCCCCCGGCGCGCACCCGGCCTCTTCCATTCCCGCCGTGTCGCTCCTACCTTGTTCATCCTCGACAACCGGTCTCCGCGGTCGCTTTTCTTTCTCCCTTGTTCGTCTTCGATCCATTGTTCGTCGTCAATCAATCGTCCGAAGGAGACCGCAACGCATCGCGCCGGTTGATGTCTACGGCGTGCGGCGGCTGCCATCGGCCGACCGCGCCCCCCTCCCTCGGCTGCCTCTTCCTCGCACAGCCGGCGGCCCGGCAGGCCCTCCACGCCGCGAGCCCCGGCGCCCTGCGGGCGCAGGCAGTCGCCGCACGAAGCCCGTTCACGCTCTGTTCGACCACCGTTTGCTCCCCGCATGACCAATAAGGAAATCATCCGCGCCCTCCGCGAAACAGCCGACCTCATCGAGCTGACCGGCGGCAACCGGTATCGGGCCAATGCCTTCAGCCGGGCCGCCCGCTCCCTCCGCGGGCTCGACGACAGCGTGTCCGCTCGTCTCGACGACGGAACGCTCACCGACGTGAGCGGCATCGGAGACGGCATGGCCGACCATATCGACGACCTGGTGCGCACCGGCTCGTTCGAGCTGCGCGACGAGCTGCAGAGCGCCGTCCCGCCGGGCCTGCTCGACGTGCTTCGCGTCAAGGGCCTCGGGACGAAGCGGGCCCGCACGCTCTGGACCGAGTTGGACGTCACCTCTCTCGACGAACTCGAACAGGCCGCCCTGGCCGACCGCATCACGTCTCTCGACGGGTTCGGCCAGAAGACGCAGCAAAAGATCCTGGAAAACGTCCGTCTCCTCCGCCGCTACGACGCGCAGCGCCGCTACGCCGACGCCTACACGGACGTCCGCCCCCTCCTCGACGCCCTGCAGGCCAACCGCGACCTCGCCCGCGCCGACGTTGCAGGCAGCGTTCGCCGCCGCCTGGAAACGGTCGAGCGCGTCGACCTTCTCGCGTCGGGGCCGGCGGAGGCGGTGCGCTCGGTTCTGGATGAACACCTCGACGACCTCACCAAAGCGCCGTCCGAAAACGCCGGCGAGGACGCCCCCGGCGGTCCGGGTCGAACATCCGTCTTTTCGGGCGTCCTTCCCAGCGGACTTCCCGTGGCCGTGCACTGCGCTCGCGCCGGCGCGTACGGGACGGTGTGGTGGCACCTGACCGGGTCGGAGGAGCACCTCGCCGCCGTCCGCGCGCACGCCGCCTCCACCGGCGGAGAGGGGGACGCAGACCTGCCCGACCTGGACGCCCCCCGGGCGGAGGAAGCAGAGATCTACCGCGCGGCGGGGCTGGATCCGGTTCCCCCGGAACTGCGCGAGGGAAACGGGGAGGTCGAGGCCGCCGCGAACGGCGCGCTGCCTTCCCTCCTCGACGTCGACCACCTGCAGGGCTCGCTGCACAACCACTCCACCTACAGCGACGGCGCTCACTCCCTCCGCGAAATGGCCGACGCCGCCCGCAGCCTCGGGCTGTCGTACTTTGGCATCTGCGACCACAGCCAGTCGCTGCAGGTAGCCGGCGGCATGACGCCGGACGAGGTCAAGGAGCAGCAGGCGGAGATCCGCGCCCTGAACGAGGAGTTCGCCGGCCTCGACCGCCCTTTCCGCATCTTCAGCGGCATCGAAAGCGACATTCTGAAGGACGGCTCTCTGGATTACGACGACGACGTCCTCGACGGCTTCGACTTCGTGGTTGCCAGCGTGCACACCGGGTTCAACATGACCGAAGACGAGGCCACCGAACGCATCG
>CAKZLV010000042.1 GCA_937127285.1 uncultured Bacteroidota bacterium
CGACCCCGGAGCCTGCGTCCCGTCCTCGGTAGTCGCCCCGACTCGGTAGTCGCCCTGATTGCAGCAGACACCCGCCGCCCCGCCTGCACGGCCGGCCCGGCCTCCGCTCGTTTTCTTCGGCTTTTTCGTTCCTCTCCGCTGCGCATCATGTCATCCGCCCTCGCCCGGCTTCGGTCCTGGCTCGTTCGCACGGGAACGGGGTTGTCTCTCGTTCTCTGCTTCCTGCTCGTCCCGGCTGCCTGCACGCAGGACATGCGGTGGTCGGTCGTCGAGCGCATGATCGAGAGCGACTTTCCGTCGGTGCCGCAGATCACGACCGACTCGCTGGCACGCCGGCTGCAGGAGGCTCCCGCCTCTCCGCCCGTTCTCCTCGACGCACGAGCGAAAGACGAGTACGCCGTCAGTCATCTGCGCGGCGCCTACCGCATTGACCCGTCGTCGGCGTCGCATCCCGTGCTCGACACCCTTGATCGGGACGCCCCGGTGGTGGTCTACTGCTCCGTCGGTTACCGGTCGGCCAAGGTGACGGCCGCGCTGCAGGAACGCGGCTTCACGCAGGTCGCCAACCTTAAAGGATCGATCTTCCGGTGGGCGAATGAGGGCCGCCCGGTCGTGCGGGGCTCGACCGGAGTCCGCGAGGTGCATCCGTACGACCATACGTGGGGGACGCTTCTGAACGATTCGCTTCATGCCTACGAGCCCACGGCGCCGTAACCACGCGGAAGCCGGATCGGGGCCGAACAGGCGGCCTCGCCCCGAACAGGCGGCCTTGCACCGAACAGATCCGTCGAAGAAACGGCCCGGTGGCGGGGCGAGCGGGCGCGACCGAGAGCCGGGCGGGGAAGGGCGTCAGCGGTCGATCAGGCGCACGCCCTCCGCGGTCCATTCCACGTCGAACACGGGGAGATCCGGGGCGAGCAGAGACAGCGTCGTGGCCAGATGGTCGTCGGCGAGCGCGTGCTGCGTCCGGTGGAAGCGGGGCACGTCCGGCGGAGCCAGCCACCCATGATCGGCCAGAAACCGCAGGTGCTCTCCCTCCATGAATGCGGTTACCTCCGGGTGGTAGACGAAGAGCTGTCGCCGGTCGTAGTGCGGGTGGGGGAGCGGGGGAGGGGTATGCTGGCGACCGTGCATGCGAACGACCGCCTGCTCGGTGTGGGGCCCGATCAGCACGTCGAACGCGCAGCGCTCGTCCCCCTGCCAGACGCGCTGGATGAAGGCGCGGAGGAACGTCCGGAGGAGCCGTTCGCGGACGCGGTAGGTGCCGGGGTGGGCGGCGACGAGCCGGAGGTGCCCGCAGCCGATGAACGGAGGGTTTCCGAACACCTCGAGGATGGGGGGACGCAGGGAAGCGGGCGGGGAGCGGAGGAAGGCCGCCTGCTCCTGCCGAGATTCGGGCAGCGCGCTGCTCGGCGACGCAGCGGCGAGGTGGTCGCAGAGAAGGTCGACCGCATGGGTGTCGGAGTGCAGGTAGAAGAGGCCGAACCGGTCGAGGTAGGCGTCGAAGAGGGCTTCGACGTCCGCGTCGGTCAGTGTTCGGGCCAGGGCCGCCTCCAGAGCGCCGAGGAGGAGGACGAACAGCCCGGCATTGCCTCCCGGCGTGGCGGCTACGCAGTCGTGGTTGCGCCCATCCACGCACGCAACGGCTTGATCGCCGGCAAGGGCGCGAAGGTCGACCCACGCCACATCCGGGATCATCTCCTCCAGGTGGCGGACCAGGGTCGTGGGAGAGAGCGGGGGCATCATGGCAGCGGGGGAAGAGGGGGGCAGGAAGGGTTCGAGAGGCCCCGCCCGGTACGGCCCCGCCCGGTACGGCCTCTCCGGTACGGCCTGTCCGGTACGGCCCGCCGGGTCTATCCGACGAGGGCGGCGGTGTTCTGAACCAGGATCACGACGCCCATGAGCACGAGGAAGACGGCGAAGATGCGCTTCAGGCGCTGCTGCGGCACGTACTCGCCCATTTTCCCGCCGATGAAGCTGCCGACGATACCGATGGCGCCGAAGATCAACACGAGGTTCCAGTTGATGGAGAGGCCGGCCTGCTCCATCACGTCGATGTACTTGATGAAGCCGGTGATGCTCTTGAGCGCGATGATGCAGAGGCTGGTTCCGATGGCGAGGTGCATGGGGAGGCCGCCCAGCAGAACGAGGGCGGGAACGATCAAAAACCCGCCCCCGACTCCCACGATGCCGGTCAGCGCGCCGACGACGAGTCCGTCGGCCATGACCTTCCAGTACGTGCGTTTTCCGTCGCCCGAAAACGGGAGGTTGCGCCGGAACATGAGGACGGCGGCCATCAGCATCACGCCCGCGAAGATGGCCAGTTGCAGCGCGCCCGGCATGAATTGAGAGAGGTACGCCCCTCCGTACGACCCGGCCATGCCGGGCACGCCGAAGAGGAGGACGCTCCGCCAGTTGATCTGTTTCTTGAAGGCAAACGGGAGGGCACCGACGAGACTGATGATGGTGACGATGCCGAGGGACTCGGCGATGGCCAGTTTGTCGGGCTCTCCGACCAGATAGACCAGGACGGGAACGGTGAGGATGGATCCTCCGGATCCCAGAAGACCGAGAACGAGACCGACGAGAAGCGCACCGAACCAGGCCATAGACGGGAAGCAAGCGGGCGAGGCGGGAGGAGGGGACGAACGCCAGACGACGAGATCGGGACGAGAACCAGAGGGCACGGGTCCGGATCACCGGTCCCGGTCTCCGGGCTGAGAGGAGATCGTGGGTGAAGCACCGCAGGAGTAAGCACAGGGTTGAGTACAGGGTAAAGCACCGCAGGGCGGGGCGCTGGGGCGCTCAGACGGCGGAGTGCTCCAAAACGGCGGAGCGGTCCGATTTGCAAAGAAATCGGACCGCTCCAGCCCTGTGTGGGGACCTGCATCGGGTCCTGTCCAGGCTCCGGGGCGCCCCGGAGCATGCCTGGTGGACGTGCGTCAGGCAAAGGATCGACCTCCGGGAACATCGACCCGAGACAGGGATCGACCTCCCCTCGGGCGGTGCGCCCGGCGAACGGCGTGCTCGACGCCGTCCCCGCCGGTCGGCCCGGAGGCGGGAGGCCGGTCCTCCGGAGTTAGACGATGGCGGCGGTGCGCTTCTCCGTTGTCCGGTCGGCAAACACGTCGTTGACGTACTTGACGCGGCGACCGGTCTTCTTCAAAAACGACGACGCAACGGCCGCGCGCCGGCCGGTTGCGCAGTGCACGAGCAGCGTCTTGTCGGTCGGGAGGTCGGCCGCGTACTCGGGCATTCGCGTGTACGAAGCATTCAGCGCCCCCTCGACGTGCTCTTCGTCGAATTCCGACTTGTAGCGGACGTCCAGAACGACGTTCTCTTCGTCTTCCAGAAGTCCGTCGACGTCGTCGAAGGTGATCTCGTCGATGCTTTCCGTCTCGCCGCCCTCGAGGAAGTACCGGTCCAGCGTTTCGAGGTCGGCAAAGCCGACGACGTTGTCGTATCCGATGCGCACCAGGTCGCGCACGGCCTCCTCGACGTCGTCCTCGTCAATAAGGAGGACGATAGGCTGGGTCTCGTCTTCGAGGAGCGACCCGACGTAGGTGTTGAAGGTCTTCCCGAACGGCGTGTAGAGGGCGCCCGGGACGTGGTGCCGCATGAAGGCGGAGCGGTCGAGGCGCGTGTCCAGAATGACGGCTTCGTCGTTCTGGGCGACGTCTTCCAGCTCCCGCCGCGTGAGTTCCTGGGGGGAGGGAAGATTGCCCAGCACCGGCGCGCCCATCTTGTTGTCGCGCTTCATCCGGGCGAAGTAGATCTGCGGCTCGGGCTGGCCTTCCAGGATCGCGTCGACGAACGTGTCTTCGTCTTCCCGAGCGGCGTCAATCATGGGGTTGAACTGCTTCTCATACCCGATGGTCGACTGCGGCACGGCGCCGAGGGCTTTGCCGCACGCCGAGCCGGCACCGTGGGCGGGCCACACCTGCAGGTAGTCCGGCATGTCGAGGAAGCGCTGCACGGACTGGTACAGGGTGCGCGCGGAGGGGCCCATCGCGCCTTCCACCTTGGCGGCCGATTCCAGAAGGTCCGGGCGGCCGAGGTCGCCGACGAAGACGAAGTCGCCGGTCACGATGCCCATCGACTCGTCCGCGCCGCCGCCCTTGTCGGTGACGAGAAAAGACAGGTGCTCGGGCGTGTGGCCGGGCGTGTGGACGGCTTCAATCTCGATGTTCCCGATCGTGATGACGTCTCCGTCGTAAAGGAACTCGTAGTTGTACTCGCCGCCGGCTTCGCGCGGCTCCTTCACCCACTCGTACTTCCAGTTTTCGTCTCCCTCGTCGGAGAGATACAGCTTGGTGTCGAAGCGCTCCGCAAACTCGCGGGCGCCGGAGAGGAAGTCGGCGTGGATGTGCGTCTCGGTCACCGCCACGATGTCGACGCCTTCCTCCTCGGCGAGCTCGACGTACTGGTCGATGTCACGCTCGGGGTCGACCACAAGGGCCTCCCCGGTTTCCTGGCACCCGATGAGGTAGGCGTACTGCGCGAGCTTCTCGTCAAAGATCTGTCGGAATAGCATGGTAGCGTGGATGGATGTTGGGGCAGAAAGGAGGAGCGAGTCAGGGGGCCTTTCCGGATCGCCCGCGGAAAGGCTACGGGGGCGATACGTGGAAGAGGGACCGGAACGAATCGGAACCGGTTCCGCCTCTTCTGTCAATGCATGTTATAACATGTCCGTCACGTGTTATCGTTCCGATCCGGAGAGAAAGGGGAACCGGCACCGACGGAGCCGCGCGGAACGCGGCTCGAATCCGACCGACCTCGAGGCCGACTCACCCCGGCACCGACCGATCCGACACCGACCCATCCGGCACCGACCGATCCCAACGGGGAGCGAGGCCGACGCGGACACCGGCGTCTGACCGGGGTCGATCAGTGCGGGAGGTGCGGCTTTACCTGTCCGTACGTCCAGGCGCCCAGGATCGCGGCGCCGAGGCCCACGAACATCGGGGTGATGCCGGCGCCGATGAGCGCGTAGATGGGCCCGGGGCACGCGCCCAGGAGTCCCCAGCCGAGACCGAAGACGATGCCGCCCAGGATCTGATTCGTTCCGCGGCGGAACGGCTTGTCCGAAATCTGGATCGGCTCCCCCCGGATCGTTCGCGCGTTCGTCCGCTGAAGGATCTGAATCGAGAGGGCGCCGACAGCAATGGCCGATCCGATGATTCCGTACATGTGGAAGGACTGGAAGCGAAACATCTCCTGAATCCGAAACCAGGACACAACCTCGCTCTTGATCAAAACGATCCCGAAGAAGGTGCCCAGGAGCAGGTACAGGAGGGCGTCGCTCCACCGAACGACGGGAGCAGCGCGCTGAGGCGAGGTCGGGGACGGGGTGGCGGTGGAAGGCATGAGAACGAAGGGTCGAAACGTCGAGAGAAGGAGGAAAGCACGGAGCGCAAACGGCCGAGGGCACGTCCAGGCCCGGGTTCCGGCCCGGAGACGGGAGGTTTTGTCGGACTCTGCCGGTCGCCCCACCGACCGCTGCGGCAGACCGCTCTTACAGCAGGGCGGGGAGAATCACGTAGGTGGTGAACAGGCCGCCGATGAAGAAGCCGATGACCGCAATCAGGGAGGCGCGCTGAAAGGTGGCCATTCCCATAATCGCGTGTCCGGAGGTACAGCCGCCGGCGTACCGGGCTCCGAACCCGACCAGAAAGCCGCCCAGACCCAAGACGGCCCATCCGGCGGGCGTCGACAGGCTGGACCAGCTAAAGAGTTCCGGGGGGACGAGGCCGCTGAAGTCGGACAGACCAAGAGCGCCCAGGTCTGCCTTCGTCGCCGCCGAGATCCCGGTCGGGCCGCCGCCCCCGAGTACCTGTACGGCAAGAAAGCCGCCCAGCAGCACACCCAGCACGAAGAGCAGGTTCCAGAGGCCCTTTTCCTTCCAATCGTATCGGAAGTACTCGGCGCCTCCGGGCACGGTGGCTGCGCACATGTGCTTCAAACTGGACGAGATCCCGAACGCCTTGCCGGTGAGAACCAGAAGGAGAGGGATCATCAGCCCGATCACCGGGCCGGCCACGTACCAGGGCCACGACGCTGTCAGAACATCCATCATACCCAGCCGCGCAAGCGGCAGTCTGTCTGTTGTATCATGTTATAACAAGCAAGATCGCTCCCACGTATTCGCCATGGGTTGATAGGTTCCTGTGCTTCATCTTCTTTTAACCAACTGGGATCCGGAGGTTGTCCCGGTCGACTTCTTCTCCGTCCGGACGGAACGCACAAGGAGCCCGATCACGGCCGGGCTTCGACCTCCGAGGGGCGCAATCGAGGCGCAGGCGGCGACGGGATGGAGATTTCTGCGTATTCTTCCGGCGTTGACTCTTCCGGCGCTGACTCTTCCGGCGTTGACTGCACCGGGCAATCCGTCGGGTCAGGCCTGACCGTCCATCCCGTCCGTCTCCGCAGCGTCGGGTTCGGCTTCTGGGCCGACGCCAATGGCCCGGGCGGAGAAGTGGAGGAGGTGAGCGCAGTACTTGCACTCCACGTTGACGAGGTGGCGGACGGCGTCGGGACCGGTGTCGATCGAAACTTCGGTGAGGTCGGGCAGAACCCGCAGGTTGGACGCGCCGCAGACCGGGCATTTCGGGGCCTGACCCCGGGTGTTGAGGTGGGTGGCGACGGTCTGCTGCTGGTCGGGGGTGAGGGGCATAGACGATCCGAGTCGTTCGGTACGGTACAGGGAAGCGAGAAGCAGTCACGGATGTCTGCAAACGACCCAGTCGGTGCCCGGTTCGCCCCTCGCCGCGTACCGGCGATCCACGGGACGAACGATCGGGCGCCGTCTCCACACTCGGACAGAGAACCCGGTTGCGGATCGAGCGGGCTGACAGCCCGGCACCGGGCCTGCCGAGGCGACAGAACGGGGGTCCGACCGCGGGCCGGAGGTGCGACGCAGAGATCGCGGCTACCGCACGCCTCCTGTCACATGGACAGGAATGCAGTGGTGGCACCGTTTTGGATCTGTGTACTCCTCGCATACAATCGACACCGTGCTCGCACCGCTGTGCACGCGGTTCGTGCCGCGCAGGAATCTCCGCACGGCACGATTGCGGAAACCCGCTGGCTCCTGCACAATCCCCTTCCATTATGGCTCGCCTTCGTCATTACCAGCGTCTGGAGCAGATGTACTCCGCCTCGCCGGCGGCAATGGAGAATCCGTCCGTCGCCGTCAGCTACGGCCGGGCAGAACTCCGCGGCGATGCCGCTCCGGACGCGCACCCCCGGCTCGCAGCCGGGATGCCGCACCAGCAGTTGCTCACGGATGTCGCCTCGCTGGCTGCGGCCTCCATCGAGAAAGAACACGTGGTGAGCGCCGAGCAATTTCAGGTCGAAGTCGTCGACGGCGAGTATCGCGGTCCGCTCGTGGCGAGCGCCGAGATTCTCTTCGTCCAGCCTCCGCGCTCGGTCGTGCGGGCCGTGCTCCGCAGCCCGGACGGCGAGGTCGTCGCCCACGGAACGGGCGTCTTTCACCCGACCTCCGTGGATCTTCCGGACGACCTGCCGATTGATCTCGACGAGGTCGACTCGGCCGATGAGGGCGGCGCGTCGCCTTCGAACTCCAGGAGGGAGGAGTCGTCGGATCGCTCCGCCCCTCGACCGGCTGCCTTCATGCCCGTACATCCCACCCCGTTCGGCCCCCTCTGCTTGAATTAGCCCCCCGCCCAGATTTTCTGTTCCCGGCATCCCGGGCGTCGGGCAACCGGGACGGCACCCCTCTTCAGGCCGCGAATCCTCGGGATTTGCGGCCTGTTGTGTTTGGAGACGGCCGGGGTCTTCTGCGGCGCAGGAGCCCTGCGTTTGAACCACGGCTCCGGCCAGACGTTGGCCTGTTCTCTCCGGGGGCATCTCTGTTCACGTCTCTGCTCACGACCGACCGCTTGCCGCGCCCGTAGTGGATGATTCTCGCCATTGGTTTTCTCGTCGGTGGGCTCGCCGTTCTCAGCCTGGGAGCGGATGCGCTCGTCCGCGGATCGGCATCGCTGGCCCGCCGCGTCGGGATTTCTCCGCTGATCATCGGCCTCACGGTCGTGGCGATCGGGACGAGCCTCCCGGAACTGGTCGTGAGCCTCGGGGCCGCGTTGCAGGAAAGCGGAGACATGGCCCTGGGAAACATCGTGGGCTCCAACATCTCCAACATCGCCCTCATCCTCGGCCTCTCCGCCGTCCTGCGGCCCATGAATGTGAAGGCGCAGGTCATTCGTCTCGACGGACCCATTCTCGTCGCGGCCTCGGCCGCCCTCATGGCGATGCTGATCGACGGTCGCCTCGACCGCGTCGACGGCGTCCTTCTCGTCGTCGGACTGCTGGCGTATTTGGCCGTGTCCATTCGCTTCGCCCGCCGGGAGCCGCCGGCGGTGGTGGAGGAATACGACGACGGAATGCCGCAGCAGCACGCTCTCTGGACGGACGCCCTGTACGTTGCGCTGGGTCTCGCCGGATTGGTCGGCGGGGCGCACTTTCTGGTGGAAGGGGCCGTGGCCATCGCCGCGTCCTTCGGCGTGAGCGAGGTGATCGTAGGCCTGACGATCGTCGCCGTGGGAACGAGCCTCCCCGAACTTGCCACCTCCCTGGCGGCGGCGCGGCGGGGGGAGGGAGACATCGCCGTCGGCAATGCCGTCGGCTCGTCCATCTTCAACATCCTCGGGATTCTGGGGGCAACCGTCATCGTGCACCCGCTCTCGACCGGTAGTCTGTCTGTGATTGACGGCATCGTGATGACCGGCCTGGCCGTCGCGGTCCTCCCCATGATGCGGACGCAGTTTACCCTCAGTCGCCGCGAGGGGGCCATCCTCTTGTCCTGCTACGCGGCGTATCTCGGCTCGCTTGTCCTGTAGATTGGGCGTCCGGCCTGTAGATTTGCCGTCCGGCCAGGCCGTCGAGATGGAGGTCACGGGTCAGGGGCACGAAGCGGCGGATGCCGTCCCGCGTCGAACATCGGGTGGGGCGGCCCAGCACGACGCCCGACGAGCGCATCGACCTGCTCCGCGGCGTCATCCCCACGTACGGCGACGGCCGGAGCCTCGTCCAGGTGGGATTCCCGCGGCCCGAGGCACCGGCGAAGAACGGTCGCTGCCGCGGGGGCCGTAACCCTTCCCGCCGGTGAATCGTCGTGTGAGCACCCGGCCTCTCCTCACCACCGACGTCTTCCGGTATGCTCACAGCCTTCCTCTGTGCCGTTCTGCTCGTCGCGACGACCGCGGCGTCGCGCCTTCTCGTCTCGCTCGTTTCCGGGCCCTCCAGTCGCGAAGAACACCGCCGCGAGCGGGTGCTGCGCCCGAGACCCCGTCGCCGGGTCAAGATCGGCGGTTCCGAGCGCGAGGAGCGATCCACCCCGGCCTGAGAACCGGTCGAGATCGGGGGGGCGGGCCCGGTACATCGCCCGGAGGGTTCCCCGTTCGGGCCCGCATCCCCCAACGGGCCCACGTCACAAAAAAGCGGCGGGCGTCCGAAGACGTCCCGCCGCTTGTGCTTGACCGGGAGGAGGGAGCCCCGCGGGGCCGGTTCCTCTCTGGGTCGAGGGGGTTAGAAGTCCATGTCGTCGAAGTCGGACATCCCGTTCGACGAACCCTTCTTGTCGGCGTCCGGCTCGCGGACGACGATGGACTCGGTCGTCAGCAGCAAGCTCGCGATCGAGGCCGCGTTCTCCAGTGCGGTGCGCGCCACCTTCGTCGGGTCGATCACGCCCTCTTCGAGCAGGGGGCCGTACGACTCCGTCCGGGCGTTGAACCCGTAGTCGCCGTTCTGCTCGAGGACCTGTTGCACGACGAGGGATCCTTCATAGCCGGCGTTCTGCACGATCTGGCGCAGGGGCGCCTGCAGGGCGCGCCGGACGATGTCGGCGCCGATCTTCTGGTCGGCGTTCTCGAACGTGAGGTCGTCGATCCGGCTCAGCGTGCGCAGGTAGGCCACTCCGCCGCCCGGCAGCACACCCTCCTCCACGGCTGCACGGGTGGCGTGCAGGGCGTCTTCGACGCGCGCCTTCTTTTCCTTCATCTCCACCTCGGTGGCCGCACCGATCTTCAGCACCGCCACGCCGCCGGAGAGCTTCGCGAGCCGCTCCTGCAGCTTCTCCCGGTCGTAATCGGAGGTCGTCGACTCGATCTGCTGACGGATCTGGTGGACCCGCGCCTGAATCATGTCGTCGTCGCCGTCCCCGTCGATGATCGTCGTCGTGTCCTTGTCGATCACCACGCGCTTCGCCGTGCCGAGATCGTTGAGCGTCGCGTTTTCGAGGCGGTGGCCTTTCTCTTCGGAGAGAACCGTACCGCCGGTGACGACCGCAATGTCTTCGAGCATCGCCTTGCGTCGGTCGCCGAAGCCGGGCGCCTTCACGGCCGCCACCTGCAGCGTGCCGCGCAGCCGGTTCACAACGAGGGTCGCGAGGGCTTCTCCCTCCACGTTCTCAGCGACGAGCAGCATCGGCTTGCCCAGCTGGGCGACCTTCTCCAGAATCGGGAGCAGGTCCTTCATCTGCGAGATCTTCTTGTCGTGCAGCAGAATGCGCACGTCCTCCAGTTCGACCTCCATGTCCTCCGCGTCGGTGACGAAGTACGGCGACAGGTAGCCGCGGTCGAACTGCAGGCCTTCCACGACGTCGAGGTGCGTGTCGAGGCCCTTCGCCTCCTCGACCGTGATGACGCCGTCCTTGCCCACGGTGTCGAAGGCATCGGAGATCAAGTCGCCGATCGTTTCATCGTTGTTGGCGGAGATGGTGGCGACCTGGGCAATCTCCGTCTTGCCCTCCACCTCGCGACTCATCGAGCGGAGGCCTTCCACAACGGAGGCCACGGCCGCGTCGATGCCGCGCTTCAACTCCATCGGGTTGGCGCCGGCGGTGACGTTCTTCAGGCCCTGGTTGATGAGGGCCTGGGCGAGCACGGTGGCCGTCGTGGTGCCGTCGCCGGCGACGCTGCTCGTCTTGGTGGCAACTTCCTTGACCATCTGCGCGCCGACGTTTTCGATGCGGTCGGGCAGTTCGATCTCCTTCGCAACGGTCACGCCGTCTTTGGTGATGACCGGAGAGCCGAAGGATTTCTCCAAAATGACGTTGCGGCCCTTCGGGCCGAGGGTGACGCGAACGGCGTTGGCCAGCGTGTCGACGCCGCGCTTCAGCGCCTGGCGGGCGGGCTGGTCAAAAATGATTTGCTTCGCCATGGTGGTTTTGGTTCCGTTTCAATGGGTGGGGGGTGGAAATGCGTAGAAACAAACGGTTGCGATCGAGGTGGCGCCGGCGAGGCCGCGCCGGGTTCTGCCCGGGCGGCCATCGGCCCGCTACGCCTCTTCGATCCGGCCGAAGAGGTCGTCCTCGTGCAGGATCAAGACGTCCTCCCCGTTCATGGTAATCTCCGTCCCTGCGTACGGGCCGTAGAGGACGGCATCGCCCTCGCGAACGGACATCTCGATCCGAGACCCGTTTTCGATGCGTCCGGGGCCGACGGCAATCACGGTGCCCCGCTGCGGCTTCTCCTGGGCCGAGTCGGGAATAATGAGACCGCTCTCGGTGGTCTCGTCCACCGGGTCGGGCCGGACGGCCACGCGGTCGGAGAGGGGGGTAAAGTGCGCCATCGCTCGTGGGTCAATGTCTGAATGAGTGGGCTGTGGACACCCCGGGACGTGCCGGTGACGGACAGGCCGGTGACGGGCGCCCCCCGGGTTCTGTTCGCCCCGACAGCAAAGGACGAACCACCCGAAACGATGGGTTCTTATCTCCTTCAAAACTTCACACAAAGGCGGGAAAGAGAGCCTGAGGAGGAGCGGGGTCGGACAATTCGGCACGGAAGAGCTCCGCGAGGCGGCAGATCGGCAGGGGGGCCGCCACGGCGGCAGACGTCACCAAGCCCCGCAGTCAAGGTGGCAGGCCGTTCCTGCCGCCCCGGACCCGGATCGGGAAGAGCCCGGATCGGGAAGAGCCCGGAGGCGCGGTCCGGTCACTCGGCTTCACGAGGAGGCGGGGAGTTCTCGTAGACGTCGAAGACGGTGCTCTCATCCGGAAACTGGACGACGAGGACGACTTGCGTTTCCGGGTCGTACGTTTCCACGAAATGGTGCAGCATCGAGAACGGACCAGACTGGGCGGCCTCGGTGTCGGTAAAGGTGAGGTATCGCAGCGGCGCGCGTTCGCTTCCATTGCCCGCCTTCTCCTGCACCGGATACACCACCGCTCCGCGACCGCGCTCCCCGTACATGCGCCAGGCATGCTTGGCCAGGGTAGGCCACCGAGAACGGGCAAAGTCGTCGATAAAGGCTTCTCGATCGAAGGCGTCACTCATATCGGAGAATCGGTACGGCAAAAAATCGGGCGGATGAACGGAGGCGGCCCCGGTCGGCGTAATCAGATCATCCGCGAGATCGTCTACGCAATCGTCTCTGCAATCGTCTACGCAACCGTCTCCGGGATCGTTTGTGCGGCCGTCGGCGAGGACGCCTGCGCGCCCTCGCATCTCTCCGGGCACGCGGAGTGGCGTCTCCACGTCCAGCACGAACCGTTCGCGCCCCTGAAATCTCACTCAAACGCCGTTCCGCATTCAACGGAGGGACGGCTGAACCGTAAGGGGGAATAGATGTCGGAACAGTGTAATTTTTCTTCCCAACCGCACCTTTTGGCAAACCGCGCCCTGGCCGGAACCGCGTCTTCCCTCCAATCCGGGCGACGCCTGCTGCACCGGGACGCTGCATGCCGCGCCCGGCCCCTGACAGCCGCCCGCCTACGTACCGCCTGCTGCCTACGTACCGCCTGCTGCCTGCTCTCGTAACGCCCGCCGCCCGCGCCGAACAAACGTGCCTCCGGGGCCCGACGGCCGGTGCCGGTCTCTCGGCGAACCCGGATCCATTCGCATCCCGCCGGCCCCCGATCCGAAGCCTTCCGGTCGTGGGGGAAGCATTGTTCCGCGTCGACCGTACACGTGCCGGGTTCCCGTTCGCTGCCTCTTGCCCTGACGCCATGCTCCCGATGCGTATGCGCTCTGCGCCGGCTGCCATTCTGGTTCTTTTGCTGACTGCCGTACCGGCAGTGGCCGGTCCGGGTAACGGGGGAGAAGAGGGGCACTGGATTCAAGCGCTGGAGGCGGGCCCTCGGGGCGACGCAACCCCGGCTGCCTCCCGGCGGGCGGGACGGCAAGCGGCCGACGAACCGACGGAGGGGGACGCGCGGGCGGACTCGTCCCGCCATCCGAACGATGTGCCGTACCGCACCGATCGGAGTCTCGCCTATCACGTGCTTGCCTTCCCGTCCTACGTGATCGACGCCGTAACGTATCCGCTCGGGGTGACGGTGCGCTATCTGGAAACCAACTTCCCGTCGCTGTTTCGGCCGAAGCCGGTCGTGCGGGGCGTGCGCCCCTTGATCGAACTGGGCGGCCCCAACGGCGTGCAGGGCGGCCTGGCTCTGTTTCATCACGACCTGTGGGGGGCCGGTCACGACGTCCGTGCGTCCGGCGAAGTGGCCGCCCGCGAGTCCTGGGAAGTCGAGATGCAGTATGCGGTGCCGTCGCCGCTCGGGTGGGCCACCACGCTGCAGTTTTTCGGCGAATATGCCGTCAATGACGAGCGGCGTTTCTTCGTGGGCGGAAACAACGCGGACGAGGACGCAGACGAGGCGCAGTTCTACGGCCGCCGCCTCGACGTGCGGACCCTGCTTGCGTACGATCTCGGCGAGCGCTGGGGCGGGGAGACGCAGGTTCGCTACCAGCACGTGCGAACCCGTCCCTCCGAAGAAGACCCGGAGCGGGGCGAGCGAATTGTGGGGCAGCCCGGCCTCGGCGTCACCGACTTCGTGAGCGTGAGCACCGAAGCGATCTGGGACGGCACCCGGCCCTACCAGCGTCGCCAGACGCATCGCCGGGTGGGAGGGACGGTGCTGCTCGGCCGTCTCGGCTACACGCACGACCTGGCGAGCGATCGATTCCGCTACGCAACGGTGGTCGGCGAGGTGCAGCAGTACGTGCCGCTTCCGTTTCTGCCGCCGGGCCGCCGCCTTGCCCTGCGGGCGCGCATCGAAAAAAACGAACCGCTTCTGGGGGGGCAGGCGGTGCCGTTTTACGACCTGCGCGGTCTGGGCGGACAGGAAAGCCTGCGCGGCTTCCGGTTCGACCGGTTCGTCGACGACGGCCTGCTGCTGCTCAACGCCGAGTACCGGTATCCCATCTGGGATTCGTTCGATGCCGTGCTCTTCGTCGACAGCGGACAGGCCTTCACCCGCGTCGGCGACATCGCGGCCGACCGCTTCCGGTGGAGCTACGGCGGGGGCGTTCACCTGCTCAGCGGGCGCAAACTCGGGGCCCGCTTCGAGGTGGCCCGCAGCGTCGACGGCGTGCGCGTGCTGCTCACCGTCACCCCCACATTCGGCTCCCGCCCGGTTGGCGACTGATCCGGACGGCGACGGGCGCCGGCGCTCCTCCGCATCCGTTCAACGACTCTTTGGCGAACCCTCTTTGGCGAACCCTCTTTGGCGAACCCGCGGCTTCCCGATGATGCAACGCATCCTCCTTCTCCTTGCAGCCGGCAGCCTCCTCCTCGGCTGCGGATCCAGCCGCCCCTACACCCTCGGGCCGATCAAGACCGAGGATCCGGATCGCCGGCCGATCCCCGAACCGGAGGAAACCGCCGAAAACATGTACTGGGACCGGATCAACCTGTCGGTCTTCGAGCAGATCGAAAAGCCGACGAACCTCAACTGGACCGGCCGCACCATCGGGCAGTGGCTGGGCGTTGCCGGGCCGGATGAAGCCGACAACGTCAACGTGATGGACGAGCCGCCCAACTCGAGTTGGTACACCCGGCGTCATTACTACAACGAGATGACGGAGCGCCAACTCGCCATCGGCCCCAACAAGCGCGATACGGTGGGCGTCGCTGCCGGACCGGATACCTCCGGAACCTGGACCGTCGTCAGCGGCAAGTCGGAGGGTGCCTCCCGGGGCTTCGTGATGAAGGATCCACGGGGAGATACGTACGTGATGAAACTGGACGGCCCGCAGTATCCGGGCCTCGCCACCTCGGCGGAGGTCATCTCGACCAAGATCCTCCACGCCGCCGGGTACTACGTGCCGCAAAACACCGTCACGTTCCTCGACCCGGACCAGCTTCGGGTCGGCGACGAGGCGACCATCGACCGCGGGACGACGGAGCGGGCGATGACGCGGGCCGACCTGACCCAGCTGCTGGCTCCCTACCCGCGGACGGAAGACGGGAAGATACGCATCCTGGCGAGCAAATTCGTTGACGGCAAGCCCCTGGGACCGTTCGACTTCTACGGCACCAAAGATGACAATCCGAACGACCGCGTCCGGCACGAGCAGCGGCGGGAACTGCGGGGACTGAGCGTCATCAGCAGCTGGCTGCACGACACGGACCGCCGAGCGGCCAACACGCTGCGGGTGTACACCGACGGCGGCTACATCCGGCACTACATCTTCGACATGGGGTCGACGCTGGGCGCCAACGCCAGCTCGCCGAAGAAACCCGTCCACGGCCAGGCCTACATCATCGACCAGCGAAAAATTCCCCGCGCCCTGCTCGGACTCGGGGCCGTCCGCTTCCCCTGGTGGCACTACGACGCATCGCCGCCGTACCCGTCGGTCGGCTACTACCGCGCCGACGTGTTCGACCCGGGCGAGTGGGTGATGTCGTATCCGAACCCGGCGTTTGAGAAGCGGACCCGGCGCGACGCGTTCTGGGGCGCAAAAATTGTGATGAGCTTTCGGGACGACGACCTGGCGGCCATCGTCGAAACCGCCCAGATGCCGCGTCCGGAGGCCGAGGCCTACCTGCTCGATGTGCTTCAGAAGCGGCGCGACAAGGTGGGGCGGTACTGGTTCCGGCGGGTCAACCCGCTCGATCGGTTCGCCGTCGCTGCCGCCCCGGCCGTCGTCGCCGCGCGGACCGGGGGACGGGCCGCAGACGTCCCGGCGCTCGTCTTCGACGACCTCTCGGTGACCTACGACCTCGTCTCCGGCGACGGAACCGTCTACCACTACACCCTCCGGCACGACGGCGACGTGCTGCAGACCGGAAGCACCCGCCAACCCGCCGTTCCGCTTCGCGGCGACGGCTCGGCCCTTGCCGACGTGCTCGATCGGCGCGGCGCCACGCAACCGGATGACCGCGTGGTGCGCGTGGACCTCCGCACGCACCGGGCCGACGGCCATGTCAGCCGGCCGACGCGTGTGTACCTCGCCTGGCCCTCTCGCAAACCGCCCCGCGTCGTCGGGATCGAGCGGAAGTAACGCCCCGGACCGTGGGCATCCCCGCCAGGGCAAGATTCCTCGGGGCAAGATTCCTCGGGGCAAGATCCACCGGGGCAAGATCAAAACGCCGCCGCCGCCGTTCATGAAGGGCGAATTAGCGCTCTGCATTGACGGAACCGACCCTCATGGGGCAATTGCTCGCCTCCTTATTTGACCTGCGATCCGGCGAGCGGGAGATGGCTGTGTGGATGGCCCTGTACCATTTCCTGCTGCTGATCACGCTGTACCTGCTGAAGCCGCTGCGGGACAGCCTCTTTCTGGCCGGGCGAGGACCGGAGGAGCTGCCGCTCGTGTTCATCCTCACCACGGCGGCGGTCGTACCGGTGGCGGTTCTCCACACCCGGTTTGCGCGTCGGGTCCCGGTGGGTCGTCTCATCGACGGGGGGTCCCTGTTTCTGGCCGTGTCGCTTCTGGGCGTCCACTGGCTGCTGGGGGCCGAGGGGACCTGGGCGACCTACGTTCTCTACGCCTGGGTGAGCATCTACGGGCTGCTCGTCACCTCGCAGTTCTGGCTCTTTGCCAACACCATCTTCTCGGCTTCCCAGGCGAAGCGCGTCTTCACGGTCCTGAGCGTCGGGGCCATCCTCGGCGCCGTCTCCGGAGGAGAGATCACCGGACTGCTGGTGGACGAGGTCGGTCTTCGGCCGTCGCATCTCCTCTACGTGGCGTCTGCGCTGCTGGTCGCCTCCGTCGCCCTCGTGCGCACGATCCGCTACCGGCACCGCCAGCGCACCGGCGATCCCGCAGCCGCCCGAGCAGACCCCGACGACGTCCCCGGTGCCGGCGAAATCATCTTCGGCTCCCGCCACATCCAGTACATCGTGGGCGTCATCGCGATCACGGTCGTGGCGACGACCTTC
The DNA here is from genome assembly GCA_937127285.1 of uncultured Bacteroidota bacterium. Classification (GTDB taxonomy): domain Bacteria; phylum Bacteroidota; class Rhodothermia; order Rhodothermales; family Salinibacteraceae; genus CAKZLV01. The sequence goes on from CAKZLV010000042.1 coordinate 17,129, forward strand.
ATCGACTTTCAGTTCAAGACGGTCGCCGCTCGGGCGTTTGCCAGCGAGGAGGCCCTCACAACCTTCATGGGCCGGTTCTACGGCCGCGTGAGTCTGGTGGCGCTCGTGGTCCAGTTCTTCCTCGCGCCCCGGCTGATGAAGGTGGTGGGGATTGGCGGGGCGCTCTCCATCCTGCCCGCCGGCCTGGCCCTCGGGACGGTCGGCATGATCTTGATGCCGGGCCTGGTCGCGGGCGTTCTGCTACGCGGGACGGACCAGGCGCTGAAGCACTCGATCGACAAGACCGGCCGAGAGCTCCTCTACGTTCCGCTGTCGATCGAGCGGAAAAAGCGGGTGAAGGTCTTCGTCGATCTCTTCGTGGATCAGGGGGCGCAGGGAATCGGCGGGCTCCTGCTGCTGGGCCTGACGATGGGGATCGGCCTGGATGTGCGGGGCCTCGCGGTGGTGACGGCCGGGCTGCTGGCCGTGTGGGGGCTGCTTGCCTACCGCGCTCGTCTTTCCTACGTCGACCAGTTTCGGCGCAAGCTCCGTCAGCAAAGCCGGTCGGCCGCCCCTGGGCAGGGCCGGGAGGCGGAGGACGGAGAGGCGCAGCACCGAGAGAGGACTGCAGACTCGGACGACGCCGCCCTCGAGCACGACCTGGATGAGCTGCTCAAGTCGCTCTGCAGCCACAGCGAAACCGAGGCCCTGCGCGCCCTCGAAGAGCTGGAAACGGACGAGCGCATGACCGTCCCCGTCGACGCCCTCCGCTGCCTGCTCGACCATCCCTCCGCGGCCGTTCGCGCGCAGGCCATCCGCGTATTTCGCGTCCGCGAGGTCAACAACCAGGGCGAAAGCGTAGCGCAGCAGCTCACCGACCCGGACCCCGACGTCCAACTCGAAGCTGCGCGCTACCTGTACTGCAACGTGACCGACGACCGGCACGAACGGCTGCAGAAGGCGCTTAGCTACGACGACCTGCGCATTCAGGCGGCCGCCGTCGGGCTCATCGCAGAGGAAGGCGGGCCGCAGGAGTACCGCCTCATCACGGAGAATCTCCTCCGGCGGCTGATGGACGCCGACGGCGAGATCGGAGAGGACGCCCGCACCCACGTCGCCCGCATCCTCGGGGTCCTGGAGCGCGACTACACGGAGGAACTGCTGCACGCCCTGCTGCACGACCCGTCCCTGCAGGTTCAGCGCGCGGCCGTCGAGGCCGCCGGAAAAACCGGCAACCGGGCCTTCGTTCCCTTCCTGCTCCGCCGCCTCGGCACCGACGCCACACGCAGCCCGGCGCAGCGCGCCCTCGTTCGATACGGCCGTCGCGTTCTGGGCACCCTCTACGACCATCTCGTCGACCGATCGGTCGCCCTGGACGTACGACGGAATATTCCGGCCATTCTGTCCGAACACACCTGTCAGATGGCAGCCACGGTGCTGACGCGCAGCCTGCCGGACGTTCCCGTGCCGGTGCGCCACGCCGTCGCCCGAGCCCTCAGCCGCCTGCACGCCGACGGCTCCTACCGGTTCGATGAGACGATCATCGAAGAGGCGATCCGCGAGGAGGCCCGGCACTATGCCGCGCTCGGCCAAATCCTGCACCTGGTGCGTCGAACCGAGCCGGCGGAGGCGTCGCCGGACGTGCTTCAGTCGTTTCGCGAGGAAAGCCTGGAGCGTATCTTCCGGCTCCTCGGGCTCCGCTACGATCAGCGGGACATCTACGACGCCTACCTCGGCATCACGAGCGACGACCCGGCCCTGCGCGCCAGTGCCGTCGAGTTCGTCGACAACCTCGTCGACTACAGCACGAGCAAGTACCTGCTCCCCCTTCTGGACGACGAAACCGGCCGGCAGGCGGTGGCGGAAGGGCGGTCGCTCTTCGACCTGTCCCTTCGCTCGCGGCAACAGGCCGCCGAGTATCTGGAGGCTGTCGACGACCCCCGCCTCTCCACCGCTGTGTTTGAGGATGCGGCTTCCCCGCCCGAACGCATCCCGGCCGGCGACGGCTACGCCTCCGCCCCCGCCGCCGGGGTGCTGGACGGCGAGAACGGCGGTCCCGACGCGTCCGCCGATCCGCCGGCGGGTGCCGATGCCGCAGATGCCTCGCCGCTCTCTCGTTGACCGAGAGCCCCCGGGCGCGCCGCCGTCTCGTGGAGACGGCCGGGAACAGCAGGGCCCTGCGATGGGCCCCGTCAGGGCACCGCAATGGGCGCGGTGATGGGCAGACAGACGCGCGGGGAGAGATGCACGGGGAGGAACGCGCGGGGAGAGATGAGGGATGCACCGGAAAAGCTCCCTCACGAAGTGCTCACGGAGAGACCGCCACCACCTCCCCGTCGGCCACGGCGTAGGCGGCCTCGCCGGTGCGGAGCGCAACGACGTGCCCTCCGGTAAACTCGCCGAACGCGGGCAGGACGAGGCGATCCCGCCGCCGGTAAAAGCATCGCAAGCGCAGCCGCTCCCCGCCGCGTCCGTCCAGCCTCACGACCGGGTGCAGATGACCGCACAGCACGAAGCCGCCGGCAGACGACCCCGGTTCGTGGCGATACACAAAGGGGGCGGAGGCAACCGGCGCCTTCCGCTCTGTGATGTGAAGCCGCTCCGGGGCCGGGCCGGCGCTCCGGTCGTGATTGCCGCGCACGAGCACGACCTCCACCCCCGCGTGCCGGTCGCGCCACGCCTCCAGAGCGTCGAGCGTTGCGTCGGTCATGCCGGCCGCCGCGTGAAAGAGGTCGCCCAGGATGACGAGGCGATCGGCTCCCGTTTCGGTCAGCGCCGCCGACAGGCGGTCCAGGTCCGATCGGGTGCTGCCATGGGGCAGGGGAACGGCGCGCGCCCGAAACGCAGCATCCTTCCCGAGGTGCACGTCGGCAGCAAACAGCGTCCCGGCATCGGGCCACAGAAGCGTTCGGTCGGGCCGGGGACGAAGCGTGACGTCGGCTACGGACAGAGACGGGCCGGGCGGAGAACCGGATGAGCCGGACGCACAGCCGTCCGGGGCCGGCGGAGGAGGCGAGGAGGAGGCAGCCAACGGTGGGGGACGGTCGAAGGAGCAGGGCGGCGGAAGCGGCCGGGGGGCCGGAGGAGGACGAGGATGGGCAGGCAGCAGGATCGGCGGACGAGAGGGCCAGCGGAGCCGTTCGGGCGGGACCGCTCGAAGCCCGGCTATCCGGCGGCAGCCTCCAGGTCCTCCTGCATCCGTCGGACCCGCCGGGCGAGGGACTCGGAGCTGAGGCCCTGCCGCAGCCGGTCGACGTAGATCGGGAACGCGAGCGGCGTCAGCCGGGGCGCGTCGATGACGTGGAGGGTTGAGGCCTGAACCCGCTCCAGGGCGTCCCGGAGCCGGTCTTCCTCCAGCTGTCGGTCTCGCACCTCCTGCTTGGCCTGCCGGCGAAGCGGATGGTCGGGCTCGTACGCCTCCAGGACGTCGTAGATCAGTCCGGCAGAGGCCTGGATCTCGCGGAGCGACTTCGGGTCGCCGGGGTAGCCGGTAAAGATCAGCCCCGCCACCCGGGCGATCTCCCGAAAGCGCCGCCGCGCCATCTCGGTTTCGTTCATGCTTTCTTCGATCTCGGCCGACAGGTTGCCGGTCGCGAAGAGGCCGTTGGCGAGCGCTTCGTTCAGCGGAATCGGGTCCGGCGAAAGCAGTTCGAAGCCGTAGTCGTTGTAGGACATCGTGAAACTGATCGGCGTCCGCTCCGCCATCCGGTAGGCGAGGAGAGAGGCGAGCCCCTGATGCACGGGCCGACCGGCGAACGGATAGCAGAACACGTGATACCCGTCGTCGGTCCGCGTGCGTTCGACGAGAAAGTCCTTGTGCGTGGGAATCATCGACCACTCGGCCTGCAGCTCCAGCACGGGACGTAGCTGCTGCATCTCCGGACCGTCGAACTTCTCGTTGGCCGCCTGCACGAGCCGGCGCCGGATCCCGTCCGACAGCTGATTGGAAAGCGGAAGCCGCCCGCCGAGCCAGCGGGGCACGACGCCGTCGGTGTCTCCGCCCTTCTTCACGACGGCCTCCATGTCGTCGAGCCGGAGGAACGTGAGGGTCTTCCCGGCAAACTGAAAGGTATCGCCGCGGTCGAGCCGGCTGATGAACGACTCCTCGATCTGACCGAGCGTGTAGCCGTTCTTGTAGACCACCTCGACACTCGAATCGCTGACAATCGTGCCGATCATCATGCGGTGCCGGCGGGCGAGCTCGTCGCTCGTGCCCACGTAGAGCCCTTCATAGGCCTCGAGGTCCCCGTCGTAGGGCGCGATGCGCTGATAGTCTTCGTAGGCGCGGAGGGACTCGCCGCCGGTTTCTGCAAACCGAACCGCCCAGTCGAACGCCTCGCGGGAAAGATTGCGGTAGGCAAACGTGGAGCGGACCTCCTCGAAGAGGTCGTCCGGTCGAAATCCCGTCCCGATGGCGACGGTGACGACGTGCTGCACGAGCAGGTCGAGGGGCTGCTCGACGGGGGCGCGGGCCTCGATGTCTTCGGCATCGGCGGCGTCGCGGGCGGCGGCGTACTCGACGAGCTGCAGCGTGTGACTCGGAACGCCCGTTACGCGGCTCGGCGCACCGGGCTGGTGGCCGCTCCGCCCGGCGCGCTGCAGGAGCCGGGCGACGCCCTTCGGGCTCCCGACCTGAAAGACGCGCTCGACGGGGGAGAAGTCGACGCCGAGATCGAGGGTGGAGGTGCTGACGACGCAGCGCAGGTCCCCATTGGCCAGGCTTCGCTCCACGAACGTTCGCTGCTGCCGGCTGAGGGAGCCGTAGTGCAGGGCGATGCGTCCGGCCCAGTCGGGACGAGCATCCAAGAGCGCCCGGTACCACTGCTCCGCCTGCGAGCGGGTGTTCGTGAACACGAGGGCGCTGCCGGCCTCGTCCAGTTCGCGGGCCACCGGCTCCAGCATCTGCAGGCCCAGGTTGCCGGCCCAGGGGAAGCGGTGGACGTCGTCGGGCAGCAGGGCGTCGACGAAGATCTCTTTGTCGATGTCGGCAGACACGAGGCGTCCCGCATCGGCCTCCGGTCCGAGAAGCACATCGCGGGCCTCCGTCAGATTGCCGATGGTGGCCGAGAGGCCCCACGTCTGCATCGTTGGATTCCAGCGACGCAGCCGGGCGAGGCCGAGTTCGGTCTGCACCCCGCGCTTCGAGCCCATCAGCTCGTGCCATTCGTCCACGACCGCGAGCCGGACGGTCTGCAGGTGCCGGCGGCTGTCGGGATACGAGAGCAGGATCGACAGGCTTTCCGGCGTGGTAACCAGCGCCGTCGGGGGATCCGTGAGCTGGCCTTTTTTCTTCGAATACGACGTATCGCCGGTGCGGCCCTCCACGCGCCAGGGAAGATCGAGGTCGCGGACGGTTCCCTGCAGGGCCTGCACGGTGTCGTTGGAAAGCGCACGCATGGGCGTGATCCAGACGACCGACAGGGGCGCGGGGGACTCCCCATCTGCGGATGGCTCGGCGTCGCGCCCGTCGCAGCGGCTCATCCAGCGAAGCACGGCGGCGAACCAGACGGCGAGCGTTTTGCCCGTCCCCGTGGGCGCGTTCACCAGTCCGCTCTCGCCGCGGCGGTAGGCTTCCCACACGTGCTCCTGGTACGGAAACGGCGTCCAGCCGCGCTCCTCGAACCAGGCATCGATGCAGGACCGCGCCGCCGCCCAGGCGTCCGGGTCGGGGGGCAGGGCGTCAAACCGGTCGGCGGACGCACTCATTCCTCGTCGGCTACGTGGTCGGGAAGGTCGGGGAGGAGGGCCTGCAGGTCGTCGAGGCGGTCGGCGTCGTTCGGCGCGAGGTCCTTGCGCCAGCGCTTGATGCGCGGAAAGCGGGTGGCGACGCCGCATTTGTGCCGGTTCGAGCGGCGCACGCCTTCGAAGGCGATCTCGAACACGTGCTCCGGCTCTACGGAGCGGACGGGCCCGAACCGCTCGACCGTGTGCCGTCGAATCCAGTTGTCGAGCTCCTGAAACTGCTCGTCGGTCAGGCCGGAGTAGGCCTTTGCGAAGATGACGAGCTCCTCGTCGTCCCAGAGGGCGAACGAGAGATCCGTGTGGAGGGTCGATCGGCGCCCGGAGCCGCGCTGTGCGTAGATGAGAACACCGTCCAGCGTAAACGGCTCAACCTTCCACTTCCACCAGTTTCCTTTGGGACGGCCGACCGCGTATGTCTTGTCTTTCCGCTTCAGCATGAGGCCTTCCGTTTTGTGATCCCGGCTGTCGGCCCGAATGTCGGCCAGGTCGTTCCAACTTCGGAAGGTAAACGGCTCCGTCAGACGCAGGTGCGGGCCGAGTGCTTCGGTGGCGAAGAGGTCCTCCAGTTCCGACCGACGGGTGGAGAGGGGCTCGGGCCGGAGGTCGCTGCCGTGGCGTTCCAGCAGGTCGAACGCCATAAACGAGATGGGGACCTGTTCCTGCAGGTCGGTGGGGAGGGTTTCTCGGCCGATCCGCTTCTGCAGCATGCCGAACGGCAGGACCTCGCCCTCCTTCCAGCCGAGGAGTTCGCCGTCCAGCACCGTCCCGTCGGGAAGAGAGCCGGCGGCCTCCGCCACTTCCGGATAGCGGTCGGTGATGATTTCCTCGCCGCGGGACCAGATGAAGGTCTCGCCGCCCCGGCGGATAATCTGCGATCGGATGCCGTCCCACTTCCACTCGGCCTGATACGCGTCCGGCTCGTCGAGTTCGGCGGAGGGATCCTCGTCGATTGCGTGGGCGAGGAGGAAGGGATAGGGCCGGCTGCGGTCCGCGTCGGTCGTATCCTCGGAAACCAGTTGCTCGAAAAAGGTGGCGCTCGGACTCCAGTCGCCCATCATGCGGGCAGTCAGTACGTCTCGGTCGATCCCGCAGTGGGCTTCAAGGCCGCGCACGGTGAGGCCCTGCGAGACCCCGACGCGGAGGCCGCTGGTGACGAGCTTATTCAACACGAACCGTTCCCACCGGCCCAGCTCGGCCCAAATGTCGGTGACGGCCTCTCGTTTTTCCTCGTCGTCCAGCGGCCGCAGGGGCAGAAGGCGCTCCTCGACCCAGTACTGCAGACTGCGGTCCGCCTCTCCGCCGTTGGTCGGCAGAAGCAGGGTGATCGTTTCGGCCGTGTCGCCGACGGTCGTGTACGCTTCTTCGAGGAGCCAGTCCGGAATGCCCGCGACGTCGGCCGCCCAGCCTCGCATCTTCGTCGAGCTCAAGAGTCGCTTCGGGCGCTCGCCGCTCAGGAAGTAGACCGCCCAGGCCGCATCACCGGGGTCCGCCGCATCGAAGTAGTCGGCCATCGCTTCGATCTTGGCGTTGCGGCTGGTCGTCCGGTCCAGGCGCCGGTAGAGGTTGGCGAAGTCTTGCATGGGCGAGGAGAAGAGGCAGAGAGGCAGCGCGAACGGAGAGGGGGCGGCATCAGCCGGACGATCCGCCGTCTGAATCGTCCTCTGAATCGTCGTCTGCGTCCTCCGACTCGTCCATCGCCGAACGCAGCGCGAGCGGGTGGGCGTCGATCCCGTTCTCCTGCAGCCAGCGGGCGAAGGTGTCGTTGTTGCCGTGCGTCACGTAGACGGTCTCGGCCCCGCTGTCCCGGATCACGTCGTTGAGATGCGGCCAATCGGCGTGATCGGACAGGACGAAGCCGCGGTCGAGGGACCGGCGGCGCTTGTTGCCGCGAATGCGCATCCAGCCGGACGCGAAGCCGGTGGAAACCGGATCGAAGCGCTGCATCCATCGCGACCCGCCGGCGTGGGAGGGCGCGACGACGAGGGCCTTGCTCCAGTCGTCCGGGGCGTTCTCGTCGGAGACGTAGGTGGTTGCGGGAAGGTCGACGCCGTCCTGCCGGTACGTTTCGGTCATTTTCTCGACGGCCCCGTGCGTGTAGATCGGACCGATGGATGCGTCAACCCCGGCGAGAAGGCGCTGCGCCTTCCCGAACGAGTAGCCGAAGAGCACGGACGTGAGCCCTTCCTCCCGGTTCTTCCGCCACCACCGGTTGATCTGGTCGAAGACGGCGTCGGGGTCCGGCCAGCGGTAAATAGGCAGGCCGAACGTGCACTCCGTGATGAGAACATCGCAGGGAACGAGCTCGAACGGCGTGCAGGTTGGGTCTGGGGTAACCTTGAAGTCCCCGGTCACCACCCAGACCTCTCCGTCGTATTCCAGACGAACCTGCGCGGAGCCGCGGACGTGGCCGGCCGGATGGAAGGAGAGACGCACCCCGTTCAGATCGATCTCTTCGCCGTAGGGAAGGGTGTCGATTACGGCGCCCTCGTTCATGCGGTGGCGCAGGACGCTCTCACCTTCGGCGCTCGTCAGGTACGCACCGGATCCGCGCCGGGCGTGATCGCCGTGGGCATGGGTCACGACGGCCCGGTCCACGGGCGTATTCGGATCGACAAAGAAATCGCCGGCCTCGCAATAGAGTCCGGCGTCCGTCGATGTCAGAAGGCCGTTCGGTTCGGGCACGGGCAGGAAGGGCTCAGTGATCGAATCCGTACCCGTTCACGCGTCCCGCGAAAACAGGTTGTATCCTCTCTGTAACCTTCCGGCCGGGGATCCTCTGTTGTCGTGGTTCTTACGAGTTTCGGCGGGCGATCCGGTCGCCGCTCGTCGCGTCTCGCCTTTCGTCGTGTTCTTCGGTTCGGTTCTTCTTGTCTCGCATGGCCCCTCCGTCCAGGTCCGATGTCGATCTCACGTCCGCGCAGCAGCGGGCGGCGACCGCAACCGCCCGGGTGGTTCGGGTGGAAGGGAGTACCGGAACGGGGAAAACCACAGTCCTTGCGCACCGCGTGGTGGCGTGCATTCAAGAGAACGCCCCCGATCCGGCGTCGATGCTCGTTCTGGCTGGAACCCCGCACGCGGCCCGCTCCCTGCGCCGGCAGATTCGTCGCCTTGTACCGCCGGACGCGTCGCTCCCGCCCGTTCAGACGCTCCTTTCGTGGAGTGCCGGTGTGCTGCGAGACCAATTCACCCGACTCGGGCGAGAGCCGTTTACCCTCTACGATGCGGCCGCGGAGCGGGACCTCGTGGCCGACTGTCTGGAGCAACTGGGCTTCACGTCTGACGCCCATCCGGCCCGGGCCGTGTGGCGAGACGTTCGGCGGGCGCGCCTGCTGGATGCGTCGGTTCACCACGATGGGGACGTCCCCTTCGCCGATGTGGCCCTCGCCGCCGACGCGGAGGTTCTGGCGGAGGTCTACCCCGCCTACCGAGATCGGCTCTCGCAGCGTCGCGCGTTCGACCGCGCCGGCCTCCTTTCGGCCACTCTCGACGTGCTCGCGGCGTCTCCGGACGGACCCGAAAACGTCTGCCCAGGGCACCTCTTCGTCGACGACGTGCAGGATCGTACCCCGCCGGAGGTCGATCTGCTGGTGCACCTTGCCGGCCGCCGTCCGGCCGCCGAATCCTCGTCCGGAGACGCAGACGCAGAGAGGCCCGGACCCGAAATCACGATGACCGTGCATCCGAATCACAAGATCCGCCCCCCGGTCCCGACGGCCCGTTCGGCGACCGATCGGCTGCGGGAGGCTCTGCCGGAGGCCGTGAGCCTGTCGCTCGACGCGGTCTTTCGCCCGCCGCCAGCCGTCCGTGCCATCGCGGCGCAGGTTGCCGGCTCGGACCGAGCGGCGGATGCCGTCGAGAGCGGTTCGGTCGATCCCGTGCCACTTATCACCGCGTCCTCGGGCGAGAAAGAAATCCGGCGGATCGCCGCCTGGATCGAGGAAAACGTGCCGACGAGCCGTCGCCGAGATGCGGCCGTCTTGGTGCGGACGTCGGACCAGCGGCGAGCAGTCGTGGCGCATCTTCGGAAGAACGGCCTCTCCGCCGCCTCTTCGGCGCCTCTTCGGGAAGCGGAGGTGGTTCAGGACATCCTCGCCTACCTAGCCGTTGCGCTCAACCCGCACGACGACCGCCGCCTGTTTCGGATCATTAACCGTCCCTCCCGGGGGATCGGGCGGAAGACGAAGAATCAGATCCGGCGTGCCGCCCGGGAGGCGGAGGGGTCGGCGTGGAAGATCCTTCAGGAGCCGGGCGAGACGGAGACGCTCAGCAGCCGGACGCGCTCGAAAGCACGAGAGGTTCATCGCCTCCTGCAGCCGTTCGTTCGATCTGTTGCCGACAACCGGGCGGATGCATCCCCGTCCGACTGGGCCCGGAACATGATCGAAGCGGTGGGCCTGATGACCTCGACGACCCGAAGCCGCACGATCGATCAGTTGGAGCGGGAGGAGCGCGTCGAAACCGTGCTCCGGGCCCTCGATCAAGAGACGAACCCGGACCGGGGCCTCCGGGAACGGCTCGGGCAGTTTCTCGACCGGGCGGTGCAGGGCCGAATCGGTCCGGCACCGGAGGAGGACCGCGTCCGCGTCGGAACGATCGCCGGTTTGCGGGGCGGGTCCTTTCCCGTCGTGATCGTGCCCGGACTGGAGGAGGGCCGCTTCCCGGATACACGGTCGGCTCGCCGGGCGCTTCTCCTGGAGTACGAGCGATGCCTGCTGGGGGAGGCCGTGCGTCGCAGCGAAACCACGCTCGTGCTTTCGTGGGCGCAGAGCCGCCGGCGCCGGGGCGAAGACATCCCCACCACCCGCTCTCGATTTCTCGACGCGATCGACGAGGATCTTCTCGCGCCGCTCGGCGAGCCGCCCGGTCCGGCCGACGACCGCCGGCACGCCTACCGCGACTCCCTGCGCGTTCGCCAGTCCGACGCACGCCCCGACCCGAAGCCGACCGAGGAGGAGGCAAACCGCATCCGGGCCGGCCACCGTATCCGCCACCCGAAAATGGGAACGGGAACGGTCGTTGAAACCGAGGGCGAAGGAGACGAACGAACGGCCGTCGTCGAGTTCGACGAGCGCGGCCGAAAGAACCTCCGCCTTCAGTATGTCTCCCTCACGGTGATCGGGTCGGGGGAGGAGGCGTAGAGGATGGAAGGTGGAGGATGGACCGCTCGCTTCGCTCGCTGGATCGTAACTCGTAAATCGTGAGTCGTAAATCGTGAGTCGTGAATCGTTGGACTCTGGCCCGACGCATCCCGCCCTCCCACGCGTCCAAAGCCCCCAAGCCCCCACGCCCCTACGCCATTGCCATCGAGCGGTCGAGGAAGTCGCGGAGGACGTAGTGGAGGATGCCGCCGTGGCGGAAGTACTCCACTTCGATCGGGGTGTCGCAGCGGTTGAGTGCCCGGAACGTGATCTCGGTGCCGTCGGATTTCGTGGCGGTCACCTCGATGTCGTCGCCGGCGGCGAGCGAGTTGTTGATCGGGATATCGAACGTTTCCGTTCCGTCGAGGCCGAGCTCCTCGGGCCCTTCGCCCTCCATGAACTGGAGCGGGAGAACGCCCATCCCGATCAGGTTCGACCGGTGGATGCGCTCGTAGCTCTTCACGATGACCGCCTTCACGCCGAGGAGGATGGTCCCCTTCGCCGCCCAGTCGCGGCTGGAGCCCATGCCGTAGTCCTCGCCGCCCAGAACGACGAGCGGCGTGTCGTTCTCCACGTAGTCCATGGCGGCCTCGTAGACCGAGGTGATCTCCCCGTCCTTCAGGAAGTTGCGCGTGTAGCCGCCCTCGATGACGTCGCCGTCCTCGTCGCGGACGAGTTCGTTCTTGATGCGGATGTTGGCGAACGTGCCCCGCATCATGACCTCGTGGTTCCCGCGGCGGGCGCCGTAGGAGTTGAACTGACGCGGTTTGATACCCCGCTCCTTCAGGTATTCGCCGGCGGGATAGTCCTCCGGAATCGAGCCCGCCGGAGAGATGTGGTCCGTCGTCGTCGAGTCGCCCGCCTTCACGAGCACGCGAGCGCCCTCGATGGGCTCGATGTCGGGGACGTCCGGAGACAGACCCACGAAGAACGGGGGCTCCTGGATGTAGGTGGAGTCTTCATCCCAGGTGTAGACCGATCCTTCGGGGATCTTGATCTCGTTCCAGGTCTCGTTGGAGGTCTCGATGCCCTCGTATTCCTGCTTGAAGAACTCCGGCTTGACGGTCCGGTCGATCGTCTCCTTGATCTCCGCGGCGGACGGCCAGATGTCCTCCAGGTAGATCTCTTCGCCGTCGGCGTTGGTGCCGAGGGGCTCGGAGGTCAGGTCGATGTCGACCGTTCCGGCGAGCGCGTAGGCGACGACGAGCGGGGGAGAGGCGAGGTAGTTGGCCTGGACGAGCGGATGGATGCGGCCCTCGAAGTTCCGGTTGCCGGACAGGACGCCCGACACGATGAGGTCGCCGTCCTTGATCGCGGCCTCGACCGGATCGGGGAGCGGACCCGAGTTGCCGATGCAGGTCGTGCAGCCGTAGCCGACCGTGGAAAAGCCCAGCTCCTCGAGGTAGGGAAGGAGGTTGCTCTCCGTCAGGTACTCGGTGACGACCTTCGATCCGGGGGCGAGGCTCGTTTTGACGTGCGGATCGACGCTCAGGCCCGCTTCGGCGGCATTCTTGGCTAGAAGGCCGGCCCCGATCATGACCGAGGGGTTGGACGTGTTCGTGCAGGAGGTAATGGCGGCAATGACCACGTCGCCGTGCGTGAGATTGTACTCGTGCACGCCGTCGTCGTAGGTGCCGGTGGCGTCGAGCTCCTCCTCGGTGCGCCCGAATCCGACGGGGCCGGCATCGCGGGTCAGGCTGGCCTCGAACTCCTCCGGCAGCGACGGCACCACGATGCGGTCCTGCGGGCGCTTCGGCCCGGCAACGCTGGGCTGCACCTCGCCCAGGTCCAGTTCCAGCACGTCGAGAAACTCCGGCTCCGGCGTGTCGGGGGTGTGGAAGAGGCCCTGCTCGCGGCAGTAGCGCTCGACGAGTGCGACCTGCTCCTCCGAGCGGTTCGTCCGGCGCATGTAGTCGAGCGTCTCGTCGTCGATCGGGAAGAAGCCCATCGTCGCGCCGTACTCGGGCGCCATATTGGCGATCGTCGCCCGGTCCGGTACGGTCATCGACTCGAGCCCCGAGCCGAAGAACTCAACGAAGCGCCCGACCACGCCGTACTGCCGCAGCATCTGCGTGACGGTCAGCACCAGGTCGGTCGCCGTGGCGCCCTCGGCGAGCGATCCCGTCAGACGGAAGCCGACGACTTCCGGCATCAGCATGTAGATGGGCTGTCCGAGCATGGCCGCCTCGGCCTCGATTCCCCCTACGCCCCACCCGAGGACGCCGAGCCCGTTGATCATCGTCGTGTGGCTGTCGGTGCCGACGAGCGTGTCCGGGTAGGCGAGGTCGATCCCGGTGTCGGTCTCCCGCGTCCACACGCCGCGGGCCACGTACTCGAGGTTGACCTGGTGACAGATCCCGCTCGCGGGGGGAACCACGGAGAAGTCTTCGAACGCCTGCTGGCCCCACCGCAGAAACTCGTAGCGCTCGCGGTTGCGCTTGAATTCGATGGCGCTGTTGAGCTTCACCGCCTCCGCAACGCCGTAGTGATCGACCTGCACGGAGTGGTCGATGATGAGGTGGACCGGCACCTGCGGGTTGATCTCCTGCGGATCGCCGCCGAGCCGCTGCATCGCGGAGCGGAGGGCCGCCAGGTCGACCACGGCGGGAACGCCGGTGAAGTCCTGAAGCAGCACGCGAGACGGGCTGAAGGGAATGTCGGCCTCGGCCGGATTGGACGGATCGTAGCCCGCGAGGCGGCGGACGTCGTCTTCGGTAATCGTCGATCCGTCGCACCCGCGCAGCAGGCCCTCGAGAAGAATCCGGATCGAAAACGGCAGCCGGTCGATGTCGAAGCCTTCATCGGCCAGGGCGTCGAGACGGTAGAGGTAGGCCGGTCCCGACCCGGTCTCGAAGGTGTCGCGAGCGCCAAAGGGGTCGGTCGTGCGGGAGGGAGGGGCGGTCATGGTGCGAGAAGGCAAAGAGAGGGCATCCAGTCAACATTGGGCACGTGTATGATACGGATGCGTAACAAAAGATCCAGCCGCCCCGTGTGGAGCCTTCTGAGACCTCCGTTGTGGGGGCAGGCACTACGCGTGGGGGCTTGGGAGCGTGGGGGCTGTGGACGCGGGGAGGCTGTGGACGCGGGGAGGCTGGAGAAGTGGGAGCGGAACGGCTGCAGGTTCCCATTTTGCATTTTTCATTTCGCACTTTTCATTGATCCGGCCCTCAGGTCGAGGACGCTGTGGAGGCTTGGGACGCTGTGGGCGCTGTGGACGCGTGGGCGCTGTGGATGCGTGGGCGCTGTGGATGCGTGGGCGCTGTGGATGCGTGGGCGCTGTGGACGCGTGGGGGCTTTAGACGCAGGGAAAGACAATGACCAATGATCATTGTGCATTGATCAATGATGCAGTTCCCCAACCCCCAACCCTACAGCGCGTTGAACGACCAGCCGTCCCGATCCAGGGTGGAGAGAATCGTTTCCAGGGCGGGGAGCGTGACGCCCTCGCAGATGGGGTTGTCGTGCAGGACGACGACGGAGCCCGGGCGGACGTTATCGAGGACGAAGGAGGCGACCTGCTCGGCCGTCGCCGTCTTCAGAAAATCACCCGGCATCACGTCCCACATCACCATTCGCTGTTGGCGCTCGGCGCACCACGTCCGCATGGCCCCGGTCGGATGGCCGTAGGGCGGACGCATGAACCGGACCCGCGTCCCGAGAAGGTCCTCCAGCTCCATGGTGGTGCGGGAGAGCTGGGTGCGGACGCTGTCCTGCGGGCTGGTCCAAGCATCGAGATGCGTGTAGGTGTGGTTCCCGACCGTGTGTCCGGCCCGGTGAATGGCCCGGGCGAGATCCGGGTGTTCCTCGACGTGATGACCGATGAGGAAGCAGGTGGCGCGGGCGTCGTAGGCGGCCAGGAGGTCCAGCAAGTCATCCGTCAAAGCCGTCGTCGGGCCGTCGTCGAACGTCAGGAAGACCTCGCGACGGTCGGTATCGACGCGCCAGAGCAGGTCCGGGAAAAACGACTGGACTGGGCGTAGACCCTGCGTGGCGGCGTAAGGAACCAATCGTTGGAGCATCGGCCAAACACCGTCGACCGGTGGAAGAGTATCTGCGGGTGAAGCGAAGAGTTGCGGGAGCGCCCGGTGCGCCGGCGAAAGCGCCGGACGGGCCGCACGCTGCGGTCAGTCGAGTGTACGTCCTTTCCATTCCACGGTGCCGAAGCTGCCCAGAAGACCGGCGACCGGGACGACGAGAAGGAGCATCAACTCGGTTGCGACCGTGCTGCGCGTTAGCTCGTTCTGGTCGAAGTGCTTCAGAAAGGGCACCGTCAGGACGAGGTCGCCCGCCATTTTGGCCAGCAGCAGGCCGAGCGTCGGCTGGCGCCAGGCGGGCAGGGCCACTGCCGCCAGGCCGGCGGCAAGCAGCAACGGGTGCAGGGCCCACATCCCGACCACCAGAAGCCGCGGGAGAAGAAACGGGTACCGGGCGCCCATGCTGGCCCAGCGGGCCTGCTGGTGGACGTAGGCGTCCAGGTCGGAGGCCGGCTCGGTGGTTACGGCGGCGTCCGGGTCGGCGTTGAAGGCAACGTCCCGATCGGTCCCGTATGCGACGTGTTGCAGCAACAGTTCGTCGCGGGCGGCACCGGGACGGTCGTCGGCTTCCGCCGGCAGCAGGTCGACAACGTCGCGGCGGAAGGCGAGGTTCGCGCTGTTGCAATAGGTCGGAAGCCCGAGTCCGAGCGTCCCGGCGCCGAACGCCACCAGGCCGGCAAACGCCAGCGCCTGCAGCCGCTCGAAGTAGCGGTGGGAGAAGCGGTAGCGGACGGCCCCGGCAACAAAGGGCGTCTCCGGAGTACAGCGGCGGACCATCGACCGGATCCAGTCCGGGCCCACGGTGCAGTCGGCATCCGTGGTGAGGAGGACGGTTCCGGAGGCCGCGTCGACCCCCCGAGCAACGGCTGCCGGTTTGTGTCCGCCGTTGGCAGACTGAGTGTGCTGGAGCTGGAGCAGGCGCACGGTCGGGTCGTCCGGCGGGGAGGAATCCGGGCGGGCGGCCCGCACGCGCTGCGCGGTCGCATCCGTGGAGAAGTCGTCGACGACGACGATTTCGAGGCGGTCGCGCGGGTACGGGCAGTCGAGGATGCCTTCGATGCAGTCCTCGATCCGGTCGGCCTCGTCGCGAGCGGGGATGATGACCGATACGGTCGGCCAGGGGTCGGGCACGGCCGGGATCTCGGCCTGTCGGATGCGCCACCATCCGACGGCAGCACACAGGGCGGCGACGACGTAGAGGGCGGCGGCCCCGGTCAGTACGACCCAGACAAGCGTTGGCACGAGGCAGTTCGGCGTGGTCAGAGAGCAGGACGCGCAAAGGATCGCCGCAGAAGCTCCCGGTTCCAACACAGGAACGCAACCGGGTGAGGCGGCAGCAGGCGGCGAGGCGGTCAGCCGGGAGGATCGGTCGAAGCCGTCGGACGCGGGGAGCGCCGACGCGCCGGTGCGGCGGCGGAAGGATCCTCGGGGACCGGCGGGGCTGCCGCCGAAGCCCCCGAAGACGCCCAGTCC
>CAKZLV010000043.1 GCA_937127285.1 uncultured Bacteroidota bacterium
GGCCGACGGGTAAGGCCCCGCGGTTGCTTCCGTCGGGGCAGGACTCCACCAAGGGGCGAGGGACAACAGCCGGGACAACAGCGGAGGGGAATCATCTGCCGCATTCGACAGGGCCGACCGCAGTCGCCCGTGCGAAGGAAGCCCGTGCGAAGGAAACCCGTTCGCCTGTGGACGGGGGCTTTGCTGGCGCGGTGGGGCTTCCTGGCGATGGATGCAGCGTCCCGGGGACGGATGATCGGGGACGGCCGTGCACGGGGCCGTTGCGGAGGACGCCGTGCGCGGAGGACGCCGCACCCCTCGCCGCTCGCTTCTCCTACGCGGTCGCCGCCGGCCCGGTGAGGAGGCGATCCAGAAGCCAGTTGATCTGCCGCTCGCGCATTTCGGTTGCGGCCCGTTCGGGCTCCTCCGCTCCGGAAAACTCGGCCCATCGCTCGCTCATGTGCGCGGCGTTGGCGGCTGCCTCTACCGGGTCGGGGTGCAGGCACGCCTGAACCGTGAGCAGGCGAGCCGCCTCCGCGTCTCGGCGCGGGAGGCCGACCGTAGACGCCATCAAGACGGCGTCGTTCGTCTCCTCTCGCACCGCACGAAGCGCCTCGCGGCTCGCCGTGCCCTCCGCCCGCCGGCGGGCCGCCCGCCAGAGCCTCACCGCCGGCGACGCCTCGTCTGCGTCCATCGCCCGCGCCGGAGCGCCGACCTGCCGCGCACACCACGACGCAAACACCGGCAGCACGTCGCGGCCGCACTCGGCTTCGACGTGACGGATCAACTGAACGCGGGCCTCTCCCTCCCAATCGTACTCCGTGCCCGTGGTCCGATCCACCACCACCGGGCGATGCGCCCGGCTGTCGAAGATGTAGTAGTACCGGTCGAGGCGGGCGTCGGAGACGGAGGGCGTCATGAGAGCCGGAACCTGCTTGTTCGCGGGGCGATTCTGCCAAAAGAAAAGCTGGCACTGGGCTTGTGGTATCGACGGCACCGGGGAACGTTCGCTGGAGACCGTTTGCTGGAGACTGTTTGCCGGTCTTCCGGCGACGACCGGTCGTCGTGTCCGTAACGCTTCCGCGACATGGCCGCACCGACGGCCGGAAACGACCCGCAGGCGGAGTCGGCGATGCAACAAAGCCGCTGTTGTCAAATTATAGAGAAGCGCCCTGGCGCCGGGCGGTGAGGACTGCGCGGGTCCAGGCCGCACCGAACCGCCGTCGCGCGTCCGTTCTGGACGGGCGCGCCGGCGCTTCCGCCGAAATTCGTCGCACCGCCCCGCCCGCCGCCCGCTCCCCGCCACGCACGACGCCGCGAAGCCCTTCTGTCTCCCGTCGCTCGCCGACAGCGGCCTCTGGGGTCCGTCCCCATCGGCGAGCGGCTCGATCCCACCGAATTCCCCATCAACCGACCTGTTGGGTCGTCCGGACGACTTTATGACGCGTTTCAACAAGTACTACATCCTTCCCGCCATTGCGCTTCTTCTGCTCGGCACCGTGCTGGGTGTTCAGATCGACGCCTACGTGTCGGAGCGAGACGCATTTAAGCAGCTGAAGAAGCTGGAGCGGGCTTTCGTGCTTATCAACCGGCAGTACGTCGACGACGTCCCGTCGAAAAACGTCGCGGAGGAGGGGATCCGCGGAATGCTCGACGAGCTCGACCCGCACTCCAGCTACATTCCGTCCGAGGAGGTGCCGGACGTCCGGGACAACTACCGGGGCTCGTTCGGCGGGATCGGGATCGTGTTCGAGGTCGTGCGCGACACGGCCCGGGTGATCTCTCCGATTACCGACGGTCCGAGCGAGAAGGCCGGCGTGATGGGCGGCGACCGGATTGTCGAGATCGAGGACTCCACGGCGGTGGGTCTCTCCAACCAGAAGATTCAGGACCGCCTGAAGGGGAAGATCGGCACCAACGTTTCGTTTACGGTGTACCGACCGGGCGTCGGGAAGCAGTTCACCTACACGGTGACGCGCGACGAAATCCCGCTCTATTCCATCAACACGTCGTACATGGTGGACGACAAGACCGGCTACATCGAGATCGACCGGTTCGCCATGACTACGTACGACGAGTTCAAGGAGAAGCTCTCCGACCTCGAACGCCAGGGCATGCAGCGTCTCGTGCTGGACCTGCGCGACAATCCGGGCGGCGTGATGAAGTCTGCCATCGAGATTGCCGACGAGATGCTGGCATCCGGCATGACGATCGTGCAGACGAAGGGTCGCGAGCCGAGCATGAACAACAAGTACCGAGCCACCGGAGAGGGGTCGTTTGAGGAAAAACCCGTCATCGTCCTCGTCAACCGCCGCTCGGCCTCGGCCAGCGAGATTGTGACCGGTGCCCTGCAGGATCACGACCGGGCCCTCATCGTCGGCGAGCGCACCTTCGGGAAGGCGCTGGTGCAGAAGCAGTTCGAGCTCAACGACGGCAGCCTGCTTCAAATGACCGTCGGCCGCTACTACACGCCCGTGGGTCGCCTCATCCAGACGCCGTATCAAAACGGCGACGTGAAGGACTACTACAAGGCGAAGTTCAAAACCATCGAGGACGCGACGTTTAACCTGACGGACTACAAGAGCAGCATCCCGGACTCGCTGGCGTACGAGACGGATCAGGGCCGGACCGTCTTCGGCGGCGGCGGCATTCTGCCCGACTACGTCGTGAAGCCGGACACCACGTCGCTCAAGCAGTTCGTGGCCGAGAGCGGGCTGGACGTGGCGTTCTCCTCGCAGTGGTTCCCGAAGCACGAGCAGAAGCTGCGGGAAACGTGGCAGGAGCGCGAGCAGGCCTTCAAGTCGTCCTTCCGCGTGTCCCCGGAGACCGTGGACGCATTCTGGAGCTTCGCGGAGGAGCAGGGGATGACGTTCACCTCGGACGCCGACTCGATCAACGTGAAGGAGGGCATCTTTTCCGAGGCCAAGACCGAGGAGGCGAGTTCCTACGTCGCCGTCCGGCTGAAAGCGCTCGTCGCGCGGCAGCTCTACGGCTCCAGCGCCATGCGTCCGATCTTCAACC
>CAKZLV010000044.1 GCA_937127285.1 uncultured Bacteroidota bacterium
CGCCGGTCCCGCAGCGGGATGGTCGTCCATGCCGGAGCGGCAAGATCTGACGAGCCTCGCGGAAGAGACGTCCGGTGAGATCCCGGCCTCCATCGCCGAGAAGGTCGATTCGCTGCGCACGCGTCTCGACGAGGTCTCCGGCATCCGCGCGCGCAGGACGAAGGCACAGCTTGTCAATCTGTACGTCGGGGCCGGAGAAAATGGGCGCGCGGCCGTCCTGCAGCAGGAAATCGCCCGGTCGGCCGACGACCTCGGGGAATGGGAGCGTGCGGCCAACCTGCTGTACCGGTGGATGCAGGATCTATCGGCCAACCAGAGCCGCCAGAAGGCCTTCCAGGTCGCCGGGCAGGCGGCGCTTGCCTACGAGAACGTGGTGGAGGACCAGCCCGACAACCTCGATGCCCGCACCCGCATGGGAGAGACGTACCTCTTGACGAACAACCCCATGAAGGGCATTGAGGCGATCAACGGGGTGTTGGAAGACGACTCCACGTACGTCCCGGCGCGGTTTCAGAAGGGACTGGCGCTTCTTCAGATCAACCGCCTCGACCAGGCCATCACCCAGTTCGAGGCCGTGAAGCGGCACGCCGAGGAGGGCGGCGGCTTCTACCAGCAGGCCGACCGTGCCATTCAGATCATTCGGGAGCGATCGGGCTCGGGCGGTGGCGCCGCCGGCCCGGCGGCCCGTCCTCAGCCAAGCTCTCCGAGTCCCTCCCGAAACCCGTAGCCTGCAACCCGTCGCCGCCCCGATCCCTCCCGCCGGCACTGCCGGTTATGCCGGCGCTTTATGTCGGCGCTTTCTGCCGGCGCTGCCAGCGCTCCAGGGGCGGATCTGCCGGGCGCCGGCTGCAGGGGCTCAGTCGCGTTCGATTTCGAGGACGAGGCCGTCGGCATCCCGCACGAAGAGGCGACCTTTCGTTTCCTGGTACGGGTACTCGACTGCATCCATGCGCGACCGGAGGGCATGCCACTCCTCCTTTGACAGACGGAACCCGAGGTGGTGGATGCCGCCGCGCCCGGGCACGGACGGGTGCGCCATCTCGGGCATCTCGATAATCTCGACGACGTCATGCCCCCGCACGTCCACGAGCATCGCCCGCTGGCGTCCCTCGCGAACCGGGTCGTCCTCGACGGTGCGCAACTGCAGGCCGAGGATGTCGGTGTAGAACGCGACGGCGTCGTCGAGGTCGGTCGTCATGACCGACGCATGGTCGAGCGACACGGAGCCGCCGACCTCCGGCTGCGCGGGGGCACCGGATGCATCGCGAGAAGAAGGGGTGGGTTGGGAGGCCATAGTACGTCGTACAGAGCGTGAAGAAAGGAGGTTCGATCGTCCGGAGGTCAGCAGAAGGGCGGGTGTCGGTGCCGGGGCGGGCCGAGAACCGGCGGGCGCGGGGAGGCAACCGGCCGGTTGCGGGCCGCCATCTGTGCACCGGGCGAGAGGGGGGGCCTGCCTAGGGGCCGCCGGGGACGGCCGTCGTGGGGGCGTCGGCCTGGAAGGCGGAGGCGTCGATGTCGAGGCGTTTCATTTTTTTGTAGAGTCCCTGGCGGGTGAGGCCGAGGACGTCGGCCGACGCCGTCACGTTGCCCTCGTGGTCGCGCAGTACGTGTTCGATCACTTGTTTTTCGGTCTGGCCGAGCAGGTCGTTCAGGGATCGATCCGGGTGAAAGATCGCGTCGAGGTCGTCGGAGGCCGGGCCGGTGGCGGCTGCCGGCCGCGCCCCGTCGACGACGGAGTCGGACAGCAGGTCGAGGTCGATGGTGGGGGCCGGCTCACTGCTGACGAAGGTGAGAGCACGCTCGAGTTCGTTGCGAAGCTGGCGGACGTTGCCCGGCCAGTCGTACTCGAGCAACACCTCGAGGGCGCGGTTCGTGATGGAGGCGGCCGGCATGTCGCGCGGCCCCAGCCGGCTCAAAAAGTGGCGGACGAGCAGGGGCAGGTCCTCGCGCCGCTGCCGCAGCGGGGGAACCTGCACCGGGATCACGTTGAGGCGGTGATACAGATCCTCCCGGAACGACCCGGTGCGCGCCTGCGACGCGAGGGAGGGCCCGGCCGTCGCCAGCAACCGGACGTCGACCGGGTGAGCATCCGTTGCTCCCTGCGGAACGATCTCGTGCGAGTCCAGGACGCGGACGAGGGCCGCCTGGGTGGGGGCCGGGAGGGTGCCGACCTCTTCCAGAAGAAGCGTGCCGCCCGTGCACTGGTGAAACGCGCCCGGCGTGAGCGAGCCGTCGTCGTCCACCCGCCCGAAGAGGCGCGCCTCCACCGGGTCCTGCTGCATGTTTGCACAGCGCACGTGCTGAAACGGACCGTCGGAGCGCTCGCTGGTCACGTGCACTGCGCGGGCGACGAGGGACTTGCCCGTTCCGGATTCGCCGCGGATCAGCACCGGGCTGTGGCTCTGGTGGATGCGGCGAATGTGGCGCGCCAGGTCCGCCATGGGCGGGCTTTCGGACACGAACCCGTCCAGCGGGATGGACGCCGGTGTCGGCGGGCGGGAGGGCGGGGCGGCGCCGGTGCTGGCTGCGGGCGCGCTCGAGGGCCAGCCGGAAGACCGGCTGCCAGGGAGCCAGGCGCCGCCGGAGAGCCGCCCATTCGTCGTCGGAGGGAGAGGAAACCCCCAGGAAGAACTGCGGAGCGGAGGGGCCGCGCAGCCGCATCCACCGAACGGACCCGTCGTCCCGACCGCCCCCCTCTGGAGCGTCATCCTCTGAAGCGTTACCCCGTGGAGCTTCGTTCTCCGGAGATTCGCCATCCAGGGAGAGCACAGCGGTTCGAGACGCCTC
>CAKZLV010000045.1 GCA_937127285.1 uncultured Bacteroidota bacterium
TCAGCCCAACGGTACAGGTTCTCAAAACAGTGTCGCCCTTGGTTATCGGTGCGACATTATAGCTGACCCGGAAGCGAAGGAGCTGTTCCCAAACGCGGCTGTATCCCCGCACGAAAGTACGGGGTTTTAGCCGCTCGCAGCCCGCAAACACAATCTCATAAAGGCCCGAACTTCCTCGCCGGTATTCGACGTGGTCACAAAGCGACCGGACGGCTCCCCCATTCGGAGAAAGAGTTTTCATTAGACGATACGTCTTCATTCTAATGAAAAAATAGGGGCTCTGATTTTAATTAGCAACCTCAGAAGCATCGACGTCCGCATCGGGCCCAGACGGTTGAAGAACGACGTAGTCGAAGTTCAGCGTCTGTACGTTGGCGTATTGAATCACCAGGAAATTGCCCGGAATGCTGAACCACTCCCCTTCCGCCCCCGCTGCATCCGGCGCATCGGTGTCGTCAGAGACACGGGACGCGTTGGCATCGTCGACGGTCGGTTGAGGAGGTGTCAAGGCGTCGAGCGGGATCCGCTCCACATCTTGAAGGACGATCTGGTCGAGTTGCCCTGCACTGTCAAAGTAGTACCGGTCCAATTTCCCTGCATACAGAAACGACGCACCGCCCACGGGTACGACGGCGGCACAGTGGATGCGGAGAAGCTCGGCGTTTGATTCCTTCTGGATGTCTCGCCACCGGTCCCAGAACCAGTCGGACTCGTTCGCCACAGAGAACAGACGGGCTTCGCCGGAGAAGTTGTAGTGCCATTCGTTGTTGAAGCGAAGCCACGGGAAGAGGATGTCCAGCTTCGCGCGGCGGACGACCCAATGCACCATCCACCCGATGCCGAGCGCGCCCAGATTGACTGTGATCAGGTAGTAGAAGAGTCCCCGAACCTGCCACCCCGTGTCGGCATCGAGATCCGTCGTCGCCCCCGCAAACACCTGATACAAAAAGGAAACGTCGGGCGTCCAGAGCCCGAACGAAGTTGCCGACAGAAGGGAGAGGGGGTGAACGACGAGTCCCCAGACGATGCCGACACCGATTTCGTCACGCAGAGGGCCCAGCGTGACCCGGCTCGGCGAGAAAAATCCCCGGCGGTACGAGTAGCTAAGAAGGATCCCCGGAAGCAGGAGAAGAAAGGTGAGAAGGGCCGGAAGCGCGATATTCACGGCACCACGTGCTCGGTGGGGTGAGACCGATCAGGCGGCAACCGCTCGTGCGTTCCGTTTCTCCGAGAGATCAATTTCTACGACGCCTTCGCGCGTGGGCCCGGAAGACGATTGAAACACACGGACCGAACCGTCCTCCAGGGTAATTTTCACCGACTTCCCCTGACGAATGGCACGGTTCAGCCTGCGCGACTCGCGCGGGTACTCCCGGCTCAACTTTCGAGACAGTGCCGACTGCGGTGCCTGCATGGGACTGTGTCTGTTCTGTATATCAAGTAGACAGGTGGGGAAACGTACGGATAAGCCCTTTTGGTTCCTTACACCTGCACCGGGCCGTCCTCGATGGCGGTGTAGAGCTGTTCTCGCGCTTCGTCGAGCCATTCCTCGACGTCGTCCTCGGAGCGGAGGACCCGGGAGGCAAGGCGAACGCGAACCGTATCCGGCTCGACGGCCTTGGCGGCGTCGGAGAGGGCATTGTCGAAGCGCTGCGGGAGGGCGTCGATGCGGGCCTCCCAGTTGTCCAGCGAGATCCGGTCGAGCGAATCCAGTACCTGCTCGGTCGTGCCGACGTGAATCTCCGGCACGCCGTCGAGGCCGTTCCGGGCAAGGATCTGCTGCCGCTCGCTCTCGCCCAGCTCTGACCACGGCTCCGCCGACGTCAGGTCGCCCCTGTTTTCGTCGTAAATCGCTTCGTAGCGCTCATGGCGGGCGCGGAGCTCGTCGCGAAGCACCTCCGTGAGCCGCTCGAGGAGCGGGCGCACCGGGTCACTCTTTTCCAGCAGAGACCGATTTCGCTGGATGGCCGTGGCCTCCGTACTGACCTCCTGTGCCTCGTCCAGTCCTTCGACGTAGTCGAGAGCCTTCTGGAGCTGATTCCACTCAGACTCCCGTCGGTCCCGCAGATTGAGCATCGACTGCCAGCGGTTGGCGGCCTCGAGGAACGTGTCCTTTCGTTCGTAAAAGGCCTGCAGTTTTTCGTTGCCGGCGTGCCGCTCCACGTCCTTGATGAACTCGACGTCGGGTTTTTTCGGGAAGGGTGGCGGCCCGCCAAGGCGGTCGGCCATGCCTTGCATCCGATCCAGGCACCGGTCGACGGCCTCGAGCTCCTCGTTCGGCTCTACATTCCCGACGATCCCGTCCACGGCCTTGCGAATCTGAATGCGCTCGCGACGGCCGATCTGCACGGTCTCCGCACGGAAGCGCGTCGTACTGATGGTTCGCTGCGTGAGGTCGTCGTCGCCGACCTCCTGCCCGTTGCGACGAGCGCGGACGTGGTTCGTGTGCGTAAGGAGCGCCAGGGCCGCATCGACGGCATCCTGCGGCCAGCCGTGCGGGGACGCGGCGAACGCCGACCGGACCGCCGAGCCCTTCGTCGCCGAACCGACGTGATCCAGGACGGCCTCACAGACGGGGTGGTCCTCCGGATTCCCGGAATAGTCGACGGCGTCGAGGGCACTCGCGTCCCCGTCGAGTGCGCGGCGCAGGACGCGGCCCCACCGGTGGTCGTCGGCGACTTCGAACTTGGGGTAGAGCCGCTCGAGGGCGCTCATCGCCGCGGACCGGACGGCCTTTGCAGCGCTGTCGTCAACGTACTCTTGTCCCCCGGCCAGGTAGACCCGCGCCCCGTCCATGACGTCGCCGAGCGCCGTTTCCTTGCGATTCTGAACCGAGTCGCGGCGCGTCATCATGGCCTGGCGCGCTTCATCTCCCTCCTGGGTGGATGTGCGGCCCTTTACATCAAGCGTCGTTTGCGCCGCCTTCTCCGTGGCGATGGCATGGTTTTCACGGCAAGTCGTACGATTACAGACCTTGTTGCGTATCGCAAAAGAGATCACCTATCTCCGTGCAGCACGCGGTCGTACCGTACCAACCGGTGTCCCAGAGCGTGACACCTCGCAATGGAACGCATTCTTCTCTCCGACCTCGCGCCGCGCACCTGCCGACATCCGCTCAGTCCGCGCGAGCCAATCCGCCCCACCGGTCGCCGCGAATCGGTTCCACAAACCGGAACTGTCCTGCTGCAGAGCCCCCGCGGCACACCGAACACGAGGTGCAGACTTAGGACCGAAAGAAATACGACCGGAAGATGACGTGCATCGCGTACGCAGCAAGCGTAAACGGCACCCCGAAGAGCGTAACAAAGAACGGCACGTTGGGCCACTGCAGATGCCGGGAACGGAAGATGCTCAGCAGAGCGTGGCTGAGCACGCTACTCACGACGATGATCCCCATGCCCACTGCGAGGTAGAGGAGGAATCGGCGTCCCCACGTCTCCGTCCGAGCAATGGTTGGGTAGGCGGTCCAGGTTGCGGCGGCGACCACAAGCATCGACGGCGTTGCGACCACGAACGTGCCGCCGGTGATAATCGAATCAGCCAGAGCGACTTCGAGGAGCACGAGAAGCGGTGCGGGGAGCAGGACGCTGGAGGCGACAAATCGGCGGCGATAATCCGATTGGGTGTTCATGCTGTAGGTTCCTCTGAGGAGCCAGAACGGAGAATCCAACATGTGGGAGGGTCTCCGGCGTCATCGCGCTCGGAGCCGCCCAGGATCGATCCGCGGCGTGTCGAAGCGGCGCCTCTCACGCCCGGAGGTCTACAGGGCTGCAACGTGAGTGACGAGATAAATAATCCCTCCAATCAACCCGCCGACGAGCGTCCCGTTGATCCGGATAAACTGCAGGTCGCGGCCGACGTTGAGCTCGAGGTGTTCGACGATATCTTCGTCCCCCCAGCCCTGGACCTTTTCTTCGATGAGGGCGGCCGCCTGCTGGCTCTGACTGGTGGTGAGGGCAACGATGTGGTCGCGGATTCGCTCGTTGACCTGCCGGCGCAGGTCGTCGTTGCGGAGCAGATGCCGGCTGGCTTCCTCCGCCGCATCTTCCACCCGCCGCCGAAGGTGCGAGCCGTTGCGCCGCTGCGCCTGAAGATACCGGCCGGTCCGTTCCAGGAGCGTCGACACCAGCACCTGGAGGGACTCGTCCTCGGCGATTAGATCTCGGTACTCGGTCAGATCGTCGAACCCGTCCTCCGACCGAAGACGGCGCCGGACTTCCTGCAGGAGCCCGACGACGAGGTGGTGCCGGTCCGGGTGGCGGGGGTCCTCACTCATCGCCTCCATTCGCCCGACGACGACGGATCCCACTCCAAACCCGAAGGCCTGCGCGATGCGACCGGAGATAAACTGGGAGCCCAGGCCGTCGATCGCCGCCTGGCGGCGCTCCAGTTGCTGGTGAACGGATCGAGCAGGTGCCCGACAAACTCCTGCATGCAGTCGACGTCTTCCAGCTCTTCGAGGAACGGGCGGGTGACCGTCTCCACGTCAAGGGCCTGCAGGGTCCGCGGGAGGTTCGTCTCGATCCACTCCCGCGAGGTGTTCGACGTCAGGGCCTGCGCCGCGCCCGTCAGGCTCTCCATCAGCCGGTCGCTGACGGCCTTCTGCCGGCGGGGATCGGTGAGCCAGGCGCCCATCGTCTCGGCGACATCCACCTTCTCCACCTGCCGCCGGACCTCCGAACGAGGGTCGG
>CAKZLV010000046.1 GCA_937127285.1 uncultured Bacteroidota bacterium
ACGTTGGGCGTTGGACGTTGGGCGTTGGACGTTGGGCGTTGGACGTTGGGCGTTGAGGCCTCCTTTCCCATCGCCCCGCCCACACGCCCCCCCCCCGGAACGCATCCACGTCCGAGGAGTGCGCCTCTGCAATGACGTGCCGACGAATCCACTCGTCTCGCCATGCTGCACTACGCCCTTCTCGACGCCTCTCTCGGAACCGAGCACGCGAAGCGAAACTTCGAGCGCGAAACGGATGCGACCCTCAGCGTCTTTGAGGTCAATGAGGGAGAGCTCCCCCCGCCCGTTGCCGATTCGGAGACTCCATCGGGCGCGTCCGGCATGCCGGCGCCGTTCGACGCGGTGATCATCAGCGGCTCGCAGTCCTCCGTGTACGACGACGAGGACTGGATTGCGGAGCTAGCGACGTGGGTCCGCAGCGCCATTGCGGCCGACCTCCCCATTCTGGGCGTCTGCTGGGGACACCAGCTTCTGGCCGAACTCCTGGGCGGGCGCGTCGAAGGCGGCGACTACGAACTCGGCTACGTGGAGGTCGAGATCGTCGAGGACGACCCGATCCTCGACCAGATCGAGAGTCCCTTTACCGTGTTCGCCACTCACTCCGACCACGTCGTCGAGATGCCGGCGGAGGCGACGGTTCTGGCCGAGAACGACGTCGGCGTCCAGGCCTTCCGGCACGAGAACATCTACGCCTGCCAGTTCCACCCGGAGTACGACCTGCGCACGGCCACCGCCATGATCGAGTCGAAGGACCGCCCCATGCGAGAGATCCAGCGGGCCCTCGACACCTGTACGACGGAGAACGTGCGCAAGGCCCAACAGGCCACGCGGATCTTTCAGAACTTCTCCGATGTCGTCCGGGATCAACGGGGGGCCTCCGCGGCCGCCAGGTAGGATCGGGCGCGGACTCGAAGACGCTCAGCCTGCATTCTTCCGGGAGCGCCTGGCCGATTTGCTGCGTCGTCTCTATCTTTCGCACCGCCTCCCCCTTTATTCTCTCCCTTCTCGGTATCCGGAGTCATCAAGCAAACGCACCAACAAGCAAACGCACCACGGAACGAACAGCTACGCACCAACGGTTCGGATTTTGCGCATCCCGCGCACCGGGAACCGGTCTGTCTCGTCCATTCCCCGCAGGATGATGGCTGTTCGCACGATGACTCCGCTCTCGTCGCGTCTCTTGCAGTGCCTGAGTTGTCTTCTTCTGGGACTGCTCTGCCTTGCATGCGAGGCCTCGGCCCAGGCCGGTCCAGATGACATCCCCGCGCGTCCGCCCGACGGTCGCCTGCCCGACGGGCCTGACCTCCGGATGTCCGTGCACACGGACGCGCCCGCGGGGCAACCGGTCCGCGCCCCGTCCCGAAACCCGGCCTCCGGCCGCTGGCTCCCCTCCCTTCGCTCGATCGGCGACAACGTCCTCGCCGTAGCCGGCGCTCCTTTCCAGTTGTCGCGCATGCAGCAACTGGAGGTCCTCGGCGCCGCCGGCCTCACGCTCGGGCTCATGTCGGAAGCGGACGGGCCGGTCCACACGCACGTTCGGCGGGACGGGTCGAGCGTTGCGTCCACCGCCACCGGCCCCCTCGCCGCACCGGGGCGCCTCTACGACCGGATCGGACCGGACCCGGTGGCCTTCGGAACGGCGGGGCTGCTGGCCGCCGGCGGAGTCCTTACCGGCAACCGGCACTGGACGCGCACGTCCGTCCGCCTGACGGAGGCCGTCGTCTACACGAATCTCGTCGTCGGCCTCGGAAAGGGACTCGTCAGCCGCACACGACCGGCCTCCGCCGGCGGCCCGGTCCAGGCAGACATCGGTGCGTTTTCCAGCGACCACGAAAATCTGTCGATGCCGTCCGGCCACACCGCGCAGGCGTTCGCCGTCGCCTCCGTTCTGGCTCACGAGTTCGACCGCTGGACGGTCCGCGCGCCGGCCTACACCGCAGCCGTGTCCGTGGGAATCGAACGAGTGCGGAGCGGCGACCACTGGCTCTCCGACGTCGTGATCGGCGGCGCGCTCGGGTACCTGATCGGGCGCTCGGTTTCCTCGTCCCCTCCGCAGCCACAGCGCGTCCGCTACCGGCCGATCCTGTCGCCCGATCGTCTCGGCATTCGGATGCAGTTTTAACGCGAATGCAGGGTGAACGCGGATGCAGGTTTCGGGATCTGCGTTGCCGGACCTCCGGCTGCCCGTCCCGCCATCCGGAGCCATCCGCTCCCTTCCACCGGATCCCTGCCGATCCGCCGACCGGCACCGGCGGGGCGGCGGACGCCGGCGCACCTGTGCGGCCCAGACCGCAGGCCGACCCCGTCAACAGTTACACCTCACGGGACATCCTTATGTAACGTTCCTGTAAAGTAGATCGATAAAAGCGCTTTTTCTGGCGAAATCCGGAGGACGGGAGTGCCCACAATCTTTGCACCCTTTGCAATTTCTCCACGGAGCCGTTACCGTTTGCAGTCCGCTTGAAGGAAAGACGGACACTCGATGAATGAACGGCAGCGTCGAACGGGCTTGGGCGATGACCCCGGACGGGAGCGAGGACGATCTCCTGCCGGAGAATCGGAGCGGCCGCTCCCACCGCGGCCGCTTTCTCCCTCTCTCCGCTCGTCGCGAATGGGGCCCGACTCCGTCGCCGACGCCCCCCACCGGGCGTCCTGCATGCGCGGTGTGCTGTCGCTCGGTCGATGACCGGTTGTTTGTCGACTCGTTTGTCGACGCCAACCGTTTCGGGTCCCTCTTCTGTGCGTTTTCTGCATGCGCAGAAGCCGCCCGACGCGCTCCGTGAAGGAGGCGGACTCGATGGGTTCGTGGGCGCCCGAGGAGCACCGGAGCGCCGGGCCGCACATCCGGCCCAGCCGAACCCAGCCGCTTCATTGAGACGGCATGGATACGGCGGTGTCTGTGCCGACAATCCTTACACCGCCGGCTTTCGTACTTTTCTCCCCCGAACTTCTTTTTTCCGATGGACGAACAGCTACGCTCTTCCCCCTCTTCTGCTCACCGGTGGTCGCGATGGATCGGAGCCGCCCTCTTCCTTGTGCTTTGGGCCGGGTCGTCCCCGGTCGGGGTGCTTGCCCAGGGGATCGTGGAAGGGACCGTCCTGGACGGCAAGACCGATGAACCGATTCCCGGGGCTCAGGTCGTTGTTGCCGGGACGAGCATTGGAGCGGCGACCGATGTGCAAGGGGCCTTTCGCATCACAGGGGTTCCGGCGGGGGAGCAAACCATCCGCGCGCAGTTCGTCGGGTACGGATCGACGACGAAAACCGTTGTCGTTGAAGACGGACAGACCTCCAGCGTCGACTTCACGCTTCGGGAGAGCGCGATCAATCTCGAAGAGGTCGTCGTGACCGGCGCCGGCGGATCGACTCAGAAGCGAAAGCTCGGCAACACGATCGCGACGATCACGTCGGCCAACCTGGAGGTTGCCCCGATCAGTACCTTCTCCGAAATGCTGCAAGGACGCGAGCCCGGCGTCGTCGGCCTGCCGTCCGGCGGGCTCACGGGCGAAGGCGCTCGCATCCGGATTCGCGGAACGGCGAGTCTGACGCAGAGCAACGAACCGCTCGTCTACATCGACGGCATCCGGGTCAACAACGGCGGCGGGTTCGGCGGACTCGTCGATACCGGTGGCGGCGGCGTGCCGTCGCGCCTGGACGACATCAATCCGAATTCGATCAAGAGCGTCGAGGTGCTGAAAGGCGCTGCGGCGGCTACCCTCTACGGGACGGAAGCCTCCAACGGCGTCCTCCAGATCTTCACGAAGCGGGGACAGCAGGGCGACGTGCGCGCTACGTTTCGCAGCGAGATCACAGCCTCGCAGTACCCGGACACCTACCCGGACCAGGTCGGCTTCACGACGACCCAGGACCGGGCGAACACCGTGGGCGAGGTGCTCGGACGAGACGTGCAGCCGTACCAGCTCATCTCCCAAAACGTCG
Organism: uncultured Bacteroidota bacterium; assembly: GCA_937127285.1. Taxonomy (GTDB): domain Bacteria; phylum Bacteroidota; class Rhodothermia; order Rhodothermales; family Salinibacteraceae; genus CAKZLV01. The sequence continues at coordinate 3,940 of CAKZLV010000046.1, forward strand.
CTCGGGAGCTTACCAACACGACGGGCGTCGGCCAGACCTACTCGGGCACGGTGAGCGGAGGCTCCGACATCATTCAGTTCTTCGTGAGCGGACGGTATCAAACGGAGGACGGTCCGTTCGAAACCGAGTTCATCCGGAACCCGGACTACCCGTCGGGCACCGAACCGCTCTCGTCCGACGAGGTGACGCGGGCTCAGGGTAGCGCCAACCTGACCATCACGCCGAGCGAGGAGTTTCAGCTGCTGGTATCGACCGGCTACACCGACACCCAGCAATCTTCCATCCAGACGAACAACAACATCTACGGGACGATCTCCCTCGCGCAGTTCAGCAAGCCGGAGCTGATCGCCCCGAACAACCGCTCGGGCACCATCGCCTTCGCGACCGTCAACGAGTCTCTGCAGCAAACCGTCGAGCAGGACGTGCAGCATTTCTTCGGAACGGTCAACGGATCGTACGCTCCCTCTTCTTCCCTCGGTCTGGAGGCGAAGTTCGGAGTCGACTACACGTCGGCCTCCAGCATCGAGCGACGGCCCTTCGGCTGGAACATTGACGGCTTCAGCTCCGACACGCCGGACGGGCAGAAGGCGTTTTCCGCCCAGGAGAACCTCTACCTGACGACCGATCTGCGAGCCCGTCACCAGGTGGAGTTCGGAGGAGACTTCACATCGGATTTCACGGTGGGCGCGCAGGGGTTCACGGAGGAGAACACCATTGAGTCGGGACAGGGGACGAGCTTCCCGGGTCCGGGCTTCGACGTGACCGATGCAGCCGCCGAGCAGGCGCTCTTCGAGGACATCTCCGAGATCGTAAACCTGGGCGTCTTCGCGCAAGAGCAGGTCGGGTTTCGCGATTACCTCTTCGCCACCGTCGGGGCGCGCTACGATGCCAACAGCGCCTTCGGCGACGACTTCAGCGGCGTGTTCTACCCGAAGGCGTCGGTGTCCTTCATCCCGACCGATTCGCCGCTGCTCGATGAATCTGACGTGCTGTCGTCGCTGCGACTGCGCGCGGCCGTTGGCAAATCGGGCCTGCAGCCCGGTGCGTTCGACGCGCTGACGACGTTCACGTCGCTGTCCTCCGGAACCGGGGCAGGCGTCGTGCCCGACAACCTCGGAAATCCGGACCTCGAACCGGAGGTCTCCACCGAGTGGGAGGTCGGGTTCGACGCCGGGCTGTTCAGCGACCGGTTGAGCGTTGAGGCCACGTACTGGAACCGGACCGTCAACGACGCCCTGGTCGACCGTCAATTCGCTCCGACGGGCGGATTTCGGAGCTCGCAGCTCGTCAACATCGGCCAGTTGAAGGCCCAGGGGGTGGAGGTGAGCCTGCGCGGCAATGCCTACCAGTCAGAAAACTTCGCGCTCGACGTCTTTGCCAACACCGCCTACCTCTACCAGCAGGTTGAAGACCTGGGCGGGGCTCCGCCCATCAAGGTGGGCGGAAGCTACCCGCGCTACCGCAACTACCTCGTGGAAGGATTCGCCCCCGGCGCCCACTTCGGCGTACAGCTTCGGGAGACGCCGGCCGGATCGCTTCCCGTCGACCTCAACGGCGACGGTGCGCCGGATACGGAGGAGGAGCTCCTTGGCCTCCTCGGCGGCCTCACGCCCGAAACGGCGTCGCTGCCCTCCAGCCTGGCCAACGTCCTGATCGGCTCCAACCCGGATTCGCCCACTGGGCAGTCGAGCGACTTCTATCTCGGCAAGCCCACGCCCGACTTTCAGGGCGCGTTCGGCTTCGACGCCACCGTGTTCGGCAACTGGACGGTGTCGACGCTCTTCGAGTACAAGGCCGGCAACTACTACGTCAACAATCTCACGGACGCCTTTCGTCAGGCCAACGCGAGTATCGGGCGCAACCTCCCGGAGTCGGCACGGGTCGAGCGCGACTACGTGACCGGCGGCGTAGACGAAAGCGGCACGCCGCGCAACAGCGGCGAGGTGCGCCTGGATGCACTCAAGGAATGGTTGAACGAGCACCTCGCGCTGGCTCCGTTCTCCGGCCTCAACACGATCGAGCGGGCTGACTTTCTTCGCTTCCGGGAACTGAGCCTTTCCTACCGGCTCCCGTCTCGGTTTCTGGAGGGGACCCTGCTGCGGCGCGCCCGCATCACGCTGGCGGGGCGCAATCTGTTCCTCCTCACAAAGTATGACGGCGTCGACCCAGAACTGAACGCCGTGGGCCGCGGCGGCGGTGGCAACCAGCTGGAGAATAACTTCCTGTCCGGCGTGGAGGCCTTCGGGTTTCCCATCCCCCGGCAGTACAGTTTTAAGCTCCAGCTCGGCTTCTAGCCTGTGCCCCGCCGCGAGGGATGCGGGCGGGATGCTACCCGGATGCTGCCGACGGCCGTTCGGCCGCACAACCAAGGCCGCTCCGACGACCCGGCTGAGGCCGGCCAGCGTCTCGCCCCGTCCCCCCTCTCGGCCGTAGAGCGGCGGCTCGGCTGCCCGCCGACCGCGCCCCGCGGCCCCTTGCAACTGCGTTTCGGACTCTCCTTCTTCCGCCCCTGCCTTCTATCTCCTGCCTTCTATGATGCCCGAACGGTACACTTCCTTTGCCGCCCTCTTCTGCGCTGCCCTTCTCAGCGCAGCCCTCGTCGGATGCGATATCCTCGAGGTCGAAAACCCCAACAACTTAATCGAAGACGATCTCGGCAACCCGGCCGCCGCCCCATCGCTGGCCAACGGCCTGGAGGCCTCGGTCGCGCGCGCCCTCGGTGCGATGCACGCGCCCTACCACACCGCAACCGGTGAGCTCACCTGGATCGGCTCCCGCGACGCCTGGCGCGAACTCGACATCGGGCGGCTCGACAACGTCTCGAACGAGTTTTCGGATGCGGCCTTTCCCTACGTCGCCGAGGCAACCTGGCAGACACGCGAGCTCATCCGCCGCGTCGAAGCGTTCCGGGAAGAAGGAACCCTGGAAGACGACCGCACCCTCGCCCGCCTCTACCTGTACGGCGCGATCATCTACACGAGCACAGCCGACATCTTCGACGACTTCGTGGTGGACTCCGACCGGCGCGAAGCCGGCGAGCCGGTCGGCCCGCAGAACATGAGCCGGATGTACGACCAGGCCATCGCCTGGCTCGACGCCGCCATCGGCCTCGATACCGGCCTGCAACCGACGCTCTACGCCATGCGCGCCCGGGCCAAATACAGCCGGGCCGTCTGGCAGAAGCTGCACCCGTCCGTCAACACCGACGCCCCCCTCGTGAACAACCAGGGCGCCGTCGACGATGCCCGCGAAGCGCTCAGCCGCGCCAACGAACCCCTGCGCTACGAGCTGGAACTCGTCCCCTCTTCCCCCGACCTCGTGGTCGGCGATCTCAGCATGGCGCTGCAGATCAACAACCGGGCGGAACTGGGCTTCAGCGAAACGTACGTGGCGACCGAAGACGACGGAACCATCGACTCCGTCTCCTACACAGATCCGCTCAGCGGCGAACTCCACCCCTACCTCAACGACTTCATCACCGAGTTTGTGGCGGCGGATCAGTACGCCGATATACCGATCGTTGGACAGCGCGAGATGTACCTGATTCTCGCCGAGGCGGCCCTCGCCGGCAATACAGGCACCGGGGGCTCATTTGCCGACCACATCAACGCCCTGCGCGACCTGAACGATCTTCCATCCTACGAAGGCAACGCCGACGCCCAGACGCTGCTCGTGGACAGCCGTGAGGTGAACCTGTTCCTCCAGGGACGTCGCCTTGCCGACCACTACCGGTTCTCCGACCCCTCCCCGCAATGGACGGAGTCCCGCAACGCACCGGGGACCTTCTTCCCCATCACAATTACCGAGATCCAGGCCAACCCCAACCTGTCCCCCTGACGCTCTCTCGAGCCGGCCGTGCCCCTATCGCTCCGTTGAATCGCCACGTTGCCGGCGATCCACATCGTGCTTGCCGGGCCCAGCCCAACCTCTGCCGATCCGACGCGAGCGTTCGGGCCGGCCCGGGCATCGTCTCGCCTCGTCCTCGTCTTTTCCTCACAGCTCTTCTTCTTTCTTGCTCATGCCCCAACGACAACCGATTTCGCTTCTGTTTGCGGCCTGCCTTTTCCTTGCGTCCGGACTCCTCCCCCCGCACGCCGCCGCCCAGTCCGCCGGCTTCCCCCTCGGGATGTCGGAACAGGCGGCGAACCAGACCGTCGACCCGTCCCTCTACGACGACATGGAGTACCGCATGATCGGGCCCTACCGGGGCGGCCGCGTCACGGCCGTGGCCGGCATCGCCGATCGGAAGGACACCTTTTATATGGGGGCCACCGGCGGAGGCGTCTGGAAGACGACGAACGCCGGGCAGGACTGGACGAACATTTCCGACGGCGACGTTGCCGTCTCCTCCATCGGCGCCATCGACGTGGCCGACAGCGACCCGAGCGTGATCTACGTCGGCACCGGATCGGCCTGCATTCGCGGCAACGTGCAGGCCGGGAACGGCGTCTACAAGAGCACGGACGGCGGCGAGACCTGGACGCACGTCGGCCTGAAGGACGCCGGCCAGATCGGCAAGCTGAAGATCCACCCGTCGAACCCCGACGTCGCCTACGTCGCCGCCCTCGGCCACGCCTGGGGCGAAAACGAGATGCGGGGCGTCTTCCGCACGACCGACGGCGGCGACACCTGGGAGAAGGTCCTCTACGTGTCGGAGACCACCGGCGCGGTGGACCTCGCCCTGAACCCGGAGAACCCGCGCGAGATCTACGCCGGACTCTGGCCGACGGAGCGCAAGCCGTGGACGCTCGTGAGCGGCAATGAGGAAGGCGGCATCTTCAAGACGACGGACGGCGGCGACAACTGGACGCGCTTGAAGGGCGGTTTGCCGCAGGGCGTGGTGGGCAAGACGGCCGTGACGGTCTCCCCCGCCAAGCCGAGCCGCGTCTGGGCCCTCGTCGAGGCGCCGGAGCCGAAGGGCGGCCTCTACCGCTCGGACGACCACGGCCAGACGTGGACGCACGTCAACGACAGCCGCTTCTACGAGTCGGTGGACGGCGGCAAGACGTTTGCGTCCTTCGAGGTCCCCCACGGCGACGAGCACGACCTCTGGATCAACCCGCAAGACCCGTCGACCATGATCGTGGGCAACGACGGCGGCGCCCAGGTGACGCACGACGGCGCGGAGACCTGGTCGACCTACTTCAACCAGCCGACCGCCGAGATGTACTCGGTCACCGTCGACGAGGAGTTTCCCTACCACGTCTACGGGCCGCAGCAGGACAACTCGACGATCCGCGTGCCGTCCTGGACGGAAGGGTCGATCCACCCGAAATCGAACTGGACGTCGGTCGGCGGCTGTGAGACCGGTCCGATCGCGCTGCACCCGGACCGTCCCCACCTCATTTACAGCGGCTGCTACGGCGGATCGCTGACGCGGTGGAACGAGCGGACCGAGCAGGCGCGCAACGTCATGGTCTACCCGCAGCTGCAGCTCGGCCAGAAACCCTCCGAGCTCCGCGAGCGGTTTCAGTGGAACTCCCCGATCGTCGTCAACCCGCACGACGGCGACGTCCTCTACCACGCGTCTCAGCACGTGTGGAAGTCGACGGACCGGGGCATGTCGTGGACGCGCATCTCCGACGACCTCACCACCGACACGCCCGAGCACCAGGACTACGCCGGCGAGCCGATCACGAAAGACAACACCGGCGTCGAGGTCTTCAACACCGTGTACACCCTGCGCGTCAGTCCGCACGCGAAAGAAACCCTGTGGGCTGGCACCGACGACGGTCGCATCTGGATCACCCGCAACGAGGGCGGCTCCTGGACGGAGATCACGCCCGAGGGCCTGCCGCAGTACGGCACGGTGAACCGCATCGAGGTTTCCCCGCACGAGGCCGGTACCGCCTACGCGGCCGTCCACCGCTACCGCCTCGACGACTGGTCGCCCTACATCTACAAAACGACCGACTACGGCGAGTCGTGGACGCAGCTGGCTGCCGGCGACAACGGCATTCCGTCCGATCACCCCGTGCACGTGGTCCGCGAAGACCCGGATCGCGAGGGGCTCCTCTACGCCGGCACCGAGTTCGGTCTCTTCGTCTCCTTTGACGACGGCGAAAACTGGCAGTCTCTCCAGCAGAACCTGCCGGTCACCCGCGTGCCCGACCTGAAGGTTCACCAGAAAGACCTGGTCGTGGCGACGCACGGGCGCTCGTTCTGGGTACTGGACGATCTGTCCCCGCTTCACGAAGCGAGCGAGCAGATCGCCGAGCGGGACCTGCACCTGTTTCAGCCGCGCACCGCGCACCTGGCGAACCCGTCCTCCGGCCACGACCTGAGCCGGCTCCGGCACGAGGAGCGCACGCCGCACGGCCCGGATGCCCCGGCATTCTTCAACTACTACCTGTCGGAGGCCCCGGACACGACGATGACGCTCGACATTACCGACGCGAGCGGCACCGTGGTGCGCTCCTTCACGAGCGACTCCACCGCCGCGGCGGACGATGGAGAGAAGGCTCTTCCGTCCGAGTCCGGGATGCACCGGTTTGGCTGGAATCTGACCGGCGAGGGCGTCGACACCGTGGACGACGCCATCGTTTGGGGCTACACGGGCGGCCCGCGCATGGCGCCCGGGACCTACGAAGCGACGCTCAGCATCGCCGGCGGCCCGTCGGCCACGCGCCGGATCGAGGTGAAGATGGACCCGCGCCTCGACGACGTGACGGCGGCCGACCTGCAGGCGACCCACGACTTCGCAACGACGATCCGCGATACGCTCACGAGCGTCTACGACGCGGTGCGCACGATCCGGTCGGTGCGCGATCAAGTGCAGTCGATGGCGAAGTATGCCGCTGAGGCCGGGCGCGGCGACGACCTGATGGCGCGAGCCGACACGGTCTCGCAGGCCCTGTCGGAGATTGAGCAGGAGCTGATGCAGACGAAGAACGAAAGCCATCAGGACCCGCTCAACTATCCGCCGATGTTCGACAACCAGGTGGCCTACCTGTACGGCCTCGTTGCGCCGGCGGACGGTCCCCCGACCGACTCCGCCCGCGAGCGCTTCGAGGACCTGAACCGGCAGTGGGCGGACCTTCGGGCCGAGATGGAGAAGGTCATGGACACACAGGTTGGGGCCTTTACCCAGCGCCTGCGCGACCTCGGGCAGCCGATCTTCGTCCCGACCTCGAGCGTGGAGTAACGGCGCGCCCGGCATCCGCCCCGCACCCTCTTTCATGAGACCGTTCCGTGCCCCGCTGCCTCCTCCCCGGAGCGGCGGGGCACTTTTTTGTCCCCCGCCGATAGAGAAGGCCGCCCGGAAGAGGTGCTCTCCCATACGAACGGGGACGATCATTGCGCATTGATCAATGATCATTGGTCAATCACTGCCCCTCCCCACGGTGCAATACGAACTCCGCATGCTCCGTTCGGGGATAGACGTCGGAAGGGTGGATGTATGGACGGTTGTTGCCTCCATCCCTCCACACGTCCTCCCATCCAAACCTGGATGCTGCTTCAGGATTCGCGGTGTACGGTCCGAAATGCGACAGGCAAAGGGCATCCATGCCTCCAAAGCCCCCCTTCCAGTTCGAAGTTCGACGCACGTATGGCAAAGACCATTGCGCATTGATCAATGATCATTGCTCAATCGGCGGCAACATGCCTCCCCGCGACACCCCCCACTCCCACACCTCCAACGCCTCCACGCGTCCAAAGCGTCCAAGGCCCCCACGCGTCCAGAGCGTCCAACGCCCCCACGTCCTCCCCTTCCAGTTCGAAGTTCGACATACGTATGGCAAAGACCATTGAGCATTGATCAATGATCATTGGTCAATCGGCGGCAACGTGCCTCCCCACGACAACCCCCCACTCCCACACCTCCTAAGCCCCCACGCGTCCAAAGCCTCCAAAGCGTCCAAAGCGTCCACGCGTCCAACGCGTCCAACGCCTCCCACGCTCCCACACTCCCAAGCCCCCACGCCCAATCCCTGTGCCCACCTTTTCCCACACCATCGCGATCGTCAACGGTCAGGCCGGCGGCGGGTCCATGCGGCGCATCTGGCCGCAGCTCCTTCGCGAGATGGTGCGAGCGACGCGCGGGCGACTGTCGGTGCGGTGGACACCTTCACCGCAGGCGGCGACCCGGCTCACCCGGCAGGCCCTGCAGGACGGCGCCGATCGCGTCGTCGCCGTGGGCGGGGACGGCACGCTCCACGAAGTTGTGAACGGGTTTTTTGAAAACGGCCAACCCATCGCCCCGCGGGCGGTCCTCGTTCTCCTGCCGTGCGGCACCGGCGGGGACTTTCGGCGGGCCCTGCAGGTTGGCAACGGGCTCGCCTCCACCCGTCAGCTGTGGAGTCCGCAGATTCGGGCCGTCGATCTCCTCCGGGTTCGGTATACGACCGGCGGCGACACCGCGTCTCGGTATGTGGTGAACGTCGCGTCCTGCGGGCTGGGAGGGCTCGTGGTCCAATCGGTCGAGCATGCCCCGGCGCGGTTGGGGGCCCACGTCGGCCCCCTGGGCGGAACGCTCGTCTACCTGGGGGCGATTCTATACCGCCTCACCACCGCCCCCGCCAGTCACCTCCACATGGAGATCGATGGCCGGGACCTGGGCGTGTGGAGCACCCACACCGTCGCCGTGGCCAACGGCCCGTCGTTTGGAGGCGGCCTCCAGATCGCCCCCGGAGCGAACATCGATGACGGCCGGTTCGACCTCGTCCTCCTGGAAGACGTCTCGCTTTCCTTTCTCCTCCGGCACGCACACCGCTTTTACCGCGGCTCCCACGGTTCCCTCGCCGGCGTCCACCGTTTCTGCGGCACGCGGCTTCACCTGCGCCCCGCCCGCCCGGAGCCGATCTGGCTGGAAGGGGACGGGGAACCCCTCGGCCGGCTGCCGGCAACTGTCGATCTCCTCCCCGGCGCGCTGCGCGTCCAGTCGAGCCCAGACGGCTGAACCCATCTCCCTGCGTTTCGGTTGAAGCCGCGTGCGGTGTGAGGCAGGCGGAGCGAGGTGGGCGGTGCACCGGTCCCCTCGATCTGCAGCCGGATTCATTTGTGCAGCCGGATTCATTTTTCTGTCACTCGTTTCTCGTTCCCATGCCCCGCCTTGACGACGACGGTTCGATGGTAACGCTGGACCTTCACGGTGCCTCCGTCGAGGAGGCGATCAACATGACCTATGCCGTCCTGCGACTGGCCGAGGACCGGGGACGGCGGCAGATAAAACTCATCCACGGCTCCTCGACCACCGCACCGGGCCGGCGGACCATCAAATCCGAGCTCCGCTCTCTCCTCGACAACGGTCCCCTGGCCGGCCGCGCAACCAACGTGCTGCGCTCGCGCGACTACGTCGTCCTCTCGCTCGACCTGACCGCCTCTCCGGACCCGACGCGAATTCAGCTGCACGAGGTGCGCGTCTAGGGCCTGCACTTCGAGATTGACCCGCTCCGTCGTGCGTTTCGGCTTCCACGGGGTCCTCCTGCCGGTAGGCCTCGCCTCTACGGCCCGCGTTTTCACCGGGTCCTTTTTCCACCTCGCCCCTTTTCGACGGGCCTCTTGTTGACGGGCCTTTGTGCCGGGCCCTTTTCAACCGGCTTCTGCGGGGACGAAAGACGCTGCGCCGCGGAGGGCCCAGGCCCAGAACCGGAAGCCGGAGGTTGCTTCCCGCGCAACCGCCGTCGCGTACCGAGTCAGCATCCTCCCTCCCGCGCCTCGTCCAGTTGCTGCCAGGCCCACCGGGCCCGGGCCGTTGCCGAGGTATCGGGCACCGATTCGGGATCGGTGTAGACGGGAAGGTCCACCTGCACGATGCCGTCGCGGGTGTACTCGTTGCCGGCGCCGAGTTCGCGCAGGTAGTCGAGGAACGGCTCGTTCTCCTGCAGCACGTACGCCCGGAAGCGGTGCACCCCGTGGGCGGCGGCGTACCGGCTCAAGGCCGCCAGCAGAAGCGAGCCGATCCCCCGGCGCTGATAGGCGTCGACGACCAGCACCGCAGCTTCGGCCACCGACGGGACATCGTCCAGCCGGATGTAGCGAGCCACCCCGATGCCCGGCTCTCCGTCCCGGGTGCAGTCGACGGCCCCGACGGCCACGTGCTGCTCGTAGTCGACCTCCGTCAGATATCGCAGTTCCGCCTCCGACGGATAAAAGGCCGGGGTAAAGAAGCGGTGATAGGAGGTTTCTTCGGTGATGGACCGAAGCCCGTCGAGGAGGCGCTGCCGATCCTCCGGCGTGACGGCGCGGATGCAGAGACGGAGCCCGCCGGCGAGCGTGAGCGTCCGTGGAGACGGGCGATGCGGAGGAAGACACATGGGACACATGGACAGTCCGGATTGCAAGGGGACGGAAGGGAACGGAAAACGCAACCGATGGGGCCTGGCGACGGCGACCCCCCAACCGCAGAAGGTGCCTACGCTCCTGCGGCAGACCCCGGCTCCGCTCCTCCCTGCCGGCTTTTCCCTGCCGGCTTTTCCCTGCAGGACGGCCGTCGGCGTTCG
>CAKZLV010000047.1 GCA_937127285.1 uncultured Bacteroidota bacterium
CGAGATGTACTTCCGAACGGCGAATCCATGCGAACGCGTTTCTGCCTTCTGGTTCTGGTACTCGTAGGGGTCGGCGGCGGGCCGGCCGCGCAGGCGCAGTCCGTTTCCGTCCAGGCCGAGGCCACGCCTGGGGAGGCGGGGCTGCAGGAGACGATCGTGTACCGGATTCAGGTGCAGGGCGCGTCGCTGTCCGACATCGATCCCCCCGCGCCTCCCCCCACGACGAATCTCGTCCTGAAGCAGTCGACGCCGAGCACCCGGCGCGACCTATCGTTCAGTCGCGGCAAGATGAACCGGACGATTGCGTTCGAGTGGCGCTACCGCCCGATGCGCGTCGGGATGGCCCGGTTTCGACCGGCCGACGTCACCGTGAACGGTGCGCGCTACACGACCGAGGACATCCGCGTTCGCGTCGTTCCTCAGGGCCAGCGTCCCTCCACGCCGTCGGCCACGCCGCATGGGGCGCCGACGACGCGCCGCCCGTCGGCGGGATCCGGCCGCGACCCGTCGGGCGGGCGGGCGGAAGATGGCCGTGCCAGCATGCTGAAGCCCAAAGACCTCTTCATTCGGGCCCAGGCCGATGCTCGACGGGCCTACCAGAACGAACAAGTCACCGTCGAGTACCGCCTCTTCTTTCGCCCGGGAATTCAGCTGCGCCACAGCCGGCTGGCGAATGCCTGGGACGCCAACGGGTTTTGGCGGGAGGAGCTCGACGTGGCGTCTCGGCCCGTGCCCCGGCAGCAAACGATCGACGGGACGACGTATCAGACCATCGTTCTGAAACGGGTGGCCGTCTTCCCGACGCGGCCCGGCTCTCTTCGCGTCGATGCGCTCACGATCGAGACGGAGGCCTATGCCTCGCACCGAACGTCGTCGGAGAGCTATTCCCTCCAGAGCCGGTACGAGCCCGTCCGGCTCTCCTCCGAGTCGCTCTCTCTGCAGGCGCGCCCCCTTCCCCGCCCGGCGCCCGAGCCGTTTACCGGAGCGGTGGGGACGTTCTCGCTCACAACCAACGTGTCGACCGACAGCGTGCGCGTGGGGGAGGCCGTCCGCATCCAGGCCACCGTGGGCGGCACCGGAAACCTGGCCACCCTGCAGCCGCCGACGCTTCGCGTGCCGGATGCGTTTGACCGATACGACCCGACGATCACCACCGACGTCCAGCGCAGCCGCACCACGGTGCGCGGCTCGAAGACCTTCACCTACGTCGTCGTCCCGCAAACAAGCGGGACCTTTACGCTTCCCCCGCTTTCCTTTGCGTACTTCGACCCCGAGGCCGAGACCTACCGGACGCTCCGCTCCTCCCCGGTGCGGCTGCGCGTAACCGGCGAGTCGCGTCCCACCGCCGTCGGCACGACAGGAAACGGCCTTCCCGTAGGCGACATCGCCGACCTGATGGCCGACACCGGACCCACCGCCGGGGCCTCGGCCCGGTGGCTCCGCACCGACGACGTCCCCCTGCACCGACGGCCGTGGGCGTACGGGGCCCTGGCCGTTCCCCTCTTGCTTGCCGGTGGACTCCTGGCGCTCCGGCGCCGGGGGCAAGCGGCCGGCTCTGCAGCGACCGCGTCGGCACGAGCGACCGCCTCCCCGGCGGCCGTCCAACAGCACCTGCGCGAGGCGCGAACGCAGGTGGAGGAGGGCCGAACGGAGGCCGCCTACCGATCCGTCGAGCAGGCCCTGCGGGCTTCCCTGAGCCGGTGGCTCGGGCGGCCGGCGTCCGGGATGACGCGCTCGCACCTGAAAGCTGCGTTCTCGCACCGGGGTCTTCCTGAATCCGTCGCCTCGGAGGTGGTCGACCTGCTCGATGCCTGCGACCGGGCGCAGTACGCCCCGCACACACCGCGGGCCGAGACGGCCCGGACGCATCTTCAGCGAGCGACGGAGGTCGTCCGCCGCCTGGACGACGCGTCGTCGTCTTCGCCCCGCACCCGGTAGAGACGCACCCGGTAGAGACGCACCCGGTAGACACGCACGCCCCGGACCCGAATCGCTCGACTTCTCGTTCGCCGGTACGGCTTATGCTTTGCCTCTCGCTCCTGTTGATGATCCTGACGGCCTGTGCCCCGGGATCGTCGTCCCTCCCGGGATCGCCGTCCACGTCGGCCCCGCCCGACAGTCTCCAGGAGGCGGTGCAGGAGGGCAACGAGGCCTACCAGGCCGGTCGGTACCCCGACGCCATTGCCGCCTACCGCACGGTGCTGCAGACCGGTCGCGCCAGCGTGGCCCTCTACTACAATCTCGGCAATGCCTATTACCGAGCGGGCGAACTCGGCCGTGCCATTCAGTTTTACGAAAAGGCCCGGCGCCTTCGTCCCGGCGATGCCCGCATCCAGCACAACCTGCAGCAGGCGCGCGACGAGGTGAACGACGGAGCGGGGAGGCGCCCGGGACCTGCCGGTCGGAGCCTCGCTGCGTTCGTCCGTGCCCACATCGCGCCCCTTCCCGTTTACGTCACCGCCCTGCTCCTTCTGGCCGCAGCCGGCGCGGTAGCCGTCGTGCGCGACGCTCCGGCGGCCGACGCCCCCGGCTGGCGACATCCGCTGGCGCTCACCCTTGCCGGTGCCGGACTGATGGCCGGGGTCGCCGCGATGGCCGGGTCGTACCTGGACGCACAGGCCTCTCACGCCGTCGTCCTGACCGACCGGGTGCCGCTGCGCACGAGCCCCTCCGGCACCGCCCCGGCCGACACGTCCCTCTCCGAGGGAATCCTCGTACAGGTCCTGCCGCCTCCCTCCCCTGCACCCGACCGTTGGACCTACGTCCACCTTCCCGACGGATCGTCCGGCTGGATCCCCTCTCCCGCCCTGGGCCCCGTGGAGTGAAGGGGCGTGGGAGCGTGGGGGCGTGGGAGCGTGGGGGCTTGGGAGCGTGGGGGCTTTGGACGCGGGGGACGCTTT
>CAKZLV010000048.1 GCA_937127285.1 uncultured Bacteroidota bacterium
CTGTTCGTCTGCGGCGTCACGGCGAAGCGCGCGTGCAGCATCGGGAAGAAGTACCTGTAGTCGTTCGTCGCCGTCTCGGGTGTGGAGCCCACGATGTCGCCGTCCTCCACAACCGCCTGTAGGCCCTCGCTCTCCACGTCCGTAAACTCGTACCGCACGCCGGGCAGGAGAAGGAGGCGGTCCGTCAGGGTGACCTCCGTCATGACGTAGCCCGCGTACGTCACCTCCTGAGCGTCGAAATCCTCGAGATTGCCTTCGATGCGCGTCTCGTCGTCTGTTTCCAGCACATCCGCGAAGCGATCGGGGAAGTCCAGCACTTCTTCGGTGCTGGTGATCACCGACGGAAACTCGAAGGCCCCGGTCTCGAAGTCCCCCCGGTAGGAGTCGTCGAAGCTCCTCCCGTTGCCATCGCCGCCCACTCCTGCGTCCACGTTCTCTTCGTCGAGGACGAGACCGGGGCCCTGTACCATACGAGGAGCGATGCGCGGGGCGAGTGGACGGCCCCGCAGGTTCAAGTAGACACTGCCACCGTGCAGTGGGTGCGCGGGCAGGCGCTTCGGCGGGGGGAGGAGTCGCCCGCAGTGTACGGCTACGTCTACGACGCGGGATCGAACGGCGGGTCGGGAAAGAACTGGTATGCGGACATCCCGCTCCCTGCCGAACCCTGATCCCACACGGTGGCCGGCTGCAGTCTGAAGCCCATGCCGTCGGGAAGCGAGCGATGCCGACGGCGGTGAGAGACCGGCCTCCTGTTCGTCCAACGCGGTCGAGATATCGCACGGGGGGAAACCGGCGGCGACCGTTCGCCTTCCCGCTGCGCCGGCCGACAATCTCTCGGGCGGTCGTACCAATCTCCCCTCGATTTTCGGAATCTGCACGTACCTTCTGCCGCGTCGATCCGTTGCACCGTCCGTACTGCTTTGCTAACCGTATCTCAGGATCCCCCCAACTATGGCTGACCCATTCAATAGCGGCCCCGACATCCTCGGACAGGAGAATCTCGACGAGACGCGATCGACCCACGAGGAGGGGCTCGCCCCGAAAAGCAAAATTGTCCAGCAGGACGGCACGCGGCTACTCGTCGTCCTTGAGGGCGAGGACGGCTATCACTGCCACCGCTACACCAAAGGCACGTTCGATCACAGCTGGGACTGTCACCAGGACGCGCAGGGCGTGAACCTGTCCGTCGTCTGGGACTGGCTGGAAGATCCGCGGGCCGGACACGACGGCTGAGGCTCCTCGCGGCCCCCCGTGCCCGACCGGCTGCCGCCATCCACCGTCTGCCGCCATCCACCGGCTGCTGCGATTCGCCGGCTGCTGCCATCCACCCGGTACGGGGCGCGCCGGACCCACGGCAGCCCGCACCGGGCGCCTCCAAAACGCCTCCAAAACGACGGAGCGTACGAAACCCGCTCGAGAGTCCACATACAAACGGGCGGTTTCGGCCGGTTCGTCGGGAGGCACCTGCGGGGGCAGGACAACGCCGCCCGGCGGATCGCTCAGCGCCGGCTCGCCGGCGCCTTCGGATCGTCCCCGGCGATGAACGCATCGAGAGCGTCCAGGTAGCGCCCGTTGAGATCGGCAATCACCTTTTCCCAGTGCGATCCCGACCCCCCGATCTCGTAGCGGCGTTCCGCATCCACCCGAATGGTCGTTGAGTCCGTCAAGGACCCGTCTTCCAGAACCCGGACGTGCGCAGAGAGCCGGGCGCCGACGGCCCCTTCGACTCCTTCCTCGGTGTCGGCATCGGCTGCCTTGCTGAGAGCCGCCATGTTGGAGCCGGGAACCCACTTGCTCACCTGAAACTGCCGAAGATGCGCCTGCACTTCGGTATCGGCCCCGGCATCGACGCCCGCGAACCGGCGCTCGAGATAGCGCCCGGTCAGGTCGCGAAGACGACCGGGCTGGTCGTGCTCCACCTTCGTGGTGAGCATGAGCGGGTTCTCATAGTCTTCGGTGCGGGGGCGGGCCTTGCCGGCTTCCACCTCGCTGTCGAACGTGTAGGCAACCGCGCCGTCCTCCAGCGGCTGCAGCGCCTCGAAATACCCATCGCGGTCCACCGCTTCCATGTTGACCGCATGCGTGCCGCCGCAACCGGTGAGCAGGATGCCGGCGACTACCGCCGCTGCGGCCACGCGAATGAACGTAGAAATCGTCTCCATCGAGACCTGCATGGAAATGCGCCTCTCCGGAGGAAGAGACCGGTCGTTTTTCAAGCACCGCTTCGGTCAAGAAAATCCTTTCGTCCCTTCACCCAAGAAGTCACATCGGCTTTGAAAAAAGTCACAGACGTCTTTCTGGCGGTCCCCTTCTTCGTGTCTGTACCAAAAATCACCGGAAGAGCGGCGTCCGCAACCCCGGCAGACGCCTTTCCGGCAGACGCCTTTCCGGTGGAGACCTCCCTGGACGGGTTCCGTGAAACCGATCCCGGGGTACGACTGGGGCCCGAACCGAGCCGAGACAGCTTTCTTCCAGGCAGAGGCGTCGACCCGCCGCGCCGGTCACACGAATGATTGAACGAGATCGTCAAGAGGAGGGGTCACCTCCGGCGCGTGCAAGCGCAACGCAGCGTACAGACTCGTAATCAGAATCAGGATCGAAGCCCCCGCGATGAGAAATCCCCAGAACCAGTACGGAGGAAACAGCGCTCGTGCGATCCGCTCGGTATCAGACGGGAGAGACTCTCCGTTGGCGGTGGTGGCCGTGCGGGAGAACATGTAGCGGACGTCCAACAGGCTCTCCAGCGCAAGGCGAGCCCCAGCAAAATGAAGGACCGCGTACTGGAGGAGCGGAGACAGGGCGTACCCTGCCGCGAAGGAGGCCCCGGAGAGGACCGTGATGGCACCGAGGCCGAAGAGGGTGCGCACCCAGAGGAGACCGGTGAGCAGAAGAAGCGTGGCCACGCCGAAGAGCGCGTACGGAGCCGTAGACGGAAGGGCGGACAGAACAATCAGCGTGCCTCCCAGAAGAGACGGTGCCAGAAGACCAGCGGCCGCGGTAAACGCATGGTTGAAGGCTGTGTCGGGTCGGGTGGACATTGCGGACCCGGAGAGGTTGGCGTGTAGCGTGATTTGGTGCACCCTTCCTCCGACGAGAAGGGTGGACACCGCATGACCGCACTCGTGGATCCAGGTTGAAAGAAGCGAAAACGGGTACAGGAGCATCCTCCCGACTCGGCTGTGCGGGAGAAGAAGGCTGGCCAACGCGGCGAGACCCGCCACCGCAAGCGGCGAGGACAGAAGAGGCGTCATGCGGGAAAAACCGGGGAAGAAACGTACCAAAAGAAGATGGACGGTGACTCGAAGCAAATGCGTCGGCGGCGAAAAAGTGTCAGAGCCCGAGCGGATACCGGCTGCGGCACACGCACGGGCTCCCGCACGGCTCGCCGCTGCCGAACACACGCGGCACGACACGTCCGTGCCGCGCTGCGGCTGCCAGAGTCCCCACCGTACCGGCGCGGCCGGGATTGGCCGTTGGGTTCCTCGCGAAGAATACGGCCGCATGCAAGGAAGGCGGTCTTCGAAATGCATACGATACCGGTTTCAGAGGCAGGCAGGGGGCGGCTACCCGGCTACCTCCGGCGGCCGTCTCGGGGCGGGCATTGACCGACGACAGCGAGGCGACTGGGGACCGCAGCGGAAGGCCAGACGTACCGGATTCCGACGGAGAGTTGTCTTCTGCAGCACACCTGATTGCCTCTCGTAAGCATCCATTGTCTAACGCCCTGCATCCATGAGCGTCACCATCCGCGACGTTGCCGCTGAAGCGAGCGTGTCGGCAACGACTGTGTCTCGGGTCTTCAACCACGATCATCTCGTTAATCCGGAAACACGAAAGCGCGTGCTCCGCGCGGCCCGGCGCATGGGGTATACGCCCAACGCCACCGCGCAGAGTCTCAGCAGCGGTCGCACGCGGTCGATCGGCGTCATCCTCCCGGCTCCGCACGGAGAGTTCTTCTCTGAACTGATTCGCGGTCTGGATGAGGCGGTGCAGGAGGCCGACCACTACCTGCTCATTGCAAGCTCGCACTACAACCAGAAAGAAGGAACGTCGGCCCTGCACTCGCTGGTCGGTCGTGTGGACGGGCTTGTGATCATGACGCCGCGGGTCGAGTCCGGCGCGCTCACCGCCAATGTCGACCTCGACCTGCCGACCGTGTTCATCAACACGGAGCGGGGGGAAGCGCGGGCCGACCTGTTCAGCCTGGAGAACCGGCGCGGGGCGAAACGGGCGGTTACGCATCTGATCGAGCGGGGACGGCAGCGGATCGGTGTGATCACCGGTCCGCTGGGAAGCCGAGATGTGGAGGGACGAATGGAGGGGTATCGAGAGGCCCTCCGCGAGCACGGTTTGCCCGGTGGACCGGTGGTGGAGGGGACGTTCACCCAGGACAGCGGCTACGAGGCCGGTAAGAAGATTGCGGCGTTGGACGAGCGTCCCGACGCTGTCTTTGCCTGCAACGACTACATGGCGATCGGGGCGATGGCCGCCCTGCAGGAGCAGGGTATTCGCGTGCCGGAAGAGGTGGCGCTGGCGGGGTTCGATGACATCGCAAGTGCACGCTACGCCAGCCCGTCGCTGACCACCGTCCGCGTCCCGATCTACGAGATCGGGCGGCAGGTCGGCGCGCGCCTGATCGAACGCGTGCAGGCCGACGCGTCGCCGGAGCCGGAGGAAGTCACTCTCCCGCACGACCTGAAGGTGCGGGCAAGCACGGGCGGATAACGGCCCGTTGGGGACAGCCGGCCCGATGGGGCGAGAGGAGAAGAGGACCGCCGCCGACCGGCCCTTTCGACCCGGCGTCAGCGGGTGTAGGTCCCACCTCTGTGGACTTGACGTGAAGCTTTGGCGTCTGCCTTGATGTTGCCATAATCCATCCCCTACCGTGAAAGCGGTTTCATGAAACCGGTTTCATCCCTGAAGCCGGTTCCCCCAGGGCCGCCCTGGGGTCTGCCCAGCGCCCATCGCCGTCCCGATCGAGCCCCGGTTATGCTTTGGACGAACCGCTTTCTCCCCCCTTTTCTCGGCATCGCTCTCCTCTGCGGCTGCCTCTGGCTTCCCGGCGTCGCGTACGCGCAGACAGGCGTCCTTACCGGCACCGTCACGGAGGCCGGCACGGAAGAGCCGCTCCCTGGCGCGAACGTCGTCCTGGTCGGCTCCCAGCAGGGCTCCAGTACGGGAGCGGACGGCACGTACCGGATCGAGGGAGTGGCAACCGGTACGGTTCGGGTGCAGGCCTCCTTTATCGGCTTTCAGAGCCGGACCCAGACGGTGCGGGTGAACCCCGGAGAAACCGTCGAACTCAACTTTGCCCTCGCCGCCGGCGGGGTGTCGCTGGAGGAGATGGTCGTTGTCGGGTACGGCACGCAGGAGCGCGAGGACCTGACCGGATCGATTTCGTCCGTCTCGGCCGAGTCGATCCAGGAAGCGCCGATTGAGAGCGCCCAGGAGGCCATCCAGGGGCAGGTCTCCGGCGTCACCGTGACGCAGAACACCGGCAGTCCGGGCTCGGGCTTCAGCATCCGGATTCGGGGAACAGGCACGACCGGCAACAGCAACCCGCTCTATGTGGTCGACGGCGTTCCGGTTCAGGGTGCAACCTCTACGGGCGACGGAGGCATCGACTTCGTCGATCCGAGCAACATCGAATCGATCGACATCCTGAAGGGGGCGTCGGCAGCGGCCATCTACGGATCGCAGGCTGCCAACGGGGCGGTCATCATCACCACCAAGGGCGGTACGGCCGGCGAGCGCCGCGTCGACTTCAACGCCTACATGGGCGCTCAGGAAACGCCGAACACAATCGATCTCCTGGAGGGGCCGGAGTATGCGGCGCTGCGCAACGAAGCGAACGTTAATGCGGGCCAGCCGCCGACCTTCGATTCGCCGAGTGCCTTTATCGGGGAGAATACCGACTACCAGGACCTCATCTTCCGCACCGGCATCACGCAGAAGTACAACCTCGCGGTGTCGGGCGGGACCGAGGACCTGACCTACCGCCTCAGCGGCGGATACTTCGAAGAGGGGGGCATCATTGACAAGTCCAGCTTCGAGCGCCTCAACGTACGCGTGAACACGACCTTCCAGGTGAGCCCGATTCTGGAGGTGGGAGAGAAGGTCACCTACAAGCGCACCGTCCGCAACACCATTCCGGAAACAGACAACGTCCGCAACCTGCTCATTCAGACGCTGCAGGTGGACCCGACGGTGCCGGCGCGGGACAGTGCGGGCAATTTCACCGCCCAGCCGCGAACGAACGCCAACAACCCGCTCGCCGCGCTTGATTTCCGCAACAACGAATACAAGGACAATCGCCTCGTCGGAAACGTCTACGCCGAGCTCAGCCCGCTGTCGAGCCTGCGCATCCGGTCGCAGTTCGGCTTCGACCTGCGGAACGGCAACACGTACGCCTTCACGCCGAGCTACGATATCAGTCCCAGCTACCGCAACGAGTCGCCGAGCGCCACGCAGTACACGGACCTGCAGAGTTCGCTCGTGTGGGACAACACCGTCACCTACGACGACACCTTCGGTCGTCACGACGTAGAGGTGCTCGGGGGGACCACCATCGAGACGAACGACTACCGCTTCATCGACGCGACCACGCAGGGGCAGCCCGGCAACACCGAGTCGCTGCGGTATCTCGGTGCCGGCCCGGAGGTCGTCAACATCGGCGGCTCCCTCAACGAGTCGAATCTCCTGTCCTTCTTCGGGCGGGCCAACTACAACTTTTCCGACCGTTACCTGATTACGGCGGTCGCCCGCTACGACGGCTCGTCCCGGTTCGGAGCAAACAACCGGTTTGCGTTCTTCCCGTCCTTCTCCGCGGCGTGGCGCATTACCGAAGAGCCGTTCTTCCCGGAGACGGATTTGATCAACAATCTCAAGCTCCGCGCAGGCTGGGGGCAGAACGGGAACCAGGCGATCGGCGATTACGCGTTCGCCGCGACGATCTCGGGGAATCAGGACTACATCGCGAACGGCCAGCTCGCGCCCGGCTCCGCTCCGCTGCAGTCGCCGAACCCGAACGTGAAGTGGGAGGAGACGACGCAGACGGACGTGGGACTGGACGCGACGCTCTTTCGCGACCACCTCGATCTCACCGTCGGCTTCTTCAATAAGGTCACGTCCGATCTTCTCGTCTACCTTCCGCCGATCCCGACCAGTGGTCTCGTCAACGCGAGCCCCGAGAACGCCGGTGAGATTCGAAATCGAGGGTGGGAGTTCTCCGCGAACTACTCGGCGTCCCCGACCGACGACCTGACGCTCCGCGTCGGCGGCAATCTTACCACGATTGAGAACGAGGTGGTCAGCCTGGCTCGGTCGACCGACTTCGTGATCAACAGCGGCTTCTACCGCAACGGGTCGATCACCCGCACCGCCCCGGGCAACCCGATCGGCGCCTTCTACGGATACGTGACCGACGGCCTGTTTCAGAATGCGGAGGAAGTTCAGAGTGCCAATGCGCGGGACGGCAATGCCTCCTCCCCGTACCAGAGCGCGGACACGGCACCGGGCGACATTCGCTTCAAGGACCTGAACGGCGACGGGCAGATCACCCAGGAGGACCAGACCTACATCGGCAACCCGACGCCGGACTTCACCTACGGGCTCAACGTTGGCGCCCAGTACAAGGGCCTGGACCTCCGGGTCTTCGTCCAGGGCACGTACGGCAACGATATTTTCGCCGCCTACAAGTTCTACACGGTGTTCAACCCGGCCTTCAACATGGAGGAGTCCGTGAAGGATCGCTGGACCGGACCCGGCACCAGCGAAGAGGTGCCGCGCCTGACCTCCTCGGATCCGAATCAGAATAGCCGGATCTCCGACTACTACGTGGAGGACGGGTCCTACCTCCGCCTGAAAAACATCCGGCTGGCCTACTCGCTGCCGTCGAGGTTGCTCGATCGCTTCGGTGTGGGACTCTCGCGGGTCCGTGCCTACGTCAGCGCCGAGAATCTCGTCACCCTCACCGGGTACGACGGATACACCCCGGAGATCGGCGTCAACAACAGCACGCTCGACCGCGGGATCGACCGGGCCACGTATCCGCAGCCGCGGGTCTACACCGTCGGGCTGAACCTCAGCTTCTAAGCACCGCCAACCCCGCCGGTGACCCGGTCTCTCCTCTCGACTCGTTCCGACGATATGCACCAACTCGCCATGTACCGACGCACTCTGATCGGCCTTGCTGCTGCCACCCTGCTGGGGATCCTCTTCACGGGATGCGACAGCTTCCTGGAGAAATCACCCCAGGGTGAGATCACGTCCGAAAACTTCTGGCGAAGCGCCGACGACGCGCAGCGCGGCCTCAACGCCGTGTACGACTACACGCAGGCGCGCTCGTTCGACTTCTTCCCGCCGTACCCGATGGTTTTCGGCTCGATCGCGTCCGATAACGCGACGAAAGGCGGAGAGAGCGGGAGCGACCAGATCTCGGTACAGCGCGTCGATCAGTTCGATCCGCGGCCGACAGACCCGTACGTGACCTCCACCTGGAATACGCTCAACACGGGCGTCTACCGGGCGAACCTGGTCATCGCCAACGTTCCCGGCATCGAGAACATGCCGGAGGCCGAGCAGCGGCAGGTTGTGGGAGAGGCCAAGTTCCTGCGTGCCTACTTCCACTTCTACCTGCTGAAGATGTACGGCCTCGGCAACGACCGGGCCAACGACGGGCCGGGCATTCCGCTGATTACCGAACCGCTCCCGGCATCGGAGGCAGACGTCCCGCGCTCGCCGGAGGATTCGGTGTGGATCCAGATCGAGACGGACCTGCGAGAAGCCGCCTCCGCGATGTCGCCCACGGCCCCGACGCTCGGCCGTGCAACCAGCGGCGCCGCGAAGGCACTTCGCGTGAAGGCGCACATCTTCCAGGAGGAATGGCAGGAGGCGCAAACCCTCGCCGAGGAGATCATCGGCTCCGGCCAGTACCGGCTCGACGCGGACTTCAGCCGGGTGTTTGATCTGCGGGGCGAGTTCGGCCCGGGTTCCATCTTCGAAATCAACCACGTCGACATTCCGAATGCCCTCGAGGGCACCGTGGGCACGACGTTCCAGCAGAGCCGAGCCACGTGGGGCTACGGATTCAACTGCCCGACGCAGGACCTTTACGACGCCTTCGCCGACGACGACCCGCGGCGGGACGCAACGATCATCACCGGTGGAGAAACGATTACCGGCCCGGAAGGAAACACCGAGACGGTGGACATCACGGGAGCGTGCGCCGCCAACGGCCCGAACGGGTACCTGAACGAGAAAGTGTGGCTCCCGGCTGCGCGCCAGCCGTCGGGGCCGCGGAAAGGCCCGACGAACCGCCGGGTTCTCCGCTACGCCCACATCCTGCTCTGGCACGCCGAAGCGTCCAACGAACTCGGCGAGTCCGAAGCGGCACTGACGTCCCTAAACAAGGTGCGTGCCCGTGCTCGCGACGACGATAACGACCCGTCCAACGACCCCGAGGGCGTCCTGCCCGACATCACGACCACGAATCAGAGCGAGCTCCGGCAAATCATCTGGAACGAGCAGCGCGTCGAGTTGGCCATGGAGTACCAGCGCTTCTTCAACCTGGTCCGCCAGGGGCGCACCGACCGCATGGCCGATGCCGGATTCGAAGAGGGCGTCAACGAGCGCTTCCCGATTCCGCAGGAACAGCTCGACCAGGGGAACGCGATCGAGCAAAACAACGGGTACGAGTAGCCGTCACCCGACCGATCGGCCGCCCCGCCGTCCCTGATCTCCCATTCCCGAGTCGTACGACCCCCAGCTGTCATGACGTTCTCTCCGCGCCTGCTCGCCTCGACGCTCAGCGTTCTGCTTGCCCTCACCCTCGTCCTCACCGGGTGCGACTCTGGTTCCAGCGGCGACGAGGGGCTCATTGCTCCCACGACGCCGGAGGTGAGTTTCCGGGTCCAGCCGGACTCGTCCCAGACGGACACGGTCGTCGTCCGCTACACCGGCCTCAGCGAACGGCCGCAACCCGATACGGCGAGCTTCCCGTCCTACTACAGCGTCGAGGTCGGGGATGAAAGCGGATCGCCTGAGGACGGGGAGAGCATCTTTCTGGTGACGTTCAACGGTCCGACCGAATCGGGAAGCTACAACGTCCCCGTTCGATTCCGCTCCGGCCGTACGGTTGCGACGGTCCGCTTCGCGGGCATCGTCATCGGCCCGCAGCTGATTACCGACTTCGAGGACGGAAT
>CAKZLV010000049.1 GCA_937127285.1 uncultured Bacteroidota bacterium
GGCGGCCGTCGGGGCCCGGGATAGCACCGCCCAGAAGAGCACAAGCCAGCAGGGGCACAGGCCAGCAGGGGCACGGCCCAGGAAGGAGTACGGGCCGACCCGGGCTGCCCGCCCGTCGGGACCGGCCTCCGGACGCTGACGTGCCGGCCCCTCTCTCGGGCGCAGCGGTATCTATGCCTCTTGTGCAAGACACCGCTTCGACGCCGATCGGTTTCATCGATTGCTGCAACCGAAAAACTCCATGAAACGGGGACGAGCAGCAGGTCTATCACGTCGTGCATGACCGGGTGCCGTCTCGGAGGGGCTCCGATTCCTCTTCTGCGCCCGGAATCCGTACGTCACGCCTCCAGACGTGCGTGGCGCGAGCCGCTTCGTGTGCACCGTTGCATGATCGATACGACCGAACGACATGACTATTTTCTCCGTCGCCTTCCTCCTGTTTCTCGTCATGGACCCGTTCGGGAACGTGCCCGTGTTTCTGTCGGTCCTGCGCCCGGTGGATCCCGGTCGGCGCCGGTGGGTGATCGCGCGCGAACTGCTGATTGCCCTCGTCTTCCTGCTCGCCTTTCTGTTCGGCGGACAGTACCTGCTGGAGGCAATCGGGATCTCGGAGTCGTCGCTCAACGTGGCCGGTGGCGTGATTCTCTTCCTGATTGCCCTCCGGATGGTGTTTCCGACCCCCGGCGGCGTGTTTGCAGAAGATGCCGAGGAGGCGGAGGGAGAGCCCATCCTCGTGCCCCTCGCCGTTCCCTTGATTGCCGGCCCCTCGGCGATGGCCTCCATCCTCTTCATCATGAGCAACAACCCGGAGCGGTGGCTGGAGTGGCTGGCGGCCCTGCTGATCGCCTGGGCGGCGAGCGGCGCCGTACTGCTCCTGGCCCCGAACCTCTCCAAGCTGCTCGGCCGCCGCGGCATCATCGCTACCGAACGGCTGATGGGAATGGTCTTGACCGCCATCGCTTCCAAGATGGTGCTCTCGGGCGTGGCAGAGTTCTTCGGACTCTAACGGGACCGGTCTGAATGGCATGCGTCGGATCACCATGCGGCGGATCGCGACCAATCGGCCCCCAATAGGCCGGTGCCCAACAGGCCGGACCACGCGTCCGCAGCAGCCACCGCAACTCCCGCCGACGTGCCCCGTCCCGGATCCGCCTCTCCCCTCCGGACACCTGAGTGCGCCGCTGCGTAGACGGGACGACCCGTTGCCCCCTCTTTTCGTCCAAACGCATAATGAACGTTGCCCTTATCGGGTGCGGTGCCATTGCATCCGCCTATGCCGACGGTCTCGCTGCCTGTCCCGCCCTCGCCCTCACGTGCTGCGCCGACCTCGACGCCGACAACGCCGCAGCGCTCGCCGACCGGTACGGCCTCACGCCGTACACCGACGCCGGCGCGCTGTTGGCCGCCGAGGACGTGGACCTGGTGATCAACCTCACAATCCACACCGCCCACGCCGCCGTCACCCGCATCTGCCTGGAGGCCGGATGCCACGTCGTCAGCGAGAAGCCGCTGGCGATGACGGCCGACGAGGCCCAATCGCTCGTCACGCTCGCCGAAGAGCAGGGGTGCGTGCTTGCCTGCGCTCCAATCAGCGGATGGGCAGATGCCCAGCAGATGGCCGGACGGCTGGTTCGAGACGGGCACATCGGTCCGGTGCGAACGGCAACCGCAACGGGAAATTTCGGGCGAACAACCGAGTGGCATCCCGCCCCCCAGCCCTTCCTGGAAATCGGTCCCCTCTACGACGGCGCCGTCTACCCGCTGACCGTCCTCACCACCCTCTTCGGCCCGGTGGAGCGCGTGCGGACGGCCGACGCGGCGCTGCTCCTGGACGAGCACGCGCACAACGGACGGTCGTTTCGGGTCGACACGCCCGACCACGTCACCGCCGTGCTGGAGATGGCCGACGGACCGCTCGTGCATCTCACCGCCAGCGCGTACGTGCCGCACCGCACCCGCCACTTTTCGAGCCTGGAGCTGCACGGCGACGCCGGGTCGCTTTACCTCGACGACTGCGGCAACTTCGACGGCGACACCGACGCGCCCCTCCTGCAGGTGGCGCGGCTCGGCCGGCCCTACCGCCCGTTTCCGCTCCCGCGCCCGCCCCACCCGCTCCGCTACGCTTCTCTGGCGGTCGACGCCGCCCGGGCCGCCGAACGGGGAGCGGCGCCGCTGGCATCGGCCCGACAGGCCGCTCACGTGGTGGCGACCCTAACCGCCGTCGAGACCAGCGCCGATGCCGGCGGGGGCAGGCCCGTGGAGCGGTGCGGGTTCGACCGCCCGGAGCAGCTGCCGTGGACGCAAGACCCGTTCCCCCACCCGGACGCCCACCCTCTCGCCGTCCGAGGCGGCTTTGCCGCGGACGACCGCCCACGATCCTCTGCACCGACCGGCGGTTCCCTTTCGCGTTCACACCTGGATCCGGCGCCGACGTCTCCGCCGCGACGCCGCGGAAGCCAACCGGAAGCGGCGCTTCCTTCCCTGCCTCCTATCGGGTTCGGATGCTCGCGGTACCGCGGGGGCTCGACGTACGTGGACCTGGGGAACGCGATGGCCGACGCTCTGGCGACGGGCATTCGCCTGTTCGACACGGCCGAGTTGTACGGAACGGACGCCGAGTTGGGGGCGCTTCTCACCGACGGCTGCGGCCTTCCGCGGGAGCGCCTGTTCATCGTCGGGAAGGTGTGGAACACGAACCACCGGCCCGATCATCTGCGGACTGCCGCCGAAGCGTCTCTAAAGCGGCTCGGGCTCGAAGCATTCGACGCCTTCCTGCTTCACAACCCGACGGCGTGGAGGCATCAGGGTCCCCTGGGGGATCTATCCCGGCTTTCTCACGAAGAGGCGACGGCCCGCACGTTTCCCACGACGGCAGCCGGCGATCCGGCCCGCGCGGACGTGGACCTCGCCGAGACGTGGGCGGCGATGGAGGGGTTGGTCGAGGACGGCCGGGCCCGGCATCTGGGCGTGTGCAACGTAGACGCCGACGGGCTTGCCGACCTGTGTTCACTGTCCGGGCGGACGCCGGAGCTGGTGCAGGTGGAGTGTCATCCCTACCGGCATCCGACGGCCCTGATCGAGGCCGCCCACGCCCGCGGAATTCGCGTCATGGCCCACTCGCCGCTGTCGGCGCCCGGGTTGTTGGAGGACGAAACCCTGCGGCAGATCGCCGACCGGCACGATGTCTCCACCGCGCAGGTTGTGTTGCGGTGGAACGTCGAGCAGGGCATCGTGCCGATTCCGTCCAGCACGAACCCCGATCACGTCCACGCCAACGCCGACGTCTTCTCGTTCTCCCTGTCGGACGAGGACCGGACCGCCATCGACGCGCTCCACCGCCCGGACTTCAGCCGGTGATCGGTGCCGGGGACTGCGGGGATGCGGGGACCGATGGCCCCAACGACCAAACGCCCCTCCGGTCACCGTGCATGGCGATGGAGGGGCGTTTTTCGTGCCCTTGAGAAGTGCCTGCCCGGGAGGATTCGAACCCCCGACCTGCGCATCCGTAGTGCGCCGCTCTGTCCATCTGAGCTACGGGCAGATGCCGGGCGATGCGGCCACTGTTTGTGTCGGACCGCATCGCGTCCTGCATCGCACGCCGGGCCTCGCAGCTGCGAGTTGCCCGACTTGCAAAACTCTGTCACGCACCCGCGTGGGGATTGATCCCGGAAGCGGCGGGAAGGTGGGCGTCTCACGGATTGTTCACTCGGAAGCCGGCCTCGGGGGCGGGGATGGGGATGAGCAAATCTCCGTCGCCGAGACGGAGCCCCCTACCGCCGCGGCACGACGTACAACTCCGTCTGCCGGCCGTCGAGGTAGCGGACGCTCTCGCCGTCGAAGTAGGCGTCTTCTTCGAGCCTGATGAGGACGTCCTGCCCGTCCCACGCGGGAACGGACACCTCGGCGTTGAGCTCGATCGAGTAGGCGGTGTGTGCATGCAGGGGGTAGTCGCCGCGGCCGGGAACGCCGTCCTGCTGGTCCCAGAGACCAATCAGCGGACCGCCGCCGTGGCCGTGATGGCCGATCGGGTGGGTGTAGATCGTCGGCCGGATGCCCTCGGCCCGGGCCGCCTCCAGCGCCGTGGCCAGCACCTCGTTGCCGATGCGCAGTCCCTCCTGTAAGCCCGCCGGCGGCTCCGTCTCGCCCGGCTTCAAGACGTAGGCGTGCTGCTGCGTGTCGGTATGGAGGCGCAGGTAGGAAATCCCGAAGTCCACGTGCACCAGGTCGCCGGGCTGAATCGTCGCGGCCTCGGCGTCGGACGAAAAGTCGCCGTCTTCCGTCACCCCCTGCCGCTGAATCGACACGCTGGGGTGAAACCACGCGGTAAAGCC